>DATJTU010000305.1:0-50849 GCA_035503015.1 Acidimicrobiales bacterium | reverse complement strand
GGCCGGGAACCGGAGCGACGTCTTGGCGCGGTTCGCCGAGTCGGTGTCGCCGTCGGAGGCTCGGGTTCTGCGTGAGGCGTTGGGACGGGCGCCAAAGGCGGATGGCGGGCGGCGATGACGCTCGTGGTGTTGGCAGGCCTGTTGGGGGGCTTCTCGGCGTTGCTCCTCGGGCCCGCAAGCGTGTGGCTCTCACGCGCCCGGTGGCTCCAGCACGTCCCCCGGTGTGGGGTGGTGCTCTGGCAAGGTGTTGGCCTCGGTTCCATTCTGTCGGGCATCGCCGCCGGGCTGGCCCTGGCTGTGAGCCGCTACCGGGTGGGCTTCGCGGGGGGAGTGACCGAGCTTGTGAAGGGGATCTTCGGCGGCCGGCCGCTCCAAGGCCTCGGTCTCTATGACGCGCTGGGCCTGACGCTCGCCGCGGATCTCGCGCTCGTGCTCGGCGTGTGCTTCGCCGTGGTGACGATGCGAACGATCCGGCGGCGCGCGCGGCACAGGAAGCTGCTGGACCTCGTCACCTACGAGTCGCCGCATTACCCGGGGACCGAGTTCCTCGTCGACGAGAGGGCGGTCGCGTACTGCCTTCCCGGGGTCCATCCGAGGATCGTGCTGAGCGACGGGACAGTGACGCTGCTCGAGCCCGACGAGCTGTGGGCTGTCATCCATCATGAGCGCGCACATGCGCACGAGCGCCATGGGCTGGTGATGCTGCCGATGGCGGGAGTGAGCAGGCTCTTCAGCTGGATTCCCTATGCGAGATACGCCCCGTCACACATTTCTCTGCTGCTCGAGATGGCGGCTGACGACTTCTCTGCTCGCCGTGGCGGGAGGCGACCGCTTGCTGCGGCACTCGTGGAGATGGCCACGCACGGATGGGCTCCGGGCTGCGCCTTTGCCGCAGCGGGTTCCGGTGTCGTCGAGCGGGTCTCGCGTCTCCTTGAGGATCGTCCGTGTTCGAAGAGCAGCGCTGTTCTCGTTGCCGGGCTCGGCGTCGCCGTCGTCGTGGCGCCGCTCGCCGCCGTTGCCTTCGCCTGAGTACGTCGTCGACGCCAACGCCTAGCTTGGGCGGGCATGGAAGACGACGAGGTCCCTGAGCCATCGAACCAATCGATCGGGGCGGACGCCGAGAAAGCAGCCTTCGCCTTGATCAGATCCATTAGCGCGGACGGTGAGGTGACCCCGGACACGCGTCGGCTCGCCATCGACTACGCAGGCCATCGGATGATGGCGGCCCAAGGCGACGCGCAACGCGTGGCCGACGTCGCTGCCTTCCTCGGCGTGCTGCTGGAATGCCTGGCGTCGCTCACGGCCCGTGCCTTTCGGGACCTCGAAAAGCGCGGAGTCGACGTCACGTTCAATGGGCAGAAGCCGTTTTCCGATTCGTAAGAGGTGCGGCGAATCCCAGCGAACGCACACCCGCGTGGTGGTTTTGTGACACCTTCTAGCACCCGCGCCTAAGCGTCAGGTCGGCCCTCGGCTGGAGGACGGGTTCTTACTTCCCTGGGCCATGGCACCGACGTACACAGCCACGCTCACGACAGCAAGGCAGGCCATATCCCACCACAACGGAAGGACGCCGCGGCCGCCCACGAAAACGTCCTTGAAGGGACCGGCTCCGCCGAGGATCCCGCCATGGCCGAAGTTCCCGAGGTACGACACGATCGCCAGACAGCCGAGGTACGGAAAGATCCACCCTGCTGCAGCCCACTCGATCCGAGGCGGCTCGAAGTCTAAGTGCAGTGAACGGGCCATACCCATCAGTGCGTAACCCAGGACCAACGCGATCAAGAGGGTCGAGATCGTCTGCCAGCCTGACCAGTAGGCGATCCAGGTGGCAAAAACGAAGGAAGCCGGTGCGAGCAAACGGGCCGCGGGAAGCCGATAGGGCCGCGGCACTTCGGGCTGCGTGCGCCGAAGGGAGCCGAGTGCAAGCGGCGCCCCCGCGTACATGAGCACCACCGCGCCGGTCACGACGCTCACGAGCTTGCCCCAGCTCGGGAAGGGCAACAGGAACAGTAGGCCGATTGCTCCGGACATCACCACCCCCCAAAGTGGGACCTCCGATCGCTGGTCCTCGACCAAGAAGAGCTTGGGCACGTAGCCGTCCTTGCCCAAGCCGAAGCTGAGCCTCGACGCCCCGGTCAAATAGACCAACGCGGTGCCACTCGGGGAGACGACGGCGTCCACGCGCATGATCCAAGCGAGCCAGACGAGCCCGACCAGACTGGCGAGAGCGAAGAACGGAGCTCGTGAGAGCTGCGGATCCGTCGCCAGCTGGGTCCAGGTGTGGAGATGGGCGAGTTGCGATGGAGGGAGTGCGGCAATGAAAGCCACCTGGACCGCGACATAGATGATCGTGCACACGGCGAAAGCGCCGAACACGGCGCGGGGAAGATCTCGCTCGGGACGGCTGCTCTCCCCGCCGACCTCGAGTGCTCCCTCGAAGCCCATCACCGCGAACGCAATACCACCGGCCGTGATGGCACTGAGGATCGCCTGCGCGGGGCCGGCCCCGCCGTGGATGAAAAAGCCACCGGCGGCGGTGAAGTTGTGAAGGTGGAAGCCGGCCACGATCAGCGCCAGCGCCGTCAGGGACGGAATGGCGAGCTTGAACACCGTGATGGCTGAGTTGGTCCGTGTCAGCAGACGGATGCCCAGCAGATTCAGAGTGACGAACCCGGCCAT
Organism: Acidimicrobiales bacterium; assembly: GCA_035503015.1. Lineage (GTDB taxonomy): Bacteria > Actinomycetota > Acidimicrobiia > Acidimicrobiales > RAAP-2 > Bog-473. The sequence continues at coordinate 48,170 of DATJTU010000305.1, read as the reverse complement.
CAGGACGACCGCGACCACGTAGCCCGAGGCACTGAGGGTCCCCGTGTCTGCGTGGTAGAGGCCGTTCGCCCACGAGTTGGTTGAGAGGTACTGGATCGCCGCGAGCACCTCGATCGGAGCGATCGTCGCCGCCTGGAGGTAGGCGAACCAGCCGAAGGTCGCTCCCGCCAGGCTGCCGAACGCGTGGCGGGTGAAGCGGCCGGGTCCGCCGCTCTCGGGGTACATGGCGCCGAGTTCGGCGTAGACGAGCGCAATCGGGGTCATGAGAACGGCTGCGAGCACCCAGCCCACGAGCGCAGCGGGTCCCGCGATCGTGACCGCCACGAAAGCTCCGAAGAGCCAACCCGAGCCGAGGGTTGTGCCGGCCGAGAACCAGAGCAGCCCGAAGAACCCGACGTCACGGCGCAAGCCTTCATCGAAACGATCGGACCCTGGGTCGCTCCCGATCGCTGGTGGTCGGAGCGCAGGTTCCTCGTCGAGCATCGGCGTCACGTGTCGCCACCCACTTGCGGCAGCGAGTCGCTGCGAGCGTTACCGGGACGTTTCCGGTGCCCGGATATAGCCATGCCGGATGGGCGTTGTGAGATCGACACGAGGTTTCCGAGCCGTCATCACGTTGCCATGGCGAAGCGGTCGTGATCGAACGCATGCGTCGAATCGACGATGCGCCCATCCTTCATCGTGATGACGCGGTGAGCGTGTGCCGCCACGTCCGCGGCATGAGTCACCATCACAATCGTCATGCCGGAGGAGCCGAGCTGCTCGATCAGCTCGAGGAAGCGGGAGGTTGAGGCCGAGTCGAGGCTCCCCGTCGGCTCGTCAGCCAAGAGGACCCGAGGATCGTTCGCCAGGGCCCTGGCAATGGCGACCCGTTGACGCTCACCGCCCGACAGCTCCGTCGGCAGGCGATCCTCGTAGCCCGCCAGGTCGACCTGGGCCAGCAGCCGGCGCGCTCGGACTTTGCGCTTATGGCTCGACCGATGCGTGCCGAACATGGGCATCTCGACGTTGGCGAGCGCACTGAGCTGGGGGAGCAGATTGTGGAACTGAAAGACAAGGCCGACCTCGTTGCGGCGGTAGCGGCTGAGGTCACGAATCTGCGCGAGGTCGGCACCGCCCACGACGACCGAACCCGAGGTGGGCGAATCGATACCGGCCAGCAGGTGCAGGAGCGTCGACTTGCCGCACCCCGATGGCCCGGTGATCGCCACCGTCTCGCCGTCGGAGACGGTCAGGTCGACACCGGCGAGAGCGTTGACCTGACCGGGAAAGACCCGCGTCACGCGCTTCACTTCGACAGCGAGCGTTGGGTCACTCATAGCTCAAGGCCTTCAGCGGCGAGAGCACGGCGGCGCGAGTGGTGGGATAGAGGGCTCCGATGAACGTCATGACGAGTGCGGTGAACAGCGCGCGCCAGAACGCACCCTCCGTGAAGTTCGGATGCAGGATGCCCTTGAGCGCGGGGAGCTGTGCCAGCACCGTCGTCACCACGAAGGAGAGGGCAACACCGACCCCGGCGCCGACGACGGCAAGCAGCAGGCTTTCACCCAGCAACAGACTGACTGTCCGGCGCCGGGTCCAGCCAAAGGCTCGCAGCAGCCCGAACTCGCGCGTTCGCTCGAAGAGCGAGAGCAACATGGTGTTGCCGACGATGATCGCCCCGATGAGGATCGCCAGCACCGTGCTCCCGTTGACCGCCGCTTGCAGGTACACGAGATTGGTGTCGGCTCGGCCGAACTGATTGGCCGTCCTGATGGTGGTGAGTTGGGGCTGGTCGTACGCGACCCGGGCGGCCACCGACGCGATCGAGTAGCCAGGGTGCACCTTCACGAAAGCCAGGGTCACGATCCCGGGGAGACGGTTATAGCCCTGAATGGCCGGCAGCGGGAACATCGCCCCTGCGTCGCCGAACGCATTGCCGGTGGAGTAGATGCCGACAACGGTGTTCCTGGTGCCGTTGGCTTGGAAATGGTCGCCGACGTGCAGCCCGAGGTTGGCGGCTGCGGTCCATCCCAGCATCACTTCCGCGTTGCTCGTCGCCGAGTAACTGTGACCGGCGACAACCTTCACTCCGAAGGCGGCTAGATCGCTGGGTTGGATCCCGATCTCAATGAAGACAGGGTTGTCGGCATTGATGTGCTGTGTTTCCACAAGCACCCCGATCGCACTGAGGACGCCAGGAGTCTGGCGGATCCGGGTGAGCTCGTTCCGGTCGATCGTGCTCGTCAGCGTGCTGGACGCGCCCTTCTGGGCCACCGTGAAGTCGGCCTTGCCGACCGAGATGATCGCGGCGGCCGACTGCTCGAGGCCACTGCTGGTGACGTCGAGCGCCACGACGGTCATCACTGCGACCGCGACGGCGAGCAAAAGTCCGATCGAACGGGCTTTCTTCTTCCACAGGTTGCGCAGGATGAGATCGAAGAACGTCATGGGTCGCGTGTGTGAAGAGCGCCTTGGAAATGACGTCGCTGGTCAGCGTTCGACGGCCGGTGTCTCGAGCGCGCGGGCCCGGCGGATCTCGGCCAGCGTGAGAGCCGTGTCCTCCATGAAGTAGGGGCTCAGCGAGGTTCGCCGACTTCGGGAAGTGCTGGCCGACGTTCGGCGAATTCGGGTGGGACTCATGGCGGACTCCTGTTCGTAGACGTGCATCTTCGAGTCCATTGGACCGCATCGAGCACGCTGCTCGTAGACCCAAAAGCCCCAGGACAGAGGGACCTAAGTCCCTACTCGGCCAGGTGACGATCCGGAGAAGATCGAGAGACCGTTGTTCGACCGTGATCGAGATTTCTGTCCCGAACCCGGCGGCGAGCTCCGATGTCAGCATCCGGGCGAAGACGCCGGTTCTGCCTGACCCAGAGACGAGAGAGGAGGTGCAGTGGTTATCGCAGCCTCGGCGACCCGCGACGTGAGTCACTCGGATGCGCTGAACCGAGACAGCCAGTCGGAGTCCGGCTTCAAGGCCATCGAGGTGCAGGGCGTTACGAAACGCTTCGGCCCGAACCTGGCCTTAGACGACGTCTCCTTGTCGGTGGAGCCTGGGAGTGTCCTCGCGCTCCTCGGCCCGAACGGGGCGGGCAAGACGACCCTCATCAAGGTTCTCACCACGTTGGTCGTCCCCGATGCGGGTGTCGCCAGGGTCGCCGGGCGTGACGTGCAGACGGATGCCAAGGCCATCCGGTCGCTCATCGGGCTAGCCGGCCAATATGCGTCCGTCGACGACCTTCTCACCGGTCGGGAAAACCTCGAGCTCGTGGGTCTCCTCTACCACCTCGACAGAGCCGAGTATCGGCGTCGCACCGGCGATGCGCTGGAGCGCATGACCCTGACGGGCGCGGCAGACAGACCGGTGAAGACCTATTCGGGCGGGATGCGGCGCCGGCTCGACCTTGCGGCCAGTCTCATCGGACGCGCTCCTGTGCTGTTGCTCGACGAGCCGACCACCGGGCTTGATCCACGAACCAGGAACGACCTGTGGTCCTTCATCCAAGAGCTCGTCGACGAAGGGTCGACGGTGCTGCTCACAACGCAGTACATGGAAGAGGCCGAGCACCTCGCCGACACGATCGTCTTGCTCGACACCGGCCGCGTGGTCGCACGTGGGACCGCCGACCAGTTGAAAGACCGCATCGGCGCCGACGTCTTAGAGGTCCACGTCGCCGATTCCGCCGACCTCCAGCGCGCGGCGACGCTCCTGCAGCCCCTTCGAGAGGGTGACGATGTGCAGATAGATCCCGACCTCAAACAGGTCAGTCTGCGCGTCACCGGCAGGGTCGACGCACTCCTGGCGGCCGGCCGCGAGCTCGAAGCAGGCGGCGTCGCCTTGGACGATCTCGCGATCCGACGGCCCTCGCTCGACGACGTCTTTCTCTCATTCACCGGGCGACCATCGTCAGGAAGCGCGACGGCCACAACCGACACTCCGGGTTCGGAGGCGAGACGATGAGCGACCTTGCCGTGCAGCGCCTGAGCGTCCAACCGGACTCGATGAGCCTCCGGCTCGCTCTTCGGGACTTCTATGGGATGACCCGGCGCAACCTCCTGCGCATCATCCGGACCCCGCAGCTGCTCGTCCTCTCGATCGTGCAGCCGACGATCATTCTCCTGCTGTTCCGGTACGTGCTCGGGGGAGCGATCCGCATCCCGGGCCTCGACTACGTGGACTACGTGGTGCCCGCCATCTTCCTTGAGGCTGTCCTCATCGGCGGGATGACCACGGCCCTCACCCTGGCACAGGACCTTCAAACGGGCATGGTCGATCGATTCCGCAGTCTTCCGATGGCGCGTTCTGCCTTCCTCGCCGGAAGGACGATGGCCGACCTGTGCCGCAGCGCCTTGGCCTTGCTCTTCATGATCGGACTCGGCCTGCTCGTCGGCTTCCGGTTCCACAGCCCCATCGGGGCATGTCTCGTCGGCATCGGATTGATCATCCTCTTCGGTTACGCCTTCATCTGGGTCTATGCCTGTGTCGGGCTCATCGTCCAGGATCCGCAAACGGCGCAGATCGCCGCGATCCTCCCCATGTTCATCCTGTTCTTCGCCAGCTCGGCCGTTGTGCCGGTTGCCACCATGCCCGGCTGGCTGCAGGCCTTCGCGCGGAATCAGCCCGCCAGCGTCGTGATCAACGCCGTACGCGCCCTTTTCGAAGGTGGCCCCCTGTCCTCGAACCTGTGGCAGGCCGTCGCGTGGTGTCTCGGGATCTTGGTGTTCTTCTTCGTGATCTCGCTCAACCTCTATCGCCGGGCCACCGCCTAGGAGATGGAATCTGAGGTCGTCCATGAGCGATGGGAAGGAGAGGCCAGCGCGTGAAGATCACCGGATTCGAGGTCATCCCGTTCGAGACCTTCAGCGATCGCATCTCGTTCGGTCGCCTCGAGGCGAATCACCGAATCGTGCAGACGCTGACGATCGTCCATACCGACGAAGGCCCGCCTGCTGAGGGGTATTACTTCGGCGGCCATTTCCACGGCGACCGCGATGGCCTCCTTGCCGGCGATCGCAGCCTGATCCTCGATTTCCTGGGACCGATCATGGCGGGCCAAGACCCACTGGACCGCGAGGAAATTTGGCGCCAGCTCACCGGCGCGAAATTGCCCGAGCACGTCGTCAGCGTGATCGACCTGGCGCTCTGGGACCTCGCCGGGCGTGTCTGTGCGCTCCCCGTGCACAAGCTTCTGGGCGGCGCTCGGTCCCGGGTCAAGGCGTACGCGAGCAGTTTCAACAACCTCGGTCAGCCCGACGACTATGCCGCGCACGCAGTCGAGTGCCAGAACCAGGGCTACCGGGCCTACAAGATCCATCCGTACCACTACTGGAACCCGGCCACCGGCGCGCCAGCGCTGCCCAGACCCTCCTACGTCGACTGGGACCTTGCTGCGTGTCGGGCGGTCCGTGCCGCCGTGGGTGACGAGATGGTCCTGATGTTCGACCCCTGGGGGACCTATGCCACCTACGGCGAGGCGCTGCAGGTCGGCCGCGAGCTCGAGGAGCTCGATTTCTACTGGTACGAACACCCCATGTCCGAATACAGCGCCGAGTCGTACGTGCGCCTGGCGGAGGAACTGGACATTCCCATCTGTGCGCCCGAGATCCTCGAGGGCGGTATCTACACCCGGGCCGATTGGATCAGCCAGCGCGCCTCGGACATCAGTCGCATCGACGTGCTGCGGGGCGGCATTACCGGCGCCATGAAGATGGCCGCCGTTTGTGACGCCTTTGCCATGCGCTGTGAGCTACACATGAGCGGATTCGGAAACCTGCAGGTCTTGGGCGCCACCTCTGCGGATGTGTGCGAATACTACGAGCGCGGACTCCTCGGACCCAACGCCGTCTATGAAGAGACTCCCCCGTATCTGCGGGCGCCTTGTGACCCCTTGGACGATGATGGCTACGTGAGTGTGCCCCTCCTCCCTGGCCTTGGTTATGACGTCGACTGGGACTTCATAGAGGATCACCGCCTGGCCCATCTGCACGAAGAGCCGATCGCGCCGCTCCACCCGCGCTGACGGCAGGCAACGTGGCTCTTTCGAGAAGCGCATCGAACCGATCGCAACACCCGAAACAGTTGCAACGAGCCCACCACCGCCCCCGAGGCCAGCTGGGGCGCAAGCTCAGAGGTCGACGCTCCAGCCGAGACTCTCTCCAGTCGGTCTATCGATACATTATCTGTGAACACCTCAACCGCACATCTCGAGCGGTTGTTCCTAGACTTCGCTCGCTCGCCCCGGGTGTGCAGAATGCGGAGGACGAGCGCGCCATCACGCGAATGACGCGATTAGCGATCACACGTGTGAATCCATTTCTTTCAGAGTCGAGAATCCGCCAGCTCGATGGTGGCGGACGAATCGCGACGCCACACGGCGAAACTGGTGCTCTCGACGCTCCAACCTTGGTGATATCCGCCGTCCCGACGTTCGTGGTGCTGATCGGTGGCGATAGAAACGTAGTTTCGCGAGTTCGACCAAGAAGAGATACACGACGACCATTCCGGCCAGCAACAAGAAGAACGCCAACGGCAGTGGCGAAAAGCCGAGCATGTGAGCGAGGCCGGTGTACGGCAGCACAGCGCCGACGAGCGCCGCACTCGTCGGTACAAGCAGCATCGGAACGCTCGGTCGGCTCCGGAAGAAGGGTACGCGGCGGGTCCGGATGACGTAGATGACGAGCGTCTGTGTCGCGATCGACTCGACGAACCATCCAGTGCGGAACTCGACGTGACCGGCGTGCAGGATGCTGAGCATGACCCAGAAGGTCAGGAAGTCGAAGATCGAGCTGACCGGCCCGAAGACGGCCATGAAGCGGCCGATGAATCGCATATCCCACGCTGCCGGTCGGGCAAGTGCTTCTTGGTCCACCCGGTCAGTCGGAATGACGAGTTGTCCCGCGTTGTAGAGGAGGTTGTTCAGAAGAATCTGTGACGGGAGCATCGGCAGGAAGGACAAGAAAGCCGAGGCGCCAGCAGCGCTGAACATGTTGCCGAAGTTCGATGAAGTTGCCATCAGGACGTACTTCATGGTGTTGGCGAAGATCCGGCGGCCTTCCATGACCCCGTCCGCAAGTACTCCGAGGTCTTTGTCGAGGAGTACGACATCGGCGGCATCCTTGGCAACGTCGGTGCCCGAGTCGACGGAGATGCCGACGTCGGCGTGGTGCAACGCGACCGCGTCGTTCACCCCGTCGCCCAAGAAGGCGACATCCTCTCCCGCGCGGCGGGCGACCTGGATGATGCGGGACTTCTGGTCTGGGCTGATGCGGGCGAAGACGGTGGTTTCAGGAATCGCCAACCGGAGACTCTCATCGTCAAGTTTGTCGACGTCGTCCCCGCTGAGAATGCGCGCGCAGTCGAGACCGATCTCGCTGCAGACCTTCTTGGCAACCAACCCATTGTCGCCCGTGATGATCTTTACCTCGACCCCCAGCGAGGCCAACCGACTGATCGCCGGTCCGGCATCGAGTTTCGGGCGGTCGGCAAAGGTCAGGAATCCCTCAAGGGTGAGTCTTCGTTCGCAAAGGGGCCCGATCGCATCGGCGTGATGCCATGAGCGCGAGGCGACGGCGACAACGCGCGCCCCGCCCGCGAACAGCGTCTCCAGGATCTGGGCGACGTCGTCCGGGACATCGACGCAGCGCTCGAGCACCGCTTCTGGAGCTCCCTTTGTGAGGAGACGCTCGTCACCGTCGCTCGTGCGCACCACGGCCGACGACAACCGTCGCTCGTGGTCGAACGGAAGGACCTTCACCTTCGTGTAGCGGGCTGCCTGATCCGCGGCACTGGTACCTGGCTGCGCCTGCGGTGACAGCCAGAGCGCCTGATCCAAGGTGTTCCCGCCTGCCGGGCCTGTCGCGGTCACCGTCGCCTCGTTGCACACCAGCCCGAGCACGAACGGGGTCGTGGCCGGTTGCCCGTGAACGTCGAGGGAGTGTTCGAAGGTAATCACGCCTTCGGTCAACGTCCCCGTCTTGTCGGTGAACAAGAGTTCGATATTGCCCAAGTCCTCAATGGCGACGAGACGCTTCACTAACACGTTTCTTGCCATGAGTGCGCGGGACCCTGAAGCGAGACTCACCGTCACAATCGCCGGCATCATCTCGGGCGCGATGCCAACGGCGATGGCCAACGAGAACAGCAACGCGTCGATGAAGGGTCGGTGGAGGACGAGGTTGATGATGAAGATGAAGATCGTGAGGGCGCCCGCAACCGCAAACAGGAAACGGGAGAACCGACCCAGTCCCTTCTCGAAGCCGGTTGGCGTCGGATGCTCTCCGAGCCCCGCGGCGATCTGGCCGAATTTCGTGCGGATCCCGGTCTCGACTACCACGCCGAGGCCCGAGCCTTCGTGAACGATCGTGCCCATGAAACAGCACGCTCCGGCACCGTCAGAGTCCCGGCTCGCCTCCGCAACTGCGGACTTGACGACCGGCACGGACTCGCCGGTCAGCACAGCTTCGTCGCATTCCAATCCGTCATCGGCAAGGAGGCGGAGATCGGCCGGAACGATGTCGCCGATGCGCAGCGAGACGATGTCACCCGGGACGAGCTCGGTCACCGGGATCCGATAGGACGTGCCGCTTCGGCGCACCTCCGTCTCGTAACGGATCTGGGCCTTCATGGCGTCGATGCCGCGCTCGGCGCGGTATTCGTTGAAGAACCCAAGGCCGACGCTGGCCGCAACGATGACGGCGATGATGACGGCGTTGGTCCCGCCTCCCGTGAGGCCCGACACCAGTGCGGCCGCGAGAAGGAGAACGAGGATCGGGTTCCGCAGTTGGCGCCAGAGCACGGCGCCGACGCGCACGCGCCGAGTGGCCAAGGTATTGGGCCCGAAAGTCTTGAGTCGCGTGGCTACCTCAACCGACGAGAGGCCCTCACGGCGGCTCCCTAGCCGGCCGAGCACCTCGTCTGGAGACAGGGTCCCGCTGTCGTTGAGATCGAGTTCTGCGCCGGCTCGAGGACTGGTCGCGGTGAGCGACATGGTTTACGGTCTGGGTCGAGCGACCCTCACGGGCCCTCAGCGGTGCCCCTGGGACGGGACGCCCGTCGTGGACCTTGAGCAACGCCTCTCTCACGGCCAAGGTTGTCGTCGACGCGCCCCCTCCGCCTTGTCTCGTGTCGTCGGGCCTGTCCTGCCCGGCATGGGATGATCATCGTCACTGGACGTTCCTCCTACCGGATCCGGCCGTCCTCCCAGAACACGAATCCGGAGGGACCCTCCCCTACAGGATTCCTGACGCTCAGGGCCTTTCCTAGGGGCCAAGCTCTTGCGACAGCCAGGACTTTGGTCCTCATCCGTGCTGGTTGCGTCCCTGTTCACAGCTCTGTGCGACAACCCTCCGATCGGCAGGTCCTCCGGGGTCACGGGTGTGGGTGACCGGTCCCGCCCCAAGGTCCGTCGGTTCGTGGCGAATCCTTCAACCCGAGAGCTGCTTGCAGCTCGGCCCGAATCGCGGCGCTGATCGAAACGCCCGACCCGTTGGCTCTAGTGGGCTTTGGTCCGCCACCATGACCAAATGGGCACCGCACTTCTGACCGACTTGTACGAGCTGACGATGGCTTCGAGCTACATCCGGCGGCGGATGACCGCGCCGGCCACCTTCAGCCTCTACGTGCGCCAGCTCCCGCCGAATCGAGGCTTTCTCGTCGTGGCAGGGCTCGAGGCTTGCCTCGAGTACTTGGAGACGCTGCACTTCGAGGAAGAAGACCTGGCATATCTGTCGTCCCTTTCGTTCCCCGACGAGGTCCTGCACGCCTTCGCCTCGCTCCGCTTCAGCGGAGAGGTGTGGGCCATCCCCGAAGGTCGGATTGTGCTGGCAGAGGAGCCGCTGCTGGAAGTGACCGCGCCGATGCCAGAGGCGCAACTCGTCGAGACCTACCTGCTCAACAGCACCACATTCCACACCACGGTGGCGTCAAAGGCAGCCCGTTGCGTTCTCGCCGCCCAGGGCAGGTTTGCACTCGCAGACTTCGGGCTCCGTCGCACGCAGGGTCTCGACGCCGGTATGGCGGCAGCTCGAGCATCGGCCATGGTGGGATTCGATGCGACGAGCAACGTCGAGGCCGCCCGCCGCTATGGGCTCACTCCGTCGGGCACGATGGCCCACTCCTACGTCGAAGCCTTCCCAACGGAGATCGACGCCTTTCGCGCCTTCGCGACAGACTTCTCGGGGCGCCCGACCTTCCTGGTTGACACGTACGACACATTGACGGGCATCACCCGAGCGATCGAAGTGATTCGCGAACTTGGACTTGAGCAGGCGGCTGCGATCCGAATCGATAGCGGCGACCTCTCTTCCCTCGCGCGCGCTGCGAGACGGCTTCTCGACGAAGCCGAGTTGCCAGAGGTGCGAATCGTCGTATCGGGCAGCTTGGATGAGTATCGGCTGGCCGAGTTGGTCCAGAACGGTGCACCGGTGGACGTGGCGGCCGTCGGAACCCGCATGGGTGTCTCTGCCGACGCGCCGTATCTGGATACCGTATACAAGCTTGTCGAGTACGACGGCCGACCCGTGGCGAAACTTTCTGCCGGGAAAGCGACGTTTCCAGGAGCGAAGCAAGTCTTCCGGGCAGCGGGAATCCGCGACACCCTCGGATTGCGGAGCGAGGAACCGCCGGGCGGTTCGGATCCGCTCCTCGAGCTCGTCATGAGCGGCGGCCGCCGCGTCCACTCGACGCAGAAGTTGGAGGTGCAGCGTCAGCGCTATCGGACCGACGCAGCGGAGCTCCCGGAGGGCGCTATGAGGTTCGAGGAGCCGATCGCCCCTGCCCCCGGGCTGAGCGACACCCTCAGGAGTCTGACCGATGAAGTTCGGAGCGGCGATCGATTGCGGTAGAGAAGCTGACCCACCGAGCGAGGTGTCAACGAGCCCGGCTGCGTGACGCTTGTAGCTCCACCCTTGCTGCTCGGATTCGGTTCGCGGACCCGCAAGAGAATCGCTCCGACGACGCTCATCAGGCTGAACGCAGGTATGGCGAATGGAGCAAGACGGCGTCTGAACTACAGCTCGAACATCGGCACATCATCGCTGGAAGACGCCGAGAGCGCAACCCTTTGCAGCAACGAGCCTGAGTCCTTCCGAGGTAAGGACATCAACCGATACACGAAGCAGGCGGTCGCGTTGTCGAGTCAGGCGCAGCACCAGATACGCAAGACAAGCAAGATAGGCACAGCCGATCCGCTGTGTAGCCGGCGCAAGCGACGAGCACTGGCGCTCAGCTCGCCGCAGTCGCTCATCGCCAACCCTTGTGGTGGCGGTGATCCCAGCACCGTGCGTTGACAGGCCCGGTCCGCCCGTCTTCCCGTCCTCGTCCCGATTGCCAGGTCCGAGGCGCACTCAATGGGTGTCCTTCTGCCGATTCACCTCATGCTCAATTTCCGCTGCCGTGATCGGCTTATGTCCTTTGTAGACCCACCAGGCCCGCCCGGCAAGGATGAGGATCCACGCACCGAGCGGGTAGACGATCCAGTAGTTCCAGACCTCATGGATTCCCGAGGACTGACTGAATCCTTGCGTCGGCCACCCACCGGCATTGTGATATTCGGTCGTGGCCCAGATGACGACAAGAAGCGTCATACCAACCATCCCGAAGAACAACTCGAAATGAAAATGCCGCCTTCGCCGGATTTGCCGGACCGCTTCCGCCCGTTCGAGCTCTTCGGTGCCTTCAGTTCGAGGAGATTGCCTCATGGAAAGATCGCTCATCGGGATAAGCCTCCAATGCTCTGTACCGAAAGAGAACCAACTTCATGATGCCTAGACTGTCTGTACGACAACAGGGGACAAAGGTCCTGTACCGCAGCAAACCGTCCGTATGGAGACAGAGCGCCGAGATCGGGACCTTTGTCATGTGCCATGCCTCGCCCGACCGCTGAGAGCTGCGTGGGCACGAAGTGGACGGCAGCCCGGCCTCGCGGCTCGAGCGCGCGAGGAGAGTGACTCACTGCGGCTAGGTGAGCGCGTCAACATCGCTCTCCGTTTCGGGGCGCCCTGTCTCAGGGCGGGGCTGACCTGCTCAAAATGGCTCGGTAGATAGCCCGTGTCGGAGGTTGCGTGACCGCGGAGAGGCGCCGACGCCTCAGGAACCTCGACGACAGCGAACAGCGATACAAGTGTCGACGAGGAGGGCAAAACGGGCTTGCCGTCGTCGTAGACTCCGGGTCTATGAGAAACTTCGGCCACCTTCCCACTACTGATTCTGACGCGATGCGTCGAGATTGTCGCGCCCAGATCGAGAGGTGCAACGCTTTGATCGCGGACGCGCGGGCCATGACGGAGGGAGCGAATCATTCGGCCCTTCGGAGCTGCGCGCGTGAGCAGCGTCGGAGTGCCCGAAGAACGTTCGCGGAGGAACGGGCACGGAGCGAGCGGATGATTCAGATGCGTCGCCAGGCCCGTGAGGCCCGATTTGGCATGCTTCGGCCGACCGCCCAGTGGACACCTGATGGGATGCGGCCGGAGACGGCGAGGCCGGGCGGAGCGACCGTGGAGGTGTTGATACGGCTCGACTCGACCCCTTCAAGTGACGGGTGGGGCTTCGTTGGAAGAGTCCAGATCGGCGACACGGAGGCCTATCGCACCATCCAGGCATACGTGACGCCGACCGAAGCCCAACAGGCCATGGAGAGCGTGCTTTCTGCGGCACTCAGACCGATGCTGGCCGCACAAGAGTGGCGTTCCCTCCAAGAGGCCAGTGGCAGGGCGCCGAGCCGACAAGACTTAGGACTCAGCCTGGGCATTGGGCACCTCGATTCACGAGAGGAACCGTCCTCTGAGACGGACTGAAAACGCTGAGGGCTGGTTACGTACAACCTCTCGGTTCGGAGACGATCTATACACCCCAGGCTGCTGGGCCTCTGACTCGCTATTTGGATGAATCGTGCCGGGGGAATGGGCTGGTGCCGCTACGTCCATCTTCAGCGACCGAGTCCGAGTCGAGAACCGTCAACCCTCTAATCGATACTCGACCGCCGACCACAGCGCTCGATGGTCAGCGTCTCACCTTCTCGGAAGATCCAACCGACATGACGCCACGTCGTGTGCTCGATCGTGGTGTCGTCATGCTTTCCTCTTTGGGGAACGACCCTGATGAACGGTGAGCTGGGCATGAGAACTCCATCCAGTTACGTGCTCGGAAAACTCGAACCGAGTGCCCTCCTAGTGTGGGTCCTGCCAACGGCCTCGTCGTAGGGACCTGGCTCCCGTCGGATAGAGCGCAAAGTCCCAAAAGTCGCGACCGTCAACGGAGCAGGGCCGCCCCAAGCCTAAATGGCCTGTGCGAGGACGTGTGTGGCCTCGCCGTGGCCCGGCGGGGTGTGCCCGCGGACGGGACTTTGGTCCCCCCAACGGAGGGCTTTCGGGCCTACGGCAGGAGCCCTCGAGGGAGTCCAATACGAGGGAGTCAGTATCCACGGTTCAAGCCAAAGGAGAGAACGATGAAGCGAAGCGCATCTCGTCCAGCCGTCCGCAGCGTGCACGGCTCTCATCGGCCCTCGTTGAGCCCGTACTTCATCGACGAGACGGCCTTTACGCGTGCCGACATACTTCGGGGTCGCGCGTCGGATGATTCGTCGGTCGTCCGCTGAATCTCCACCCTTCGAGCCCTTGTTCCTGACCTAACGCGCAATTCACCATGTCAAGCGGCCGAAGTCATACGCAGGCAGGAGTGCAACGCCTCGCACCCCCAGCGGAAGACGGGATCACCGCCACGTATGAACCATCGGTTCGCGTGCAAGAGACGCACATTTCGACTCTCTTCTATTCGAACGGACTCGTCTACAAGGCGCGAAAGCCTGTGCGATTCGAGTTTCTCGACTTCACCAGCCGCGAGAACCGAGAGCAGGACTGTCATCGCGAAGTTGTGCTCAACCGGCGCTTGGCACCCGACGTCTACCTCGGTGTCGCCGACCTGGTCATGGACGGCGTGCCATTGGACCACGTCGTGGTGATGCGAGCGTTGCCCGACGAGCAGAAATTGAGCAACTTGTTACGCAGTGGCTCGCATGTGGATGCGTACCTTGACGCGATCGCCGAGACGTTGGCCTCCTTTCATGCCAAAGCCTCCCGTTCGCCGCAGGTCTCTGCATCGGCCACGCCCAATGCAGTTCGGATCAAATGGATGGACAACCTGGCCGAGATGGACCGCTTCGCCGGCACGATCATCGATCCAGTTCTCGAACGCGAGATCCGATGGTCGATCGAACAGTGGCTCGACACCCACTCTGATCTCCTTATTCGCCGTATCGCCCAGGGCTGCATCTGCGATGGGCACGGCGACCTGCAGGCCAGCGACATCTTCTGTCTCGATTCCGGCGTCCGCATCCTCGACTGCCTCGAGTTCTCCGACGTTCTGCGTTACGACGACGTCTGCGGCGATGTCGCGTTCCTCGCAATGGATCTGGAACGGCTCGGACATCTCGAGTCTGCTCAGCAGTTTGTCCGCTCGTACGAACGCCATAGCGGGTTCAGCCTTCCCCCCGCGCTCCTCGACATGCACATTGCGTTTCGTGCGTACATCCGCGCAAAAGTCAGCTGCCTTGAGGCCCAGCAGGGTTCCGCGAAGGCAGGCGATGCCGCTCAAGCCTTGCAAGCCTTAGCGCGACGTCATCTGCTCCGAACGCGCCAGGCAGTGGTGCTGGTGGGCGGACTCCCAGGCTCCGGCAAGTCCACCCTGGCCAGGGCGCTCGGCTGCCATATCGGATGGGACGTCCTCTCTTCAGACATCGTGCGTCGAGAAATGAGCCTCGGCCCTACCCGATATACGCGCCACGCGGTCGAGGCGGTGTACGCCGAGTTGTTCCGGCGGGCCCGTGCGTTGCTGCGTGAAGGGAGACCCGTCATCTTGGACGCATCGTGGATCCGCAGCGGGGAGCGGACACAAGCGGAGCGACTCGCCGAAGAAATGAAGGCCGAGTTGATCGAGCTCCAGTGCACATGTCCGCAGAGTCTGGGCGAAGGCCGGATTCGGGCGCGTTTCGCACGAGGCAACGACGCTTCGGAAGCCTCCGTTGCGGTCAGAGAGCAGCTCGCAGAGCAGATGGATCCGTGGCCGGAGGCTCACCTGATCGATACGGCCACCTCCCCGGCGCAGACTCTTGAAACCGCCTTCGCGGCAATGACGACAACGGGTGGGCCGGTTCCAGCGGGAGAACGGCCGGACAACGGCACGAGAGGAGATCCAGTGCACATCGAATTGACGCAGAGCGAGGCGGGCGATCTACGAGACCTTCTGCGAGGATCTCTCGCCGACCTCAGCTCGGAGATCGCTGGAACCGACAACGCTGGCTACCGCAAGAATTTGCAGGACCGCCGGGTCTCGCTCGAAGGGGTGCTCGCCCGGCTTGAAGCTGGGTGAGCCCGACCTGGCAACCGGGACCGGCGCGGGGTCCCGTCCAAGGTCCCAGCTCAGAGAGCTGTGGGAACGCCGCTAGGACTAAGGTCCCTGGTTCGGGTGACGCATCTCCCTAGCGGCTCGGCCCCTGCAAGCCGAGGATATCTACGTGGGTGTGATCTCGAATTCCTTGCGGCGGGTGAGGCCGAAGTCCGATAGTTACGGCAAGGTTGATGCTGCGACAAGCGTGCGGGAAATGGGCCCGGTTCGAGTGTCTCCGGAGCCAACGAAGCGGGGTCGGACACTCACCTCGCTGCCGCCCAGCTCGGGTTCACGGTGGAATGCACCAGCTCCGCCTGTTGAAGCGGGGCAGCCCCCGCAGAAGCGATCGTCACCTCCATTTTGGCTCATTGGATTCTGGATTGCCGCCGTCGCGATGTTTGTCATCGCGTTGGTCGTGATCCCTCCCTCGCACAACACGAACCCGGAGGTCATCTCGTACTCGACCATGCTGGCCAAGGTGTCTCAAAACTCAGTCAAGAGCGTGCAGGTGAATCAAAGCAGTGGTGTGATCGATGGCGCCTTTACAGACGGCAAGGCATTCACTACCCAGGGCCCACCCAATGGTTTGCCGGGCGTCGATGTCGCACTCCTCAATGAGCATCACGTCGCGCGCAACTACGCCCCCACCTCCTCGAGCATCTGGCCAACGATCCTCACCTGGGGGTTCTTCATCGGAGTACTGGTGCTGATCTGGGCCTGGATCGGGAGGCGGACGCGATCGCAGATGGCCGGCATCAGCGGGTGGGGGAAGAGCGGCGCCAAGGTGCACTCGACCGACAAGCCATCGACCACCTTCGCCGATGTCGCCGGCTATGAAAACGTCAAACAAGAAGTGGCCGAACTCGTCCAGTTCTTGAAGGAGCCCGAGCGGTTTCGCGAGATCGGTGCACGCATTCCGAAGGGTGTCTTGCTCGTCGGTCCCCCAGGCACGGGGAAGACCTTGATCGCTCGAGCCGTGGCGGGCGAAGCGGGGGTTCCCTTCATCACCATCAGCGGCTCGGAGTTCATGGAGATGTTCGTCGGCATCGGCGCCGCACGGGTTCGGGATCTCTTCCGCACGGCCCGGGCGGACAAACCGTCAATCATTTTTATCGATGAAATCGATGCCATCGGGCGCAAGCGAGGCACGGGACTCGGAGGCGGGCATGATGAGCGTGAGCAGACCCTCAACCAGATCCTCTCGGAGATGGATGGGTTCGACGCTGCCGAGGGCATCGTCGTCATGGCGGCAACGAACCGACCGGACATCCTGGACCCAGCGCTCCTCCGTGCCGGCCGGTTCGACCGGCAGGTCGTCGTCCCCCTTCCCACCTATAAAGAGCGCCTTGCCATCCTCCGTGTGCACGGCAGAGGGCTACAGCTGGGTCCCGATGCGGACCTCGACGCCGTCGCCAAGTCCACGCCTGGGATGAGTGGCGCTGACCTCGAGAACCTGATGAATGAAGCGGCGCTCACGGCGGTTCGCCGGGGTCACAGCGCTGTCGCCAAAGCAGAGCTTGAAGCGGCGGTCGATCGGGTCCTGCTCGGTTTGGAACGGTCGTCAGTCGTCCTTGGGCCAGACGAGAAGCGGATAGTCGCTCATCACGAGGCAGGACATGCGCTGCTGGCTTACCTGTTGCCACATGCTGACCCAGTGCACAAGGTGACCATCCTGCCGATTGGAATGGCCCTGGGAGCAACCCAGCAGCTGCCTGAGGAGCGGCAGCTGCAACAGCAGCCGTACCTGGAAGACGCGCTGGCAGTCCGGCTCGGTGGGCGGGCCGCTGAAGAGTTGATCTTCGGCGTACCATCCACCGGCGCCCAGGACGATCTCACTGGTGCGACCGAACTAGCCATCCGAATGGTGCGCGAGTGGGGAATGTCAGAAGCGATTGGCGGGATGGCCTGGGGTCAAAGTGGCCCGGTTTTCCTCGGTCAGGATCTCATTCACACGCGCGAATATTCGGACGAGACCGCTCGCCTCATCGATCAAGAGGCGGCCCGTATCTTGGACGAGCAGGCGAAACGTGCGAAGCACGTGTTGAGCGAACACCGTGCTGCACTCGAAGCGCTCGCGCAAGCATTGATGGTTTCCGAGAGCTTGGACGGTGACGACGTGGAACGCATCGCGACAGATACTGCGACGGGCACCCGGGTGCTTGGCGCTCAGCCGGCCGGCTTGACTGCCTAATGACCCACACTCTGCCCTTGTCCTCCACATCCGCGTCGCGGTGAAGCGGCGGAGGTCGTGAAGTCGGCGGCGAGGCGGGAGGTACCCGAAGAACTCGGCGGATTCGTAGTCTTCCGTTCTGCTGACCGTGGGGTGCCATGTTCGCCATCGGCTTGTGGTTGTCGTCGTGGGTCCGTTCGGGCAGCGTAGCGGCCGGGACCGGGCAACTGATCCTCTACCCGACTCTCTTCTTTCACGGGCCTCTGGGCCCTTAAGGAACTGGTCGAACAGCGCAACTCGGTCGTAGAGGCGTTCCGCCTCGTCCATTTAATGCGTCACGAGCAGTACCGTGGATGCCGCGGTCGCGGACTTGTTCGATCAGCTCCCAGGTGTCGCGTCGAGCTTGCGCATCGAGACCGGTGGTCATCTCATCGAGAACGGCGATCTTTGTCGGCCGATGAGAGCCAGGGGCAATCGAGAGCCGCTGCTTGAGCCCTCCAGACAACGATCCGTAATAGCTTGAGCACTTGTCCTCGAGTCGGAGCGCCTCGAGGAGGTCGTCGACATCCGCAGGATTTCTATAGAAGGAGTGGAAGAGTCTGAGTATCTCGCCAACCCTCATCTGACCCGGCAAGACGCTCTCTTGAAGTGGGACACCGGCGATGGCATGAAGCGCGTCCAGCTGCGTCGTGGGTCCAACCCCATTACTCGGATCGTCCCGGCATCGGGCGCACGGAGCACAATCACGCACTCGACGGTTGTAGTCTTTCCGGGGCCATTCGGACCCAAATCCCAAAGATCTTTCCCGCTACGACCGAAAAGAAAGGTCCTCGACGGCGACGACCGTACCGTACGCCTTGCGAAGACCGTCGACTACGACAGCGCTTTCGAAAGACCTCGGGGACCTTTGTCCCTATCCACGCCCTCGACGTGGATGCACAATGCAAGCGGCCCAGAGAATCGCACCGCGGGTCACGATGGGTGAACGGTTTCCTTCTGAATTCGGGCTGCTTCGCAGAACCGAATTATGTTGAAGGTGCAGATGCACTTGCAACCAAGGAGGCGATGCGGCTTGGACTCGGAGAGCATGGTTCAAAGAGCGCTGCGCCTTTCCGAACATGAGCGCCAGATCGCCCTGGAGGAGGCCGCGCTTGTGGCCAAGGATCGTGCCGATGCGAGCGAAGCAGTTGGCGACCGGATGAAAGCTGCGTGGTTGCACGTTGCTTCCGCCCACGATGAGGCGCGGCTGGTCCACGAACGAGCTGCAGTCATCCATCGCCAGCACGCCGAGATTTATGCAGCAAACGAGCGAGCGGCGGCCCGCAAAGCTGCGTCGATAAGACACAACTGACGCAGCCCTTGAATTCTCGAGATCCCACGGGAGCGACTTCCCGACTCTGTCGGGTCGGTGATCGTCACGAGAGGAAGGCCCAAGCCTCGTTGTCGATTGCATCACGGAGGAGCCCCGTATCGGGCAGGACCGCCCCAGGCCCGCGTCTGGAGGATAGGAAACTCCCGCATCAGAGGCGCAGCCATCGCCGCTGCGAATCGAAAGGCGCCCGAGCTGTAAACCGGGCACCGGCTCACTAGACCCGCGCCGAATGCAACCTCAACTGGGCAGAAGTGGACGCCGTCGGGTGAGCGGACGATGTCTGTACCAACCTTTCCCTCTCGCGGTCCGGTGCATGGCTCGAAGGCCATGCACCGTAGAGCTGAGACAAAGGAGTGATGCGGCCCTTCGACGGCGCGTCCTGCATCCACGAACGTCACGTGGTCGGGATGTTCTGCCGCAAGCGCGGCGAAGGCCTGGTTGAGTGCATCCCAGTCGGGATCGTGGTCCAGCCATTGGGTTCGGGTGATTGGCGTGCCGATGAGAAAGACGTGCGTACCGACTGAGAGAAAGACCTGAATCGCTGTCGAGACGGCTGAGCAATATCGGCGAACCGACGTCTGCGAGCCGGCCGCGCACCCGAGCATGCACGGGCTGAACGTGTTCCCGATGAACTCGAGGAGGACAGCCTGGGGGCGCGCACTTCGGGCGAACCGGCGCATGTCGGGGAGCCAATCGCACGCTGCCGTCCCGCCGTACGTGAAGTCGGTCACCTTCGCCGCACCGGTTGCGTCCACCAACAGATTGAAATAGGGCTCAGCCTGGACGGCCAACGAGTCGCCGAAGAGACCGATTCGCACCTGCGTGGCGGGAGACGCTGCTCCTGTCGGATGGCTCAAGGGCACAAGCAAGGACAGGCACACCGTGATCCCGGCCACGATGACTCCCAAAACCCTGGGCATGTGTGACATTGCGGCCCGGCTCATGTGCGTTGTCCCTTCTGGTTGTGCGGCGAGGACGGCGGTCTGAGCCAACAGGTCGGCCGAATCGGTCCTTGGACCCGTGGCCCGCAGACGCAGTGCCATCGGCTGGGGCACCGATCTCGACGCCCCAGCCGATGGCAACTACCGAATTGGAACCGCTTGGTCAGGCAGACTCAGGCAGCCCAATCGGGGTCGTGACTGACGCCGCCTCGGCCGGCAGCTCTTCCGGCTCGGCGGTCTCACCGAGACGCTGGCGCCGAGCGTTGAGGAAGGCGTAGAGGATGAGCCCAGCCAAGATCACGACCAGCGCCTGGTACACCACCTGGTAGCCCGAGGCGAAGGTCACCCACATCGAGAAGAGGACGCTCAGGCCGGCGACCAGGAGGTCGCGTGCGAGGGCCCAGCCGTTGACCCGGCGGCGGCGGGAGACCAGGTAGGTCAGCTGCGCCAGGGCGGACATGAAGTACGGGATGGCGACCGTGACGACAGTGAGGTCGACGAGGTAGGTGAAGACCGTCAGACCGGTGCTCGTCGAGTAACGCCACAGCATGAGCAGGGAGGGCAGCGCCGTGCCCACGAGGATCCCGAACCAGGCGGTTCCCTTCCGGTCGCTCCAGGCGAAGGGCCGTGGGAACATGTCGTCTTGGGCGATCGCCCGGGACGTCTCGGTCACGATCAGGGTCCAGCCGTTGAGCGCTCCGATCCCCGACACGACGGCGATGGCGGCAATGAAACGAGCCATCCAGGCCTGATGCGGGAACATCGTCTGGAATGCGTTCACGAACGGTGATCCGGTCTTCACCAGCGTCCCATGCGAGACGAGACCCATCACGACGGCAGTAACGAGCACGTAGAGGAGCGCACAGGCTGCCGTCCCGAGCACTGACGCGCGCATCACATTGCGTCGAGGGTCACGGACCCGCTTGGCCGTGATCGCCGCCGCCTCCACACCGATGAAGGAGAACAGTGCCACGCCCGCTGCGATGCCGATGGCGCTGTAGAGGCTGCCACCCGAAGCATTGAACGGGCCGAACCGGCTGCCGTCGACGAAGAACCATCCGACGACCCCGACGAAGAGGAGCGGGACGAACTTCAGTATCACGGTGACGTTTTGGAACCACGCCATCTGGCGCACGCCGACCAGGTTGATGATCGCCGGCACCCAGAGACCGAACATGGCGATCCAGAAGTTGGTCATCCCGCTCGGATTCGACAGATTCAAGAGGGCATCGACGTAGAAGACCCACGAAGCCACGATGGCTGCGTTTCCTGCCCAGGACTGAATCCAGTAGCACCAGCCGACCAAGTAACCCGCGAAGTCGCCGAACTCGTGGCGGGAGTAGGCGTAGAGCCCACCGTCGTTGTTCGGCACGCGCTTGGTGAGTTGGCCGAACAGGATGGCCAGAAGCATGGCGCCGACCGCGATGACCCCGAGAACCGCGATGCCCATCGTGCCGGCGCCGGCGATGACCGCCGGCATTGTGAACACACCCGTCCCGACGATGCTCCCGATCACGAGGCCCGTTGCGGATGTCAGCCCGAGGGCATGCATCTTTTGTTGGTTTCGGCCCGATAACCCAGCCGCATCAGTCGTTGGTGTGACCGGCGGCGACACCTCGGACCGTGTCGTTGTCATGCTCATCGTGCTGCACTCCCTTCGAACCACGCTCGTCCGCCCAGGGACCACCCACCGGCCGGAATTCCTTTCTCTGCCAGGCTGAAGGAGGGCACGTCTTTCTCCCAGGACCCAAACGTCCCCCGTCTCCGGGACCTAGGTCCTGTCGGTTCGGTGTCCAGTGCTTCCGACGTAGCGATCAGTCGCGGACTCCGACCGGTCGGCTCACTCTTCCTAGGGACAAAGGTCCCAGGGGGAAAGGTCGTATCTCCGTAGCGAGTCCCGCATCACTCAGATCGACTGAGAAGAGTCCGAGTGCAGATCCGCTGGCCGAGCCGAGTGGTGCACAGCAGGTCGAACGCTTAGTGAGTCCTAAGGAGAGTTGTGATGTCCAACACTGGAGTGAGCGTGCCCCATCAGAAGCATGGCGAAGAGGCCAGTTCTGCTGAAAGAGCTCGCGCCGGCGAGCTGCTCGAGATCCTCGAGGAGTTCTCATGCAGCGTCGACGACCTCTGGGTGCAACTTGCCCTGCTCAAGGACGACGTGCTGGAAAGCCTCCCTCAGCACCTGGATCTGGCGCGGCAGGTCAATCGGGCCGCGGCGCCGAAGCTCCAGACTGCCTTTCGCGACGCCCTGGAAAATGCCAAGGTCCTCCGCGAAGGCGCCGACCAGTTTCTCCACGACATGAAGCAGGCATTTGACGCCATCGAGGGCGCCATTCCGCACACGTGAGGGACGACGGGAGTCCTGGAAGAAACAGTCCTGGTCCTGAAGTTCCCTCTGGGTAGTCCCGCCAGATGCGAGCGTCAGAGCTAATCCTGCTCTTGGCCGAACAGGTCACGCGTGGGGTCTTCAACCCCGATCCAGCACACCCTCCACCGCATCGAACGTCTCTCGGACGTCGTTGAGCAGTTCATTGACGCCCTTTCGGAGCGCCTCTGCGTTCGCCCTGGCGTCGCGATAGGCATCACGTAGTTTTGAGTTCGCGGCGAGGTTCGCGTTACACGCAATCCGGAGTTGCCGAGTGGCTTCGTCGCGGAGGTCGAGCTTGGCCAAGTCCAACTGGACCTTCAGCTCATCGACTCGAGCCTTCCAACGATCAAGTCCCGCCAGAATCTCGTTGGAGCGTTCCCACCCCTCCGTTCCAGGAACCTGATCGGCCAGCGGCGTGTCGTCCAGCCGACCTTGGCTAGCGGCGCTCATCGACATCTCGTTCTCCTTCCGAGTACGAACTGCGAACCACTTCATTCGACCTGAACGAGTGCGCGTCCGCTACGGAAGAAGGCCCCTCTCGTAGTAGGACCTAGGTCCCTACGAGCTGCGCAGGAGCCACGGTGCCACGGCCGACGGTCGATGGATCTCGGTCACACGCCCACGAGGTCTCGACGTCGGAAACCGAGGAGGCCCAATGACGCACAGACCGCGCCAACGACACAGAGCGAAGCGTTGGTGCCCCAGTTCGGGCTGACTGCGGGCGCCGCAGCCATCTGGTGGAACAGCGATGTGTCGAGGAGCCAGCGTGAGCCGCTACCGAAGCCCCCGATCAATTCGACAAGGAGAGACCATCCGAGGACGCCGTAGGCGACGGACGAGGTCCATCGAGGGCGCGTTCCCAGAGCGAGGACGCCGATCCCCAAGAGGCAGAAGGCGGGCGGCACCACGTTGAGGCCTGCTTCAACGAGCGTCGTCAACGCGGTTCCGCCACTTTCCGCCGCCGCGCCGATCCACGCCGCGACGCCGACCACAAGCCCTGCCGAAATCATCAGGCCCAACGCGAGGAGTACACGCCCTATCAACCAGGAGTCACGCGAGCAGGGCGCAACGACGAGGTTCGCGAGTCGACCCTGCGCTTCCTCGGCACGCGCCGCCATGATCTGCCCGGCGGCGATGAAGGCGACGAGGATGGCGGCAATGATGAAGGAGACGCCGAGGAACGCAGTGGCACCGCTGCCCGGCGCTCCAAGCTTCGTGAAGACCTCCTGGACCGACGAGCCTGAGATGGTCGCCCCTGCTTGTTCGGCGATCAGCCCGAGCACGAAGCCCGTGATCGCCGTGGCGCTCAGCCACGCCACCGCCGTCGAGTCAAGAAGCCGCGCACTGAGCCCGAATTGGCCTGTCAAAAGCCGAACACGAGCGCGTGCAGAGTCGTGCTCGGGCAGCACGCTCCCGCCGACATCGCGGGTACCAGAGAGATAGGTCGCAGCTCCGAGCGTCAGTACGGTGAAACCGACGATGGGCACGAGCGCGAGGGGGTGCGGGTCGGTCAGCGGCTGGAGCTGCTCCACCCAGCCCAACGGCGTGGCCCAGATCAATCCGTGGACGCCGACCCCGGCGTCGGCAACCATGCGGGCGAGATAACTGGCTCCCAGGAACCATCCGGCCAGTGCCGCTGCCTGCCGGCGATTCGCGGCCAGTTGGCTGGTGAGCGCCCCCACAGCGAGGAACATGCCGGCCGCTGCGACCGGAACCAAGGAGAAATAGAGGCTTGGAGCCGCCCCAATTTTGACTTGGTGCAGATGACCGGTACCGATCGTGAACAGTGCAGTCACGAACCAGAGAGCCGCGAGGGCAACGCCCAAAGCCGCCAGCGCCTGCAAAGTCGCACGACGGGAGGTGAGCCGACCGCAGAACAGCAGATCCCAGCGGCCTGCGTCCTCCTCGCCGCGCAGCAAACGGGTGCTCGTGAGGAGACCCCACAGCGCGCCCAGGACAAGCATCGTCATGAGGCTTTTGAGAACGACGAATCCCGCCACGGTTTGGAGCTCCGGTGCCGGCCCGAAGAGCGCAGCTGTGGCGTGGTTGGCGCCGAACGCCTTGGCGAGGGCAGCGCGTTCGGCGCCGGTCGTATAGATCTTGGTGTACGAGACTGCCGAGGAGAAGACCAGGATCCCGAAGATGGCGCCCCAGAGGAGCCCGGATCGCGTCGCCCTTCGGGCCGTTAACGCAAACAGAGGAGTCCGCGCCGGAGCCGACCGGCGCACGGTCGCCACGGCGACGTCAGACATCGGGTGGATGCAGAGGAGCCTCGCCGTAGAGGGACAGAAAGAGTTCCTCGAGCGACGGCTCCCGACTCTTCAGCTCGATGATCTCGGAGGACGCCAGCGCCTTGACCAGTGGGTCCATCGAGCCGGTCACCTCGAGCTGCGCGAGCGTTCCGTTGACGCGTAGCGAGCGCACACCTGGCACGCGCGTGAGGTCGGGCACGGTGCCGGAGAACCTGACCTGAACCAGGGTGGTTGACAGATGGCGCATATCGTCGAGCGATCCAACTTCGACGAGGAGCCCGTCCCGCAGAATGGCCACTCGGTTGCAGACTGCCTCGACCTCGCTGAGGAGGTGTGACGACAAGAAGACCGTCTGGCCCCGGTGCTTCGCCTCGCTTACAGCGAGCCGAAACTGGTGCTCCATGAGTGGATCGAGACCGGAAGTCGGTTCGTCCAGGATCAAGAGGTCGGGCCGACACATCAGCGCGCCGATGAGCAGAACCTTTTGCCGGTTGCCCTTCGAGTAGGCGCGCACTTTCTTGTCGACGTCGAGCTCGAAGCGCGTGACCAGCTGATCCCGGTAAGTCTCGTCGACGTGACCATGGATGCGGCCGAGCAAGTGCAAGGTCTCCGCACCCGTGAGAGATGGCCAGAGGTCAGCCTCGCCTGGCACGTAGGTCAGGTGTTCGTGCGCCTCGACCGGCCTCCGGGTGCAGTCGATGCCGAAGATCTCTGCAGAACCCGACGTCGGTCGGGCCAGAGCCAGGAGGAGCCGGATCGTCGTGGTCTTTCCCGCGCCGTTGGGACCCAGGTACCCGAGCACCTCGCCGGAGGCGACCTCGATGCTGAGGTTCTGCAGCGCTGGGACCGATCCGTATCGCTTGGTCAGACCGTCCGTTCTGATCGCAGCCTCACCCATCGTCCTAGCCTTGCTCGCGAATTGCGCTCCACGGCGTCACAGTGTGCCCCCCGCGCTGGCCGAACGTCGTCACGGGCGTCGAGGTGGCAAAAGCTCCTCGTCCTCGTCAGTGGCCCGAGCGTGCAAGAAGCCGAAGACAGCGAACAGAGCGAGCACGCCAGCCAAGCAGATCAGCGCAAAGCCTGACCAGCGGGCGATGGCAGCCATCAGGCTAAAGCCGTATGCCTCGAGCAGCAGACCACGCAGCGTTGTCCGCTGGAAGACCGACTGGACCTTCGCTTCCGCGGCCACGTATGCGGGCGAGCCCTTGGGAAGCGCCATCGCCGCCGCACTGAGCTGCGCATAGGTCTTGCCACCGCCGATGTGCTGCAGGTGCACAGCGATGAAATCGTTGGCATAGACCTGTGCTTCTGCACCCGTCACGAGCTGTTGACCGGCGTACTGCGAGACGGACGGAATCATGGAGCTGGTGATCTCCTGCCCATCCGGGTGGTCGAACGCCGCCGCTGGTGGAAACCTGATCCGCTGCTCGGCAAGCTGCGTGTGCACGTAGCCATCCGCGAAGTCGTGGGCGACGAGGAGCAGTGACCCTGCGACCACGAGCACGATTACCACGACGATGGCCCCGGCACTGGCCATCGTGTCGAACACCCTTCGCTTCATCGTGCCCTCTCCCCACTGGCAGGGAATGCCCCGCGCGACGAGTTCACTTGGCATCGTGTGACGGACCTGCCCGGCGCACATCGAGCCATTGGTCCCATCAACTAGGGCAATTGGTGGGACCCCCGCGATGGGACCAAAGTCCCGTGCCAAAGCGAATTACTGCCCTACAGCGCGGCGTGCCGTCCGACGTAGGTTGGCTGTCAGGAGACCGAGAGTGCCCAGCCGATGGGAACGGAGCAAGCGGTGACCCTGCCGGACAGCCGAAGCGGCGAACACGGGGCGGCCCAGGCAATGCAGGCCGATCACGATGTCGAGGTCGACGACTCCGACGAACTCGAGCGTGACGTCGTATCGGGTGCTTTGCACTACTTGATCAGGGCGATCGTGCCGGGAGACGCCTACATGCTGGCGGCCTTCCACGCGCATCTCTCGCCCGAATCCCGCTACTTGCGGTTCTTCAGTTACCACCCGGTCCTCTCACAGGCCGAGCTTCACCGTTTCACGCATGTGGACTACGACCGCCGGTTGGCCCTCGTCGCCATCGCTGACGACCGCATCATCGGAGTGGGACGCTATGAGCGTCAGCCGCGCACGAGCGACGCAGAGGTGGCATTTGTCGTGGCCGACGAATTCCATCACCACGGCATTGCAACCGTCTTGCTCGATCAACTTGTCCTCGCGGCGCGTCGCCGGGGGATCACTGCCTTTGTCGCCCAGACGATGTGGGAAAACCACGACATGCTGGCCGTCTTCATCCACAGTGGGTTCGACGTCGTCCGCAGCTACGAGGGGGGAGTCGTGACGTTACGGTTCCCGATCGGTCAGACGCCACGGTCTCGTTCGGCCATTGCCTTGCGCGACGCCACACGCCGCGTGACGAGACATGACGCAGCGGCACCCACGTGACCACGATGAACGCGATCACCATGGTGGTCGTCGGCTATGACGGTTCGAGCGATTCCGCCATCGCCCTCCGATGGGCCGCGGCGCTGTGCGTTGCCGTCGAGGCACACCTCCAGGTGATCCACGCCGTCGGCCTCCTTGAAGAGGCGCACCTGACGCCCGCGCCGCCCGCGGAAGCAGACGTGAGGAGGCTGGCGTCAGAGGTTGGCCTCGGACCTGATCTGGTCGCGTACTCCCTCGTGGACGGCTCACCTGGCGACGTCCTCCTCCGCATGACAGCACCCCCGCATCGAGTCGATCTGCTGGTCATCGGGAGCCGAGGCGCCGGCCGCAAGCCGGGGCTCCTCGGGAGCACAAGCCTTGAGGTGGCCGAGCGCGCAACCGTCCCCATTGCGATCATCCCGAGTCTCTGAGGTGCAGGTCCGGCGGAGCGCACGTCCCTATTCCAACCTCAAGCTGTGGCACGGCGTCGTCTGACGGGATGCCTTGTCAGCGAACGATGACCACGGTGCAGGGTGCGTGCCTGCTGCAGAACGCACTGACAGAGCCCAGAAGCAGCGCCTCGAACCCGCCCACGCCGCGCGCGCCGACGACCAAGACGTCGGCGCCCTTGGCGGCGGCCACTAAGGCGGGCCCGGGCGATTCGTCGGTGGTCTCGCCGCGCACGACGACGTCGGGCGCGACCTCTGCCACGTGGGTCAGGGCGGCATCGAGCTCGCTTCGAGCTGCGCCCTCCACGTCCGAGACCGTGTGCGTGAACGCATAGCCCAGCACCATCGGAAACGTCCACGCGATGACCACGTCGATCACGGCCGGGTTCGACGTCGCGTCGCGGATTGCCCATTCGAGGGCCTTCTTCGCCGGGTCCGACCCGTCGAAACCGACGACGATGCGACGCTGCACGTCTGGTACGGGCAGCTCGCTGAGACCACTCAGCGCATTCATGGCGCTGAGGCTGTGTGCGCCTCGGACGTGTGCTCGACGACGACCGCTGCTCGAGATGGCACCACGCTCGTTCCTGCTCGACCAGAGAGCAGGGCGACGGCGTCTTCGAGTCGGCCGATCGCAGCGAGTCGGCCGCCACCTTCGACGAACCGGCAGGCCGCTTCGACCTTGGGGCCCATGGAGCCCGCTGGCAACCCGAGCTCCCGCAGCTCCGCAACGGTGGCCCTCTTGATCGGGGACGCCTTCGGGGTGCCCCACCCGACCTCGACGTTCGCCACGTCGGTCAACAGTAAGAGTGCGTCCGCCTGCAGTTTGTGGGCCAGCACCGCCGCAGTCAGATCCTTGTCGACGACGGCCTCCACATCGCGCCAGGAACCGTCATCGTCCCGGACAATGGGGATGCCCCCGCCGCCGGCGCACACCACGACGTCCCCGTGCCAGAGCAAGAGGTCGATCTCTGGTATCTCGAGGATGTCGACTGGCTCGGGACTTGCCACCACCCGCCGCCAGCTCGCACCATCCTGGCGCACCTGCCAGCCGCGTTCGTGGGCCAGTCGCGTTGCCTCGTCCTCCGTGTACACCGGTCCCACGAACTTCGTCGGGTCTTCGAAGCCTCGATCACCTGCGTCGACGACTGTCCTGGTGAGCAAGCACGCCGCCCGGGCCGACGACGCACGCTCGATTGCGCCGACGAGCCAGTTGCCGATCAGGCCCTGCGTCTCGGCCACGAGCGCGTCGAATGGATACGGGTGCGACAGCGCGGCGTCAGCGGCGCTCTCCAGGGCGAGCACCCCGACCTGCGGACCATTGCCATGGGTGATGACAAGTTCGTGCTTGGTCGCCAAGGGTGCCAAGGCCCGTGCGGCATCCCGGACGTGCCGCTCCTGTGCATCGGAATCGGGCGACTCACCGCGGAGCAGGAGGGCGTTGCCACCCAGGGCGGCGACGATCTTCATGTCGCGGCCTGTGGGGGCTCGCCCAGCGTGGCGACCATCACTGCCTTGATGGTATGCATACGGTTCTCCGCCTGGTCGAAGACCAGGGAGGCAGGCGACTCGAACACCTCGTCGGTGACCTCGAGCGCTTCGAGACCGAACTTCTCGTAGACCATCTCGCCAACCTCGGTCTCGACGTTGTGCAGTGCCGGAAGGCAGTGTAAGAACTTCACGTCCGGGTTGCCGGTGAGGCGGAGCAGCTTCGAATTGACCTGGTAGGGGTGGAGGAGGTCGATGCGCTCGGCCCACTTCTCGGTCGGCTCTCCCATCGAGACCCACACATCCGTGTAGACGTAGTCCGCGCCGGCCGTTGCGGCAGCAAGGTCGTCGGTCACGAGGATGTGGCCTCCGCTGTCGTTCGCCATGACGTGCGCCAGGGCATGGATCTCCTCGTCGGGCCACAGCTCCCTGGGCCCGCAGAGGCGTACGTCCATGCCGACCAGCGCTCCCGTCACGAGGAGTGAGTTCGCCATGTTGTTCCTGGCGTCACCCACATAGGTCAGGACGACATCCTCAATGGGCTTGGCGGAATGGTCTTCCATCGTCAGGACATCGCACAGCGTCTGCGTCGGGTGCCACGTGTCCGTGAGGCCGTTCCACACCGGGACGCCGGCGTCGCGAGCCAACGCTTCGACGTCCGCGTGCGCGAACCCACGAAACTCGATGCCGTCGTACATCCGGCCGAGCACGCGTGCGGTATCACGCACACTTTCCTTCTGACCGAGCTGCGTCTCACCCGGGCCGAGGTAGCTGACGTGCGCACCCTGGTCATGGGCGGCCACTTCGAAGGCTGACCTCGTCCGCGTCGAGGTCTTCTCGAAGATCAGTGCGATGTTGCGACCGCGGAGATATTGGGTCTCCTTGCGCACCTCCTTCTCGGCCCGGAGCTCCGCCGCGAGGTTGGTCAAGGAGAGGAACTCCGCCTTGGTGAAGTCGCATTCCTTGAGAAAGCTACGTCCGCTCAGGTTCATCATGGCGCTCCTTCGTGACTCGGCCTTCAGGCCGGGTCCCTCGTAATCGGACAGGTCATGCAGCGGGGGCCACCACGTCCGCGTCCCAGCTCCTCGCCGGCAATCGTCACGACCTCGATGCCGCGCTTGCGTAGCATCGTGTTGGTGTTCACGTTGCGTTCGTATCCCACGACCACGCCTGGCGCGACCGCCAGATAGTTGGTGCCGTCGTCCCATTGCTCACGTTCCGCCGCTCGAACGTCTTCTTGTGTCCGCAAGACCGTTACGGCGTCGATCTCGAGTGCGTCGGCAAGGGACTTCCACAGGTCGGTGTTCTCCGCCGCCTGGAGTGTCGCCGGGGTCTCGCCCGGGGTCAAAGTCCAGCTGCGCAGACTCTCGTCGAAGTACGGATAGACGACGAACGTCCCGACGTCCACCATGGACATGACGGTGTCGAGGTGCATGAACGCGTGGCTGTGGGGCAACTCGACCGCGATCACGCTGTCCGCCTGATCCTGGGCGAACAGCGCTCTGGCGACAACCTCCACCGCCATCGGAGCGGTGCGCTCACCCATCCCGATCAGCACGCTGCGATGGCCGATCACGTGCACGTCCCCGCCCTCGATCGTCGCTGGCTGGTGGGGGACGTCGTCGTCCCCGTAGTAGACACCGAACTTCTCATCTGCAAAGAGCGGGTGGTGCCGGTAGATCGCTCGCGTGTGCACGGTCTCCCGCTGGCGGGCAGGTTTCGCCATGGGGTTCATGGTCACGCCGTCATAGATCCAGCACGAGTTGTCTCTTTGGAAGAGGTGATTGGGAAGCGGTGGAAGGATGAATGCGTCGCCGCCCAACATTTCCCAGGAGAGGCTCCGTGGGTCCCCGAGTTCGAGTTCTTCTTTGAGGACGCCCCCGATGAGAAATCCGCTCAACGTGTGACCGTCGAGGTCTTCGAACAGCGTCCGAATCGGGTCGACCAGGGCAGGCCCAAGCAACTCGGGTGTGCACACCCGGTCGAGCACGAATGCGCGGCCGTCCGCACTGTCCAACGTCTCGGCCAGTAGATCGCCGTAGTAGTGCACGAGAACACCCTTGTCCCGCAGCGCTTGGGCGAATGCGTCGTGTTCCTCGCGGGCTCGCTTCGCCCACATAACGTCATCGAAAAGGAGACCCTCGATGTTGTTCGGCGTGAGCCGGTCCAGCTCTTTCCCAGGTCGATGCACGATGGCCTGCCGGAGCTGCCCAATCTCTGACTGCACGCTGAGAAGCCTCATGACCGCGTCTCCCTCCGAATCCGTCGCGCACGTTGTGCGTCCTCCAAGCACGGTACGAGGGGCGAATCACGACCTCCAGGGAAATATGGCACCTCGCTTCGGGACCAAAGTCCCGACCTGGGTTGCAAAATGCGCCGATGGGAGGAAGGTCCCTACGTTGGCGCGTGCGCGGCGGACCACAATGGGCGCCGTGAGCATGTACGTCCAGATCCTCACCAGCGCGCTTGAAGCCGGAGATTTGGACGTGAGTGGGGACGAGTTGATTGAGCACGCGTTGGCATGTCGCACCAGGATGCTCGAAACCGGGCCGACGCAGGGTGCCTATGAGGCACTGGCGGCCGAAGTCGCCTACGACAGGGCGTTGATCCACTTGTGCTCGTACATGGGCATCGCTAGCAATCCCGCTGCATTCGCCGATCCGCCGGGGGAGCGAAGTCGACTCGAATCTCTGCTTGCGCGCGAGAAGGACATCGATCTGGTTGCACGTTCGCGCGCGCACCTCGCTGAGTCCGGAGGCTCCCGAGAGCAAGACGCCCGGGCCTGTCCCAATCTCTGACGCCGCACGTGCGCCGCGACGTCAGTCCGTGACCGAGTTCTCTTCCCTTTTCAACTTGGTCGCGTAAATCGCGGCTTCGGTTCTGCTCGTCATCTTGAGTTTGCGCAGAAGGCCCGTGATGTAGTTCTTGACGGTGTGCTCCGCCAGGAACATCTCTTCGGCGATTTGCCGGTTCGTCATGCCTTCTGCGATGAGGTCGAGGACGCGGTGCTCCTGCGGTGTCAACGAGTCGAGGACAGGGTCTCCGGCGGGCGGATTGGCGATGCGCTCGACCACCCGG
This sequence comes from Acidimicrobiales bacterium, assembly GCA_035503015.1. Classification (GTDB taxonomy): domain Bacteria; phylum Actinomycetota; class Acidimicrobiia; order Acidimicrobiales; family RAAP-2; genus Bog-473. The sequence goes on along the minus strand of DATJTU010000305.1, from coordinate 16,245 downwards.
GCGACGGCACGCGGATCCATCAGCGACGCGCCGGAGGCCACCTTCTTGACGTCCTCGATCAGGTCCCTGGCCTTGATCTGCTTCAAGACGAAGCCGGCGGCGCCGGCCAGCACGCTGGCGTAGAGGGCTTCGTCGTCAGCGAAGCTCGTGAGCATCAAGCACGCGAGCTCCGGGAGGGAGGAACGGACGTCCCGGCACACCTCGATCCCGCTCCCGCCCTCAAGGCGAACGTCAAGGATCGCGACATCGGGCCTGGCGAGGGGAATCCTGGTTAGCGCCTCCTCCGCAGTGCCCGCTTCGCCCACGACCTCGATCTCCTCGTCGCTCTCGAGGAGTGTTCGGATGCCCTCACGCACCAGCTCATGGTCGTCGAGGAGAAAAACCCGGACAGGCATCGGGACATTGTGCCAGGCCCGCCGAGGTCTCGTGGTCGCCCACCACTCCACCGGCATTCTCACTACGATCGCCTCGGTGCCTTACACCCGGGTCCAAGATTCGGACAAGCTCAGACGGCTCATGGCGGCTGTCTTGATGATCACGGGCGACGTCGAGCTGGCGGACCTGCTGCGGCATATCGTTGAAGAGGCCCGTCTTCTCGTCGACGCTCGCTACGCGGCGCTGGGGGTACTGAACAGCTCACACACTGAACTCGAAGAGTTCCTCACCGTGGGCCTGAGTCAAGAGGAGGAAGCCTCAATCGGTCCACGCCCGAGAGGTCGCGGCGTGCTGGGAGTCCTAATCTCAGAGCCGCGGCCGCTTCGGTTGGAGCGGATTGACCAGCACCCCAGCAGTCACGGCCTGCCGCCGCACCACCCACCGATGACGACCTTCCTCGGCGTCCCACTCCGCGTGCGTGACGAGGTCTACGGGAATCTCTATCTCACCGACAAGGTAGGCGGAGAGCCGTTCACGGACGAGGACGAAGCGCTCGCCGAAGCGCTCGCCCTGGCTGCCGGCGTCGCCATCCAGACGTCACGGCTCCACGACCAGGTCCGGGTGCTCAGCGTGCTGAATGACCGGGATCGCATCGCCCGTGATCTCCACGACCGAATCATCCAGCGCATCTTTGCTGTCGGCATGGCCCTCCAAGCCGTCGCCAGGCTGGCTGACCCGTCGGAGATGGCCGTTCGGGTCGACAAGGCGGTCGACGAACTCGATGCGACCATCACTGAGATTCGCTCGGCCATCTTCGAACTCGGCGAGACCTCGGTGCCCGGGGCTCTCCGCCATGGGGTTCTCGAGATCGCCGACGAGCTGGCTCCCTCGCTCGGGGCTCGCCCGCGGGTCTCCTTTCATGGTTCGGTCGACACAATGATCCCGCCCCAGACGGCGCATCACATGCTGGCGGTCGTTCGCGAAGGCCTGACGAACGCTGGCAAATACGCCAAGGCGACCACGTTCGAAGTGGTGATCCGGGTGGATGAGGACATCTGTATGGAGATCTTCGACAACGGCGGCGGCTTCGACCCTGCTGCCGTACCCTCTCCGGGGCTCGGCCTTGTCAACATGCGAAACCGCGCTGAGAAACTGAGTGGGAGCTTCGACGTCAGCAGTGGGGCACAAGGCGGCACACGGCTGGTCTGGCGCGTCCCTCTCCGCGAGGCCGACTGACTCACGTCCCCCGCCTCGGGGACGCCTGGGGAATCCCTTGCTAGACAGGATGGACGATCACTCGACCAGTGATCTCCTTCGGCCGGATCGCAATCAGGTCGTGCTCCGGACCGCCTGACCACGACTCCAGCCGAAGCGACGACAGCGTCATGCGCTCGTGCGGAGCCGTGACCTGTCGAGCCGGACCGGTGACGAGGACGCTCCATCCTTCGCTGAGACCCTCTCCGGCATGGTCAATTTCGAAGCCCACGACGCCAGCCTCGGTCAGCTTGCTCGCCTTCTTGTGGTCGGTGCTGATGATGACCTGTCCGTCGGTGAACTCGTAGTTGACCGGGAGGGCGATTGGCCCGCGGGCGGTCGTGAACACGACTCTGCCGTAGACGTTGCCCTCCAGGTGCACCATGCATTGATCAATCGAGAGTGACCGCAGAGACGGATGTCCGGCGCCGCCGCGAGCCTGTGGGAACGGCTGGAAGCCTCCCTGGAGGGCTTCGGGCGTCGTCTTGAGCGCCGCCGCGAGCAGGATCAACGACCCCGCACTCAATCGGGCGGTCGCGTTGTGCTCGACGTAGTTCAGGTAGCCGGGGTCCATCCCGGCTCGCCGCGCGGTCTGATCGATGCTGAGGCCGAGCTCGGCCCTCCGCTCGGCGACCCGGCGAGCGAGGTCCCCGCTTGCGGTGTCTTGGATGGATGTCATGGCTTCAGCCTGCATAGCGGTCCGGGTCTTCGCTAGGGAACTTGGTCCCTGTGCGATCAGCAGAAGGTCCCACCACACAACCTCAGGGGCACGCTCCAAAAGGGACCCATTGGCCGGATGGGAGGGACCTACGTCCCTGTTCGGCTCCGGCGCCCGGCGTCCACGATGGAGCAGGTGAACAGGGCCGGGACCAGAGAAGGAGCGGACACGTGAGCGAGACTGCTGCAGCCGGAGTCCCCGAGAATCGTGTCGTCGTGGGCGTTGATGGGTCGAAGTGCGGCTACCGCGCGCTGGAGTACGCCGCAGGGGACGCCCAGCGTTCGGGATCCGTGCTCCAGGTCGTCACCGTGTACAACGTGCTCCCCACCTACGGGTCCATGGCTCAGCCGGTTCTCGACCAGGAGGCCGCGGAGCAAACGCTCACGCAGGCCATGCGTCGAGTCCAGGTCGGCTGGCCCGACGTGGACGTCAAGGGTGAGGCCGTGTTCGGCCCGGCGGCCCAGGTCCTCGTCGACGCCAGCAAGGACGCTCGGCTGCTCGTCGTGGGCACCCGGGGGCACAGCCAGGTTGTCGGCATCCTGCTTGGATCGGTGTCGGAGTACGTCGTCCACCACGCACACTGCACCACGACGGTCGTGCGTTGAGTCCGCTCGTGAGCGCCGTCGCCGCGTCGCCTGCCGCCATCTCTTGCGCGACAGCGACCGCGACGTGTCTCGAATCGCATCCGAGCTCCGCTGGGTTGCGGGTCACCATCGCACAGAAAGGCGCCCACTATGACGACCACGCTCGCGAAATCTGAGTCGGTTCATCCGACGACGGCGCTGAGCGACGACGACGTTCGTCGTCTCGACGCTTACTGGCGCGCCGCCAACTACGTGTCGGTCGGCCAGATCTATCTGATGGACAACCCGCTGCTGCGTGAGCCCCTCGTTCCCGCACATGTCAAGCCGCGACTCCTCGGGCACTGGGGAACGACACCCGGCCTCAACTTCGTCTATGCCCACATGAACCGCGTGATCCGCCGACGCGACCTTGACGCCATCTTCGTCGTCGGACCAGGCCACGGTGGTCCTGCCGCCGTGGCCAACGCCTACCTGGAAGGGACCTACAGCGAGGTCTACGCGGACATCACCCGCGACGAACGCGGCCTGCGCAAGCTGTTTCGTCAGTTCTCCTTCCCCGGCGGTATCCCGTCCCACGTCAGTCCCGAGACGCCGGGGTCGATCCACGAAGGTGGCGAGCTCGGCTACTCGCTCTCGCACGCCTACGGGGCCGCCCTCGACAACCCCGATCTGCTGGTCTGCTGCGTCGTCGGTGACGGGGAAGCCGAAACGGCCGCCTTGGCCACCGCATGGCACTCGAACAAGTTCCTCAACCCCGCGACCGACGGAGTCGTGCTCCCGATCCTGCACCTCAACGGCTACAAGATCGCCAACCCCACCATCCTGGCGCGCATCGGCGACGAGGAGCTGACATCCCTTTTGACGGGCTACGGCTACACCGTGCACTGGGTGTCCGGCGACGACCCCCTGGCCATGCACCAGGAGATGGCGACGACGCTCGACGTCGTCCTCGACGAGATCGACCGGATTCACCAACGCGCCCGCCGGGACAAGGAGTGCTTCCGACCGCGTTGGCCGATGATCGTCCTGCGGACACTCAAGGGGTGGACCGGTCCGAAGACGGTCGACCACCTCGCGGTCGAGGGCACCTGGCGCTCGCATCAGGTGCCCCTTGGAGAGGTGCGCACGAACCCAGAACACCTGGCACAGCTCGAGGGATGGATGCGCAGCTACCGTCCCGAGGAGCTCTTTGACGACGCAGGCGCGCTCCGAGTGGACGTCGCCTCGCTCGCCCCGGTCGGACAGCGACGCATGAGCGCCAACCCGCACGCCAACGGTGGCCTGCTCCTGCGCGACCTCGCACTCCCCGATTTCCGCGCTTACGCGGTCCCGGTGGACGCACCCGGTGTCTCGCACGCCGAAGCGACCCGGGCTCTCGGCGCATTCCTCCGCGATGTGATCGCGGCCAATCCAGAGAACTTCCGTCTGTTCGGACCGGACGAGACCAATTCGAACCGGCTCCAGGACGTGTTCGACGTCACCGACCGTCAGTGGCTGGGAGAGAGTCTGCCGTCCGACGATCACCTCGCACCGTCTGGACGGGTGATGGAAATGCTGTCGGAGCATCAGTGCCAGGGATGGCTCGAGGGCTACGTCCTCACGGGGCGCCACGGCTTGTTCAACTGCTACGAGGCGTTCACCCATGTGGTCGACTCCATGTTCAACCAGCATGCCAAATGGCTCAAGTGCAGCAACGAGATCCCGTGGCGCCGGCCCGTGGCCTCCTTCAATTACCTCTTGTCGTCCCACGTGTGGCGCCAAGACCACAACGGCTTCTCGCACCAGGACCCTGGCTTCATCGACCATGTCGCCAACAAGCGAGCTGAGGTCGTCCGCATCTACCTCCCCCCGGACGCCAATTGCCTGCTCTCCGTCATGGACCACTGCCTTCGCAGCCGGAACTACGTGAACGTGGTGGTGGCGGGGAAGCAGCCGGCCTTGAACTACCTGAACATGGAACAAGCCGCGCTGCACTGTGCCCGCGGCCTCGGGATCTGGGAGTGGGCCTCCTCCGACGATGGTGAACCCGACGTGGTGCTGGCGAGCTGTGGCGACGTTCCGACCCTGGAGGCCTTGGCCGCAGCGGACATCATCCGGCACGAGCTACCCGAGCTCAAGGTACGGTTCGTCAACGTCGTTGACCTGATGCGCCTGGAGCCAGATTTCATGCACCCACACGGTCTGAGCGACGGCGAGTTCGACACGATCTTCACCCCCGACCGGCCCGTCGTCTTCGCTCACCACGGCTATCCGGGCCTGATCCACCGCCTCACCTATCGGCGCACCAACCACGACAACTTCCACGTCCGTGGGTACCAGGAGGAAGGGACGACGACGACGCCATTCGACCTGACGATGATGAACAACTTGGATCGCTTCCACCTGGTCATGGATGTCATCGACTACGTCCCCGGACTCGGATTCCACGCTGCCGAGCTGCGTCAGCGCATGTGCGACGAGCGCGCCACGGCCCGGGCCTATACACGGGCCGAGGGCGACGACCCCCCGGACATCCGGGGCTGGACGTGGGGGACGCTGCGCAATCCAGCGCACTACCCGTCCTGGTCCCGCTAGTCGTCATGCCTACGCGAGCGCTGTCCCCGCTTGAGTCGGGTTTCCTCCAACTCGAGTCTCCGGCGGCGCCCATGCACATGGGGTCCATCGCCATCTTCGAAGGGGCGCCGCTGCTCGACGAGGACGGCGCGCTGCGCCTCGACGACCTGCGCGCGCTGATCGCGAGCCGCCTGGCGTTGGTTCCGAAGCTACGCCAGTATCCCGTGCCCGGCTTCCTTGGGCAGGCACCGCCGACATGGGCCGACGACGCGGCATTCGACATCACGCAGCACGTACGGCAACGTCAACTTCCCGCGCCCGGCACGGAAGCGCAACTCCGAGAAGCATGCGGCGACCTCCTCGCCACACCCCTGCGTACGGATCGCCCCTTGTGGGAGCTCGTCTTCGTCACCGGTCTCGACGACGGGCGTGTGGCGCTTGTCGAGAAGCTGCACCACGCGGTCGCGGACGGGATCGCTGCTGCAGAGCTCGCCACCGTCTTGCTCGACCTTGCGCCCGCGATGCCGCCCTTCGACGACTCGGCGACGTGGGAGCCCGGGGCTCCCCGGTCGTGTGTGACGCGAGCGCTGCAGGACATCCTCTCGCTCACCAAGATCTCGCTCCGACTTCCAGAGGCACTGGGCGCCGCGATGGTCCACCCGATCCGGTCCACTCGTGCCGCCCTCGGATTCGGTGCCGCACTTGTGCCGATGTTGCCGCTGCGGCTCATCGCCCCACGGTCGAGCTTGAACAACCAGATCTCGCAACAGCGCGAGGTGCACTTTGTCCGGGCCCCCCTGGAGCGGGTGCACGGCGTGGCGCAGAATCACGGGGCCACGATCAACGATGTGCTCCTCTCTGCGATCAGCGGGGGCCTTCGGGACATCCTCGACAAGCGAGGCGAGCTCGACCGCACGTGCGAACTGCAAGCGTTGGTGCCTGTCGGATTGGACACACAGCGCAAGCGGACCTCTGGGAACGGTGTCTCGGCGTATTTCGTCCGGCTGCCGATCGCGGAGCCGGACCCTGCCCGGGCATTGGCCTTCGTGTCGAGGGAGACCAAAGCACAAAAAGGCCACCACGAAGAGCTGGTCCCGGGCAGCGCACTGCGTCTGCTCGATCCTGTCCCACAGGGCGTCCTCGGCGAGGCGGCCCGACTGCTGCGCCGTCAGCCTTTTTTCAATCTCATCGTAACGAACGTGCCGGGTCCACCCGTCCCTCTCTACGCCCTCGGGGCCCGCATGCTCGAGGTCTTCCCCATCGTCCCGCTCCTCGGGAACCAGGGTCTCGGGGTCGCCGCGCTCTCGTACGTCGACACCTTCGCCATTGGTGTTCTCTCCAATCCCGACGTGGTCCCCGACGTCGAAATCTTCTGTCACGGGGTCGTGCGCACCCTTGCTGCGCTCGATGACCCAAACGTCCCTATTGCAACGGACCATCGTCCCTAGGCGGCGCCGGTCCAGACGGCGCTCAATAGGGGGAAACGGACAAAGGAGCACGATATGAAGGCGCTCGTCTACGAGGGTCCAGGATCGAAGAGCTGGAAAGACGTGCCAGACCCGGCGATCACAGACAACAACGATGTCATCGTTCGAGTCGACGCGACCACGATCTGTGGGACCGACCTCCATATCCTCAAGGGCGACGTGCCCGAGACCCTTCCCGGGACCATCCTGGGGCACGAAGCGGTTGGGACCATCGTCGCAGTGGGACCAGGCGTGACAAGTCGGGCCGTCAACGACAGGGTGCTGGTGTCGTGCATCACCTCGTGTGGCCGTTGTTCGTACTGCCTGGCGGGACACCCAGGGCAATGCCTCGGCGGGGGCGGCTGGATTCTCGGTCACACCATCGACGGGACCCAGGCGGAATTCGTCCGCGTCCCCTACGCCGACACATCGACCCATCTGGTGCCCGAGAGCCTGTTCTCGAAGGAGGCGTTGATGTTGGCCGACATCATGCCGACGTCCTATGAGGTCGGCGTGCGCAACGGGTCGATCCAGCCGGGCGACACGGTGGCGATCGTCGGTGCCGGGCCGATCGGACTGGCGGCCATCGTCGGGGCTCAGCTGCTTTCCCCGAGCAAGGTCATCGCGATCGACTTGGCCGAGTCCCGGCTTGAGGCCGCCAAGCGGTCCGGGGCTGACGTCACGCTTTCCAGCCAGGGTGATCAGGCCGTGGCGAAGGTGCACGCGCTTACCGACGGCCTCGGCGTTGACGTGGCAATCGAAGCCGTCGGCATTCCGGAGACCTTTGAACTGTGCACGCAACTGGTCCGGCCGGGCGGTCACGTGGCCAACATCGGTGTGCACGGGCATGCCGCGACGCTGCACCTCGAGTCCCTGTGGATCCGGGACGTGACGATTACGACGGGCCTCGTCGACGCGGTCTCCACGCCGACGCTGCTGCGGCTCCTCGTCGCGAGGAAGATCGAGACCCTCCCGTTTATCAGCCATCACTTCAAGTTCGACGACATGCTCGCTGCCTACGAGATCTTCAGCCGGCCAGAGACCGGAGCGCTGAAGGTGGCAATTCTTCGTGAGGCCGATCACGAGTCCGAGGAGTGACGGACAGATCGTAGGCGTCGCCGTCGGATAACGATGAAACCGGACAATGAAAGCGAGGATCGCAAAATGCAACAGTCCCCACGACGGATCGTGGTTGGGATCGATGGCTCCCCGCCCTCCGAGCGAGCGCTCGACTGGGCCATCGGTGAGGCGCAGCGGACCGGTACGCAACTGTTCCTGCTCACTGCCTGGCGGTCGCCAACCGCGTTTGGGCACACGTTCGCGAGTACCCAGCCTCAGGTGCACCAGCTGGCACAAGAGGGGATCGACAAGGCGACGGCACACATACACGCAATCGCGCCCGATGTCGAGGTGCGCGGGGAGACGGTCGAGCATCAATCAGCCGCAGCCGCCCTGACCGATGCCGCCGCAGAGGATGACCTTCTGGTGGTGGGACGCCGAGGCCACGGGAGTTTCGACGACATGCACGTCGGGTCGGTCAGCGAGCACTGCGTGCGACAGGCACGATGCTCAGTCGTCGTAGTGCGCTGAATCGTCAACGCCGCGTCGAGCCAGTGTCTCAGGTGCGCATCCGCGACAACGTGGGGAGCTGGCACAACGCGATGGAACGGGTTCCGTGGTCGAGGTAGCAGAGAAAGCGCCAGCACTCCCTAGTGTCGGGTTCGGGATTCCGACGCTCGAGAGCCTTCCGGACCCAGCAGGTCGTCGCGTCCTGGTGCGGGCCGATCTGGACATCCCGCCCGACGCACAAGACCAGCCCCAACGCTCCAGCCAACTGCGCCGGCTTGGTCCCACCCTGTCCTGGCTGGCTAACCGGGGCGCCATAGTGACGGTGTGCGGACACCAGGGCAAGCTGGGTCATGCCGCGGCGGGTCGCGCGTTCGAGCGAACGGTCCTTGCGCTCAAGGAGCTCTACCCGGGTATCGAGGTGGCTTCCAACCTGGCGGCCGAGGATGGACAGTCGGCGAACCCAGGTCTGTTGCGTCGCCTCGTCGAAGGACAGGAGCTCTTCGTGAACGACGACTTTCGATGGTCGTCCGTCGCCTTGACGTCGATCATCGGACCCGCCGGCCTGCTCCCCAGCGCTGCGGGACGTCAGCTCGAAAAGGACGTGGCGCTGCTCAGCACGCTGCTTGTCCAGCCGGAGCGACCCTTCGTCGTCTTGCTTGGCAGCAGGCAAACCCTCGACCGCCTCCCCAATTTGTACGCGTTGATGCTCCGGGCAGACGCAGTTCTGGTCGGGGGCCAGATGTCGGTTCCGTTCCTCCAGGCGCTTGGCAAACAACCGCACGCAGGAGCGGATCAGGGCTTCATCGACGAGTGTCGCCACGCCTACGGCGTCGGAGAGGAGATCGGTCATCGAGTCGTGCTGCCGATGGATCTGGTCTGGGAGCGCGCCGGTGGCGGCACAGAGTCCGCACCGCAGGACGTGGCCTCGGACGGCTGCATCGTGGACATCGGCCCCGAGGCGGCCCGGGAATTTGGCGAGGTGGTACGCGGCGCCCGCTCGGTGTTGTGGGGAGGCTCACTCGGCAAGGTGGAAGATCCGCTCTTCGCCGAGGGCACCCTCTCGGTGGCGCGGGCGCTTGCATCTTCCCCGGCGAGGACGGTTCTCGGCGGCGACGCACTCCTTGGACTGCTTCGCACGCAGAACCTCGTACCGAGCTCTGCGTCGTCTGTCAGCGCGACGGGGAGCGCGATTGCCTACATGAAGGACGGCGACCTTGTGGGATTGGCCGCGCTTCGGACGAACGGCATGAGCAGATGTGGCGATATCGAGACACCTTCGCACGGCAGTGGTGAAGCGTTCACACAACCCAACGCACCCGAAGCGTCGGAATCCCTGGTTACCCGGCCTCGCGCCGCCGCAGCCGATGCGGGCACGAGTCGGATCGTCGTGGGAGTCGACGGTTCTCCTTTGTCCGTCGAGGCGCTGCAGTGGGCTGTCACTCAGGCGCAGCTGACGGCGAGCGTCCTCGAGGTCGTGATGGCGTGGGAATGGCCGCCGGCGATTGCGTGGTCGGTGCCATTGCCGGATGACTGGGATCCGGAGGCAGAGGCACAGCGATCCCTGGAGTCCATCGTTGGGTCTGCTCGACTGGCCAACCCTGACCTGAAGATGGATGTCCGGCTGGCCGAAGGGAATCCAACGCCAGTCCTTGTCGAGGCATCGGACGGAGCCGACTTGTTGGTGGTCGGGAGTCGAGGCTCCGGAGGCTTCAAGGGCATGTTGCTCGGATCAGTCGGCGAACACTGTGCGGCGAAGGCTCGGTGCCCTGTGCTTGTTTACCGACCTGCTCAACCGACGCCGTCTTAGCTCGCGATGGCAAACACCGGCACCTCAGTGGTCCTGCGACGGGTTCTCCGTCATTCACGGTCGCGGTCATGAGCAGCGCGGGGTCTCGGCGTGACGAAAGGCGCTGATCTATCCCAACTCCGTCCCAACAATTGGGTCTCAAACCGTCCCTACGGTCCCAATCCGTTTTGCGCTCATATCCGTGCCGATCACCATGAGCAGGGAAAACGGGACCGAGCGGGACGCATAGCTACGGGTCGACACGCCGCTGACCTAGCTCGTAACAGTCTTGCGAACCCAGTGAATCCCATCCGTTTCCCGCTCTGACCTACGCGACCACTTATCCGAACGAGCAACCTCTTGCGGGAATGAAAAGCGTGCCCGGCCGCCACAACGGTGGAGAGGTCAATCCACCCACCATCGTGTGGACCAAGGGCGAACCGACCTGCGCACAAGTAGAGCCCGCGCCGCTTGCCTCGCCAGATACGCGACCAAGGCTTGCCGTTGAGAACGACAACCTGCTCAAAATCAGTCCGGTTCTCCACCTGGATCACGGCCCTAGCCAGTCTCCAGGCACCCGGGTGAATCGGCCCGTGTTTCCTAGAGACTCAGTTGTCTGTGAAGGTGCTGCTTCTCATGCTGCTGTCTGACGGTAGTAGGACTCCTCGAACTCTGCCGGCGGGATCTTGCCGATCTCGTTGTGGATGCGGAGGTTGTTGAACCAGTCGACGTAGTTGAGGGTCGCCACTCGACGTGCTCGACGTTGCGCCAGGGTCCGCCGCGGTGGATGAGCTCGGTCTTGTAGAGGCCGTTGAAGGACTCAGCGAGGGCGTTGTCGTAGCTGTCACCCCTTGAGCCGACCGAGGCGACCGCTCCGGCCTCGGCGAGGCGCTCGCTGTAGCGAATGGCGAGGTATTGCACGCCGCGGTCGCTGTGGTGGATGAGCCCGGCCAGACCGGCCTCCTTGCGGCGATAGAGCGCCATCTCGAGCGCGTCGAGGGCGAGATCCGACCGCAACCAGGTCGAGGTCTGCCAGCCGACGACGGCTCGGCTGAAGACGTCGATGACGAAGGCGACGTAGACCCAGCCGCTATGCGTCTTCACATAGGTGAGATCGGCGACCCAGAGCTGGTTGGGGGCGCTGGCCTCGAAGTGGCGCTCGACGAGGTCGCCCGGACGCTGCGCCCGCTCGTCGCTGAGCGTGGTGCGCTTGAAGGCCCGGCCCCTAGACGTCGAGGTTGTCGACGTGGACCTTGGCGATCTTGGCCTTGAGCTCCTCGTCACGGAGCCGCCGCGGGCTCGATGGCCGGCAGTGTGCCGCGTAGTAGGTGGCGGGAGCGAACTGCAGGACTCTGCAGATCGGCTCGACTCCCCAGCGATCCCTTCGAGAATCGATGTAGCGCAACTACTTCTTCGATCGACCGTCGAGCACGGTCGCGAAGAAAATCGAGGCGTCCTTCAAGATCTCATTCGCCCGGCGGAGCTCGCGGTTCTCCTTCTCGAGCGTCTTGAGGCGCTCACGCTCGTCGGTGGTCAGTCCGGGGCGCCGGCCCTGGTCGACCTCGGCCCGGCGGACCCAGGCCCGAAGCGTTTCGGCCGTCATCCCGAGCTTGGACGAGATCCCGGTCATGGCGGCCCATTCAGAGGGGTACTCGTCGCGATGCTCGACGAACATCTTGATGGCCCGCTCACGCACCTCCGGCGAGTAGGGGGACTTTCTTGGCATTGCTCCATCCTCTCAAGGGGAGGAGCCTCCAGGATTCCCGGGCCGATTCAGACCCTCCCCGTTTTCTCGTTCTGGTGTCCTCCTTGTGTCCGGTTTAGCGGTCCTCGAAAACCGGTTTGCGGCATTCCCGAACCGGTGTGCCTCAGGCGTTCTGGGGCACACCGACCGATCAGTCAGAGCCCACCTGTTGCTAGGGGATAGGCAGTTAGGTGGCCCCCCTTAGCTGAGCGGCGCAGAGAAGTAGAAGGTTCCCCCGCCGCTTGTGATCTCCCGATAGCGGTTGGTTCGCCGATTCGTGAGACACACGCAGCGAATCGCCGGCCGTATGTGAGAACGGCAGAACGATCAGCGCGCGAGCAGTGGGTCAACATCGATCGTCACCCCGCATGACCTAGACGCGACGCAGGAAGTCCGCGGCATCCGTCGGCATATCCATTCCCGTGACCCCGATATCCCGCGGCGGAATTTACGGTGGGGAGCTCGTCAAGGAACCACCTCCTCCTGAGGGAACCTGCGTGGCCTGCGGTGCTGGAGCCGAGGTAACGCTGCTTGTCGGGATGCCGGTCGCGTCGGCAGGAAAGATCAGTTTCATTCCGGGATAGATCAAGTTGGGATCGACCAGGGTGTGCCCGCCAGACTGGGGGATCCCTCTGTTCAGCGCGAAGAGCTGCTGATAGCGGAAAGGGTTTCCCAGATGCTGGGCGGCAAGGGCCCAGAGCGTGTCACCGGGCTGGACCACATAGACATAGGACGTCGAGAGCGGGGTCGCTGGCGGAGGCTGCACGTTCGGGCCCGGCGGAAGAGGGGTCGGAACAAGAGGCGGAGGGGCGTGGACGCTCGACGACGTCGGCCCAGAAGCTACGGAGACCGTTGATTCAGGCGCGGGCGCAAGACGCGACACCAACGCCTGACCTTGGAAGATGAGCGCTCCCGCGAACACGGCGAGAATTGCGGTGGTCAGTATCCGATGAGTCGGCCACCACTTCCGTAGCGCCCGGGCCAGCCGCTTGATCATCATGCCGAGAATGAGCAAGACGCCGAGTGGGGCGATAGCAATGAAGACGAGGTCCACCAGGCCGTTGAGCCCGCTGGCGACATTGTCATGGCCAAAGGCCACGACCATGCTGTCGACTTGGAAATGGCCTGCGGACCACTCCGACGGGAATATGACGGGGGCTAGAAGGACGATGGTTATCAGGTTGAAGGCGAGGAAGACGACCGTAAGCGCGGCCCAAGCCCGGATGGCCACGCGCGCCCGTCGGTTCACCAGCGCCAGGCGAGCCTCGATCTTCAGGTCGTGCCGGCGGATCAAGCTCGTGAGCGCAGGCCCGACGAAGGCGAACAGGTTGGGCACGCCGATGAGGTCGCTCATGATGTAGTAACCATCGAGCCGGATGAAAGGCAGGAACTGGTAGAGCGCCGCCGCCTGCGAAAGAACGATGAAGACGAGCAGAGGACTGAACCTCGTAGGCAGATACACCCCGAGGGCAATCACAACGAGAACGGCATTGAAGTAGACCCCGCCCAAGTCGCTGCGCAGTCGGCCACGTCGATTGAGGCGGTAGGAGTCGGTGAGATCGGTGTAAAAGGCTGGAAAGGCGAGATAGATCCCAAGGCCCATGACTCCCGGCGAGGCGCCGCCATACCTGGTACCGGCGGCGTGACCGAGCTCGTGGAAGAAGCCCGAGAAGAGGAACAGGCCGGTCACCAAGAGGAAAAGAGCTGGATGGAAGGGGAGCTGGCGCCCGGCCTGGGTAAGCGCATGACGATGCAGGCCAAACAGCCAGACGTTGGCGGCGAGCAAGCCACTCAGGACTAACAACACAGCTGGTGGCCAGAACAGAAATTGCAGAGCCGCGGTGACCGTTCGGTGGAAGCGGGCTGGGATGACCTTGGTTCGATAGCGCAGTGCCAGTAGTGGCTTCGAACGGGAGAGAGCCTCGTCCGGCGCCTCACTTGAAGAGGCGACCAAGCCGAGCGGCCTGAGCTTGTTCTCGACCAGGTAGTCGACGTTGTCCGCGACGACGGATCGACCCAGCTCGGCGGTTGTTTCAGCAGCGATTCCCGCAAGGTCCCGCTCGCCGTTCAGTGCGAGCAGGACGAGATAAAGCAATTGCGACAGGTGGAAGACCTGACCATCAGCACGCCGGGCCAGGTAATGAGGTTGTTGGTACGCAGATCCCTCGTACCGACCCAACAGCTCGGTGCCGTCGGCCAAGCGCAGACGACCGTTCGTCCAAGACGCACCGGCGACCTTGCTACATTCTGACGTGGGCTCGACAACGAGGGCCATAGGGACGCTCCTAGGGACGAGTGAGGGGGGTGACCCGAAGATCACCCCCCTCAGCTCTTGGCTTTGGCAAGGCCTTACTGGAAGATCCCAGTCAGGTTGCCGTTGCCGTCGAGGTTGCCGTTGAGAACGGAAATGTTCACAAGGCCCTCTTGCTCGGTGTTCCCGTCACCGTTGCCGTTGTACACCGACGCGTGGTTGCTGGGTCCGGCGCTGCGTGCGCACCACATGACCTCACGCGCGGGCAGGTATTCGGCGTGCTCACTCTCGAGCTCGGCCAGGGAAAGTCCCATCGTTTCCATGGTTTTCTCCTTTTTCTCGTTCTGAGGCTTGTTCCCCAGAAGCCACGAAGCTCCGATTGTTCGATCTAAATCGGTAGCTCCGACGCGAGTTTTTACCAATTAACAACGGACGGTAAACTCATTTTTTTAAAATAATTACGCACCGAATTCGGGGCGCGAAGAAGTAAAAGCGGTCGGGCTTGCACCGACCACCCTGTTCAAAAGACTGGCTCTGTACAGGCAGTTCTCTCTACAGCCTGCAAGAGATTGGGCTAGCTTCTGGCGGCGAAGAACCTCAGCGGTTCCAAAATAGATCGCTTCCAAAAGTGGGCAGATATATATATGGAGGGACGCGAAGCGCAGTGTTGAAGCTAAAGAAGTGCCAGGGTCTCGGAAATTGTTGGAGCTACGCCGAACGTCTGCCGGCGTTCGGTTCGCTGCTCCAGCAGAATTCGTCTTGCGCTGAGTCCCGCCGCCCTTTTTCGAGACGACGACGCATGCGGGTGAGACTCGAGGCACCGAGCTGCCAGGTAGCTGAACAGACGACGACCAACGCTTCTGGCGTCGTCCGAACCGCGGTTCTCGCCTCTCTAGCGAGACGCGTTAACCGACTGAGCTCTGTGCGCTTCTTGAAGGCCGAAAGCGCTCGCGTTTCGACCCCCGGCCCGACAAGGGGAGTTAGCCGGGGCGCTCGAGAATTGCGATGAATTCCTCCGGTAGCGAACCTGCCAGGTCGCGCCGCGACAGCATGCGACCTTGTGTCTCCAGCAGACACGGAGCAGGGACTACGCCGAAGATCAGAATCGAAGTCGAACTGGTTAACGGATCAGACGATGAGGACGAAGGTGACACTGAATCCGTAGGGGCCGGGGTTGGACCTCCGCCTCGAGGTGTGCCGGGCGTTGGCGCTTCGCCGATCAGGTGGGCGTTCTCGCCGCCCGAAGAGTTCACGGTTCCGCCCCCAACCCCACTGGCTGTGGCTGCCGGCGCTCGGGTGCCACTGTGCCCTGGGGGGGAAATTGAGGCCTCTGGGGTCGCGCTCTCGACTCCGGTGGCTGCGGGTCGCGCTGACTGCACGGGGTCTTCGTCCTGAGGTACTGGGCGGTTCGTCACAGGGTCGAGAGCCGTTGCGACTCGAGAAGGGGCATCTGCCGGGGTCGTCATTGGGGCGGTTCCGCTGGTCACCACACCGCGGACCGAGGTGCTGGGGTTGATAGACACCTGGGAGGGAAGGTCCGTGGTCTGGGTGGCCGGAGCTTGCGCAGCGGCGTCGGGCGCGTACAGCGCAACGGGAGCCGATGCTTGTGCGACGGGCTGGATGATCGCGCCAACCTCAACAAGCTGGGTGAACGGTCCGCTGATGGCTAGCGACGCCGCCACCGACACCATCGTCTGAGTCACCGGCGCAGCGGTCTGGGTCAAAGGCGCCGCCACTGGCGCAGCCGTCTGGATCACCGGCGCGGTCAGTGCCCCTACCGGCGCGGTCAGTGCCCCTACCGGCGCGGTCAGTGCCCCTACCGGCGCGGTCAGTGCCCCTACCGTCTGGGTCAAAGGCGCCGCCACCGACGCCGCCGTCTGGGTCACCGGCGCGGTCAGTGCCCCTACCGTCTGGGTCAAAGGCGCCGCCACCGCCGCCACCGTCT
>DATJTU010000304.1:0-2869 GCA_035503015.1 Acidimicrobiales bacterium | reverse complement strand
GGGGTACTGCTCCTATGCTCGCGGCGTGCTGGTGGCCCTGTGCGGCGGCGTTGGGGCCGCCCGGATGCTCTCCGGGTTGGTACGCGTCGTTCCCCCGGCCGACATCACCGCCGTCGTCAACGTCGGCGACGACATGGTCCTGCACGGACTCCACATCAGTCCGGACCTTGACACGGTCACCTACACGTTGGCGGGCATGGACAACCGCGAGACGGGCTGGGGCGTCGCGGACGAGCGCTGGACGGTCATGGAGGAGCTGGCACGACTCGGCGGCGAGGATTGGTTCCGCCTGGGCGACCGGGACCTCGCCACGCATCTGTTCCGCACCGGGCGCCTCGACGCCGGGGAGCCGCTCTCGTCGGTGACAGGAGAACTTGCCTCTCGGCGCGGCATCGGCGTCAGGATGCTGCCGGTGACGGACGAGCCGCTGCGGACACGTCTGACGCTCGGGTCGGCGACCGAACTGGGGCCCGCCGGCACTGAGGTCTCGTTCCAGGACTACTTCGTACGGCTTCATCACGAGGTCCCGGTGCAAGCCGTACGCTTCGACGGGGCCGCCTCAGCGGTGCCTGCGCCCGGAGTCCTGCAGTCCATCGCTCGAGCGGACGTCGTCGTCGTCTGCCCGTCCAACCCCGTCGTCTCCATCGGTCCACTGCTCGCCGTTGCAGGGGTGCGAGAGGCACTCGAAGCTCGGCGGGATGACGTCGTGGCTGTCTCCCCGATCATCGCCGGTGCGGCGCTGAAGGGTCCTGCCGACCGCCTGATGGCGGAACTCGGCACAGAGCCGTCCGTCGTCGGCGTGGCCCGCCTCTATGCGCCATGGGTCGGGACCCTGGTCGTGGACGAGGCCGACGAGGCAGCCGCTCCGGCCGTCGAAGCTGAAGGTCTCCGCTGTGTCGTGGTGCCGACCGTGATGCGGTCGCCCGCGGTGGCCGCAGACCTCGCCCGGGTGGTGATCGATGCCGGGCGCTGAGGGGATCGCAGTGATCCCGGTCACAGGGATCGGCGAGGTGGCGCCCGGCGAAGACGTCGCTGCCCTGGTCGCCGCGGCGATCGCACCGGCGCGGACGGGCGGCGTGGAACTCCACAACGGTGACGTCGTCGTGGTGACGCAGAAGATCGTGTCGAAAGCAGAGGGGCGGCTCGTCGCGATTGCGGACGACGCCGAGGCAAAACTCGAGCTCGTGGCGCAAGAGTCGGTTCGGGTCCTGCGCCGACGCGGCGACCTCGTGATCAGCGAGACGCGTCACGGCTTCGTCTGCGCGAATGCCGGCGTCGACTTGTCCAACGTGGCCGAGGGTACGGCGGCCCTTCTCCCCGACGACCCGGATCGCTCCGCGCGGCGGATCAAGGCCGGCCTCGCCCGCGCCCTCGGCGTCGACGTGGCCGTCATCGTGTCCGACACCTTCGGCCGAGCCTGGCGTCGCGGTGTCACCGACGTCGCGATCGGCTGCGCCGGTATTGCGGCCGTGCTCGACCTCAAGGGGACGCCTGATGCACATGGTCGTGAGCTCGTCGCGACCGAAATCTGCGTAGCGGACGAGCTTGCCTCCGCGGCCGAGCTGGTCATGGGCAAAGACCGGTCGGTGCCTGTCGCCATCGTACGGGGCGTGCCTGACGCCTGGCTCCGGCCGTCCTCCGTCAGGACGGAGATCGTCCGCCCGCCCGACGAAGACCTCTTTCGCTGATCGCGCGCCCGACAGCCCGGGGCGCAGGCCTCGTCAGCTCGGACGCTCGCCCACGGAGTCGAGAACCGCTCGCGCACCGTCGGCTAAGTCCGTCCACGGCCTCCAGCCGAGTTGAATTCCGGCCCGCTCGATGTCGAGGCAGGATCGCCGCTGGTCGCCGACTCGAGCCGGCGCCGTCGTGCGCGCCGGCGTGACCCCGCGCAGCGTCGCCATCGTGGCCAGCAACGCGTTGACGGTCGTCTCCCGGCCTGTGGCGATGTTGCACACGAGACCGCCTCCCCGCGTGGCAGCTCGAACGAAGGCGTCGACGACGTCGTCGATGAACACGAAGTCCCTCGTTTGCTCGCCGTCACCGAACACCACGACTTCTTCATTGCGCACGATTCGATCGGCGAATATTGCGACGACGCCCGATTCGCCGTGGGGGACCTGGCGAGGCCCGTACACGTTCCCGAGGGCGAGGGCGCAGAATTCGAGTGCGTAGAGATCTCTGTACGCGACGAGGTAGTCGATGACTGCTTTCTTGGAGACTCCGAAGGGTGAGCTGGGCGTCTGGGGGTGCGACTCGCGGACAGGGAGGTCCTCGGGCGACAGACTGCCGTAGAGGGTGTTCCCGCTGGCCGCATACACGAGGCGCTCGGTCTCGGCCCGGCGTGCGCCCTCGAGGACGTTGAGAGAACCCACCACGTTGACCGCGGCGTCGAAACCCGGCTCGGCGAGAGCCAGCCCCGTGTCGGGCTGCGCAGCGAGGTGAAACACGAGTTCGGGCCGGCGACGGCCCATCAGTTCGATGATTCCAGGAGCGGTGATGTCGAGATGATGGATGGTCAGCGACCGCCCGGCGCTGCCCCGGGCCTCCGCGAGATTCGACAAGGACCCGGTCGAGAAGTCGTCGACGACGTCGACGTCATGTCCCTCGACAAGCAACCGGTCGACCAAGTTCGAGCCGATGAAACCAGCTCCCCCCGTGACCAGCGTGCGCATGCCTCGGCTTTCTAGCCGGAGACACGCTCGCCGTCGACCAAGGTCCCCGACGAGACCACGGCGTCAGCTCCGAGCACCGACCCTGCGCGGACGTCGCCGCGCTGGCCCACGATGGAACGGGGACCCATGATGGATCCCGTGACCTTCGCGTCGGCCGCGACATGGCAGCCATCCATCAGCACCGAGTCCGTCACCAC
>DATJTU010000303.1:0-19091 GCA_035503015.1 Acidimicrobiales bacterium | reverse complement strand
ACTACGGGACGGCCGGCTTCTTCGGCTCGGCGGGGAGCATCCGCCTCAACCAGCCCGTGGTCGGCATGGCCGGGACGCCCGACGGCGGCGGCTACTGGTTGGTGGCGGCCGACGGCGGCATCTTCACCTACGGCGACGCGCAGTTCTACGGCTCGACCGGGAGCATCCACCTCAACAAGCCCATCGTCGGGATGTCGTCGACGTAGGCCAAGGCAGGGCGGTGCGGCCCCCGACGCCGGCGTGGGCGGGGGAGCGGGGTGGGCCCCGAAGCAGATTTTGACCCCGGTAGGCTGGGGTGATGGACGCCAACGGACTGAGGGCGGCCTTCACGCGCTTCTTCGCTGATCGGGGCCACTCTGTCGTCCCCTCCGCCAGCCTGATCCCGCACGACCCGACGGTCCTCTTCACCATCGCGGGCATGGTGCCCTTCAAGCCCTATTTCGTGGGGGAGGAGACGCCGCCGTGGAAGCGGGCCACCTCGATCCAGAAGTGCTTCCGCACGCCCGACATCGACATCATCGGCACCGACACCTACCACTGCACCTTCTTCGAGATGCTGGGGAACTTCAGCTTCGGCGACTACTTCAAGGCCG
Organism: Acidimicrobiales bacterium; assembly: GCA_035503015.1. Taxonomy (GTDB): domain Bacteria; phylum Actinomycetota; class Acidimicrobiia; order Acidimicrobiales; family RAAP-2; genus Bog-473. Next base: position 18,498 of record DATJTU010000303.1, on the reverse strand, counting down.
ACGCCATCCCGCTGGCCTGGGAGCTGCTGACCGACGTCTTCGGCCTCGACGGCGACCGCCTCTGGATCACCGTCCACGAGGGCGACGACGAGGCGGAGCAGCTCTGGATCGACAAGGTCGGCGTCCCGCCCGAGCGGATCCAGCGCATGGGCGACGAGGACAACTTCTGGTCGATGGGGGAGACCGGGCCGTGTGGGCCCGACTCGGAGATCTTCATCGACAAGGGGCCCGAGTACGGGCACGACGGCGGGCCCAAGCACGGGGGCAGCAACCGCTTCGTCGAGATGTGGAACCTCGTCTTCATGCAGTTCAACCGCGACGAGGAAGGGAAGCTCTCGGAGCTGCCGCGCAAGAACATCGACACCGGGGCGGGCCTCGAGCGGATCCTGCCGGTGCTCCAGGGCACGGACTCGATGTTCGACACCGATTTGTTCTTGCCGATCATCGAGGCGGCGTCGTCGGTGATCGGGGCGGGCTACGGCACCGACGAGCGCACCGACGTCGCGCTGCGGGTGCTGGCCGACCACGCGCGCGCGATGACGATGCTCGTGGCCGACGGGGTGCTCCCGGCCAACGAGGGGCGCGGCTACGTGCTGCGGCGCATCGTCCGGCGCGCCGTCATGGCGGCGCGCCGCCTCGGGGTGGACAAGCCCATCGCGCCGACGCTCGTCCAGGCGGCCACCGACGTGCTGGGCCAGGCGTGGCCGGCGCTGGTCGCGCAACACGACCTCATCGTCAACGCCGTGGCGCGCGAGGAGGCGGGCTTCGACCGGACCTTGCGCGCCGGGCTGAGCCGGCTGGAGGAGGCGTTCGCGTCGGGGGACACCGTGCTGCCGGGCGACGTCGCGTTCAGCTTGCACGACACGCACGGCTTCCCCGTCGAGCTGACCGAGGAGCTGGCGCGCGACGCCGGGGTCACGGTGGACCGGGCCGGTTTCGACGTGGCGATGGCCGAACAGCGCGAGCGGGCCCGGGCGGCGGCGAAGTCGCGGGCGGGCGACGAAGCGGCGTACCGCGCCCTGCTGGACGCGGAGGGTCAGACGGCTTTCGTGGGCCGCGGGCTGGGGAACTACGAGGCGCCGGGACGTGTCCTGGCCGTGCTCGAGCGGGGCGAGGCGAGCGAGGAGGACGGGGACGGCGAGGACGGCACCGTCGAGATCTTCTTGGACCGCACGCCCTTCTACGCCGAGGGCGGTGGCCAGATCGGCGACACCGGCACGATCGTGACCGAGACGGGGATCGCGAACGTCACCGACACCCAGTACGCGCTGCCGGGCCTGATCGTGCACAAAGCGCGCGTGGACGGCGAGATCGTGGCGGGCCAGGACGCCTTGGTGACGATCGACGGCGAGCGGCGCGAGGCCATCCGGCGCAACCACACCGCGACGCACCTGCTGCACTCGACGCTGCGCGCCGTGCTCGGCGACCACGTGCGCCAGCAGGGGTCGCTGGTTGGCCCGGACTACCTGCGCTTCGACTTCTCCCATCACAGCCAGCCCACCCGCGACGAGCTCGACGAGGTCTTCGCGCGGGCGAACGCCGCAGTGCTGACCGACGTGCCGGTCGAGACGACGGAGACGTCGCGCGAGGACGCCGAGCGCATGGGGGCGATCGCGTTCTTCGGCGACAAGTACGGCGCATCGGTCCGCGTCGTGCAGGCCGGGCCGGGCTCGCTCGAATTCTGCGGTGGGACGCACGTCGACTCGTTGGGCCAGATCGGTCTGATCACGCTGCTGTCGGAGGGCTCCATCGGGTCCAACACCCGCCGCCTCTTCGCCATCACGGGCACGGTCTCGGAGGCCCGCGCGCTCGAGCGTGAGCGTCTCGTCCAGGGCGCCTCGGAGTTGCTGCGCACCGAGCCCGACGACCTGCTGGCCGCCATCGGGCGCGTGCTCGAGCGCCAGCGCGAGGCAGAGAAGGAGCTGGCGCGGCTCCGCCAGCAGTCGAGCGACGCGGACGCGCGGGACCTCGCCGCCCAGGCGGCGTCGGACGGCGGCGTCGTCATCGCCCGGCGGGACCAGGTGCAGTCCGACGCCCTGCGCTCACTCGCCCAGGCGGTGCTGCGCCACGACGGCGTGCGGGCCGTGGTCCTCGGCGGGTCCCCCGACGGGACCTCGGCGGCCATCGCGGTCGCGACGGGCGGGGAACCGGACGCCAACCAGCTCGTGCGCACACTCGGGAAGCTGGTCGGCGGCGGGGGCGGGGGCTCGCCCGAGGTGGCGCAGGCGGGTGGGAAGAATCCCGCGCAGATCGACGCCGCGCTGGCCGAAGCGCAGCGGCTGCTCTCGGCGTGAGCGCCGCGGAGGCCGACGTCGACCGCGCGCGCACCGGCGGCCGTGTGGCCGCGCTCGACTTGGGCGCCAAGCGCATCGGCGTCGCGGTCAGCGACAGTGGCCGCAGTCTGGCCAGCCCGTGGGGGACCATCGAGCGGAGCGGTGACGCGGCGCGCGACCGTCGTGCGGTGCTCGAGGCGGTGCGGGAGGTCGAGGCGACGACGGTGCTCGTCGGTCTGCCGCTGAGCCTCTCGGGTCAGGTCGGCCCGGCGGCCAGGGCGGCCCTGGACGAGGCAGCCCAGTTGCGAGCCGTGCTCGAGCCCGACGGGATCACCGTCGAGACGGCGGACGAGCGCTTCACGACGGTGGAGGCCGAGCGGGCGATGCGCGCGGCGGGGCGCACCGGCAAGGCGGCCCGCAAGGTGGTCGACAGCGCGGCGGCCATGGTCCTGCTGCAGGCCTGGTTGGACAACGCATGAGCTCGACGGACGGCCCCGACGACCCGGGGCACGAGGACGAGCTCCCCTGGCCGACGGTGGAGCACGAGCCGGCCGCCCAGGACGCGGCCGACGCAGCGGCCGGGGCGGACGAGGGCGAGCCGCCGGACGACACCACCACCAGCCGTCGGGCCGCCCGCGCGGCGACGCGCCGGCGCCGGCGCCGGATCCTGCTCGGCATCGGCGGGGCCGTCGTCGTCATCGTCCTGGCCTTCGCACTCTGGTACGAGCTCGAAGCGCACGCGCTCGGCCCCGAAGGACCCCAGGTGGTCGTCACCGTGAACGAGGGGGAGTCGACCAATTCGATCGTCGACTCGCTCAGCGCCCACCACGTCATCGGGAGCTCCGTCGCGTTCCAGGTCTTCGACGTGTTCCACGGGTCGCCGACCGTCCTCCCGGGCAGCTACGCACTGCACGAGAACCAGAGCTTCTCCGAGGTCCGCGCCATCCTGGCCGCCGGGCCCAACATCTATCCGGTGGACGTGCGTCCGGGGTTCACCCTCTCGGAGGTCGCGGCGCAGGTCGACAGCATCCCCGGCCACGGCCCCGGCGGATTCGCCAAGGCGGCGGCGAGCGGCGCGGTGCACTCGGCCTTCTCGCCACCCGGCTCCAACGACCTCGAGGGCATGCTGGGCACCGGGGAGTACCTGATCCTGCCCGGCGAGAGCGACACCACGATCGTCAGTGACATGGTGCAGCGCTTCGACACGGACGCGCAGGCAGCCGGCCTGACGACCGCGGCGGCCTCGGCCCTGGGCGTCACGCCCTACCAGCTCATCACGGCCGCCTCCATCGTCGAGAAGGAGGGCTACATCCCGGTCAACATGCCCGACACGGCACGGGTGATCTACAACCGCCTGGCGCAGGGCCTGCCGCTGCAGATGGACTCGACCGTCCTCTACGCCATCGGGCAGGACGGCGGCCCGGTCACCAGCAAGGACCTCCAACTCCAGTCGCCCTACAACACCTACCTCAACACCGGCCTCACGCCGACGCCGATCTGCATGCCCTCGAAGGACGCCCTCGACGCTGCGCTGCGCCCGCCGGCGGGCGCCTGGCTCTACTTCGTCCTGGTGCAGAAGAACGGTGTCATGGCGTTCTCGGACACCTACGCGGAGCAGCTCGCCAACGAGCAGCTCGCCAAGTCGCGGGGACTGCCCTGACATGGCCACGCCGACGCCGCACACCATGGAGGAAGCCCGACAGCAGCTCGGACCCGATGCCACGATCGTCGGGGTCATCGGGAGCCCGGTCGCGCACTCGCTGTCACCGGTGCTCCACAACGCCGCGTTCGCAGCCCTCGGCCTCGGGTCGCAGTGGCACTCGTTCGCCTTCGAGATCGCGGCGGGCGCCGTGCCGGCGGCACTCTGGGACATGCGGCGCTTCGACGTCAGAGGGCTGTCGGTGACCATGCCGCACAAGGCCGATGTGGCCGCCGCGGTCGACGAGCTCAGTGAGGAAGCGAGGATCCTCGAGGCGGTCAACTGTGTGATCAACCGCGACGGGGTGCTGCGCGGCGCCAACACCGACGGCGAAGGGTTCGTCGCGTCGCTGCAGCGTGGCTCGGGCTTCGATCCCGGTGACGCGACGTGCCTGGTCGTCGGCGCCGGTGGCGCGGCGCGCGCGGTCCTGCTCGCGCTGGCCGGCTGCGAGGCGGGCGAGGTGGTCGTGCTGAACCGCACCCTGATGCGGGCCCGCGCCGCGGTCGGTCTCGCGGGCAATGTCGGCTCCGTCGTCGAATCGGAGGACCCCGACGCGGTGGCGCGCGTGGTGGCGGCGGCCGACCTCGTCGTGAACGCCACGCCCATCGGCATGGCAGGCACCGATTCCGCGGCCGCAGAGGCCGACTCGGAGTGGCTCGTCCCGCCCACGCTGCTCCGCAAGGGTCAGGTCGTGGTCGACCTCGTCTACGCGCCCCGGCCGACACCCTGGCTCGCGTCGGCCGCCAAGGCGGGAGCGACCACGCTCGACGGCCTGGGCATGCTGGTGCACCAGGCGGCGGCGCAGGTGACGCTGTGGACGGGGCAGGAGGCCCCAGTCACGGCCATGTGGGACGCGGCGGAGGCGGCCAGCCCGGCCGACTGAGCCACGCAGGACCCGGGTCGCCGGGCGGCCACCTGGGGCGCCTGTCCCCGAGCGGGTCGGTCAGCGCGAGGGCGCCGTCGGCGGCGCAACGTCGGCGGGCCAGAGCTCGGCCTTGGCCAAGGCCGTGATCGCCTCCTCGCGCAACGCCCGCGTCAACGCATCGCGCTGCGAGGGAACGGTGAGCAGCATCACGCGCATCGTGATGGTCGACGAGTCCGCGGCGAGCAGTCCGACGAGATTCGGCGGCTCGGTGGTGTGGGCGGCGAACTGCGGGTCGGCCGCCACCGCGTGCGCCGCGTCGCCCACGATGCGCCGCACCGTGTCGAGGTCGGCCGCCGTCGCGCCGGGCAGGGTGAGGTCGACGACGGCGCGCGCCCAGCCGCGCGACAGGTTGCCGATGAGCCGGATGTCACCGTTGGGGATGATGTAGATCGTCCCGTCCACGCCGCGAAAGCGGGTGAGGCGCATCGTCACGTCCTCGACCACACCGGTGACGCCGCCGACGGTGACCGAGTCGCCGACGTTGAACTGGTCCTCCATGGTCATGAGGACACCGGAGAAGTAGTCACGCACGATCTGCTGGGCGCCGAAGCCGAGCGTCGCGCCGATGATCGTGGCGCTCGCCAACAGGGGAGTCAGATTGATCCCGAGCAGGCCCAACACGATGGCGCCCGCGACGACGAAGACGAAGAAGCGCCAGATGTTGGCCAACAGGCCCGACATCGTCGAGACCCGGGCCCCGGCCCGCTGCGAGCCGGAGCGGCTGGCCGCCTGGTTCGCCACCCGCTCGAGCAGGCGCCGGATGACCCGCGCGCCGATGCGCGCCACGATGAGCGCCCCGATGATGACGACGAGGATGCTGAGCGGCCTGATGATCAGATCCGTGACGGTCGACGCCGTGTCGGGGCTGACACCGAGTTTGGTGAGGAGGTGGTACAGCCAGCCGCCGCCCTGGTCGACCTGGCTCGCCTGGTTGGCGCTGCTCGAGGCCGACTCGAGCCACCTCGAGGGATCCACCAGGGCGTCGACTCGCGCCAGGGGAGGAGAGGTCACGGCCGATATTGTGTCCCCGAATCCGCGTTATGACCATATTGGACCGAACACATGTTGCCGCCAGGCGCAGTGTGCCCCCCTTCGACTACATCCTGGTCATCGCCACGTTGCTGGTCTCTGCCGTGGGCGTCGTCATGGTGTACACGGCCACCCGGGGCACGCTGTTGGCCCAGGGCGACGACCCCAAGACCTTTCTCAAGAAGCAGGGCCTCTTCGTCGTGCTCGGCGTCATCGCCATGGTGGTGGTCGCGCTCATCGACTACCGCCGGATCGAGGCGTTCGCCAACGCCCTCTACTGGCTGATCGTCCTCTCGCTCCTGGGCGTCTTCGTCGTCGGCAGCAGCGCCCAGGGCGCAGCCCGCTGGTTCAGTCTCGGCCCGCTGCAGCTCCAGCCGTCGGAGTTCGGCGTGCTGGCGTTGATCTTGGCGATCGCGACCTACTGCGCACGGCGCGACGAAGAGGGCCTGGCGTGGCGCGACGTGTTCCGGCTGATCATCATGGCGGGGATCCCGATTTGCCTGGTGCTGATCCAGCCCGACCTCGGCACCGCGATCATCATGGTCATCGTGCTCCTGGTGATGTTGGCCGTCGCCGGGCTGCCGATCCGCATCCTGATCCTCTTGCTCATCGGCGTGGCGTTCGTGGCGTTCGTGGCGATCGAGGGCGGGCTCTTGCACCACTACCAGATCGCCCGCCTGACCACCTTCTTGCATCCCAACGCCAAGAGCACGAACCCACAGGTCCAAGAATCGATCTACAACACGGCCCAAGCCAAGAATGCGATCGGGTCGGGTGGGTTGTTCGGGTCGGGGATCGGCAAGGGCGCCCAGACCAACCTCGGCTACGTCCCCGAGCAGCAGACCGACTTCATCTTCACCGCCGTCGGCGAGCAGCTGGGCTTCGTCGGGTCGGTGGGGCTGCTGGCGCTCCTCGGCGTCATCGCCTGGCGGGTGCTGCACGCCGCCGTCGTGGCCCGCGACATCTTCGGGCGCCTGATCTGTGCCGGGTTGTTCGCCTTCATCGCGTTCAGCGTCTTCCAGAACGCCGGCATGACCATGGGCATCATGCCGATCACCGGCATCCCGCTGCCCTTCGTCAGCTACGGCGGCACGGCCGTCCTGGTCTTCTTCATCGCCGTGGGGTTGGCCCTCAGCGTCGGTGCCCGCCGACGATTGCGGTGACCGGCGTGCAGCCGGACGTCGCGGGCGACGAAGGCGACGCCGAGGAGCAGGACAGGGCCGGCCACGACGACGCGGCTGACCCTGTCGAAGCGGCCGCAGCCGCGGCCGGACCTCCACCAGTGGCCGATGACCCGCCTCTCGAGCCCGAGCCCGTCACCGCGACGTTCCGCGTGATGGAGGTGGACGACGTGTCCCTCGAGCTGCCCTCGCAATACCCGGCGGTCACCCTGATCGAGAGCGAGCCCCCGATGCGCGAGCTCGTCTTCCCCGTCGGCTTGCCTGAGGGCACGGCGATGGTGCAGGCGCAACGGCGACTCAGTGGACGCCGGCCCATGACCCACGAGCTGTTCATGCAGGTGTTGCACGAAGCGCGTATCGACGTCATCGCGGTGCGGATCGTCGGGCGCGGGGAGGGGAACCTCCTGGCCGAGCTCGACCTCATGACGCCGACGGGGCGCATCCAGGTGCGCTGCCGGCCCTCGGACGGCATCGTGCTCGCGCTCCGCATGCCGGTCCCGGCGCCGATCCTGGCGGACGAACGACTCTTCGAGCACAACGGCGACGTCGTCCCGGTCGAGAGAACCTGAGGGGCACTCGGACCGTCAGCGGTACGGGCGAGGCGCGTCCCGATCCCGTTGCCTACGCGTCGACGATCGCACCTCCGACATTCGTGCGACGTCGATGGAGGCTGTGGTCAGCGCCTCCGAGGCAGGAGCGCGCCGATGAACCAGAAGAGCGGGAGGAACAGGCCGATGATGAACATCACCCAGTGCCCCTTGCGCAGGGACATGATGCCCAGTGTCACGAGCAGCACGAAGTAGATGAGGGCCCACAATCCGACGAACCCGCCACTCGTCACGTCGGCAATCTGCACGTCTCGCCCTCCTGCCGGTCAGCGCCACGCTGCCGTCCGCTGAAAAGGCTACCTGGATTGCAGCTCGCCGGCTGGGTCAGCAAAGGGCCGTGACACGACGCTGCCGGCAGTGAAGCAGCGGCGGCCCTATGCCGGCTCCGTCGCGACGAAGAGGGCTTTGTACATCTCGTTCATCTCGGGCATCTGATACCGAGCCTGGAGGCCGCTCGGGTTCGGGAGGAGCCACAGCAGCGCGCCACCGAGCGCGTCGGGCTGGCGGCCGATCACGGCGTCGGGGCGGCGAAAGGCGGTCCGGTAGGCCCCGAGGCCGAGCACCGCGACGCAGCGGGGCCGCAGGTGCGGCACCTTTGCCTCCAGCCGCGACGCGCCAGCCCGCAACTCGTCGACACCGAGCTCGCTGGCGGCTGCCGTGACGCGGTCCACCAGGTTCGTGATGCCGACGCCGAGCCCGGGCAGGATGTGCTGCTCTGCCGGCGCGAGCACTGAATCGGTGAACCCGCCGGCACAGAGCAGCTTCCAGAACCGGTTGCCCGGACGCGCGAAGTGCAGACCGAGCTCGCCCGAGAGCGTTCCGGGGTTGATTCCGCAAAAGAGCACCCGGAGGTCGGGGCCGACCAGATCGGCGAGGGGCTGCTCCATGGCGCGAGAACGTATCTGCTCGCGCGGAATTGCCGGCGCGCCGCGTCTCCGCCGCAGCGACATACTGCCTGCGTAACGCCACAAACGCGAGGTTGCCCGGGAGGCACGGGCGGCCCGGCGTTCGAACCGGTCGACGCCCGACCTGGCAAAGTGTTCTTTTTGCGAGGTGCCATGGCTGCAGACGAGCGACCGACGGTGATCAAGATCAACGCCATCACGGTGCCCGAGGACGCGGGTGACGAGTTGGCGCGCCGCTTTGCGGCCCGCGCCCACGCCGTCGACGACCAGGACGGCTTCGAAGGCTTCGAGCTTCTGCGCCCGACCGACGATCGCCGCCAGTGGCTCGTCGTCACCCGCTGGCGCGACGAGGAGTCGTTCGAGAAGTGGGTCTCGTCGCCGGCGTTCGCGCACGGCCACGCCGGCGCCGACCGGCCGTCGCCGCACGGGGGCCCGGTGTCGGTCAGCTCTGAAGTCTGGTCCTACGAGGTCGCCCTCGGCGCACCCGGCGACTGAGGCCCCTGCGTCGGACGCGCTCGCTCAGCGCGCCGGCACCATCGGGCGTTCACCCGGCCCACCGGCGGCCCCGGCTGCGATCATCTCGGTCTGCGCCCGGGCGCCTTCGTCGGAGATGCGCAGCATCAACGCGATGAGGATGTAGTTCGCCAGCAGCGACGACCCGCCGTACGCCACGAACGGCAACGTGATCCCGGTGAAGGGCAGCAGGCGGACCACCCCGGCCATGATGAAGAAGGCCTGGAAGCCGATGATCAACGTCAGACCGGTTGCCATGAGCCGGGAGAAGTCCGACCGCGCGGTCTGGGCCACCCGGAAGCCGGCGCCGACGAGCAGGATGTAGGCGAAGACGACCGCCACCGCGCCGACCAGGCCCATCTCGGTCCCGATGGCGGCGAAGATCATGTCGGTCGTCAGGAACGGGATGTTGCCGGCCTGCGTGTCGAAGCCCAGCCCCGTCCCGCCCACGCCGCCGGTGCCGAAGCCGTACCACCCCAGCCGCAGCTGCGCGCCCTTCGGGTTGAGGTTCGTGGTGGTCTGCCAGGGGTCGAGCCACTCGGTGATCCGGGTGTGCACCTGGCCGAAGTAGCGCGCCGTGATGTAGGCGCCGACGGCGAAGAGGATGAAGCCGAAGACGATGTAGCCGATGCGTCCGGTCGTGACCCACAACAGCGCGATGAAGAGCGTGAACAGCAAGGCGGCGAAGCCGATGTCGCCCTCGAGCCCGATGACGACCATCGCAGCGCCCCACGCCACCAAGATGGGGACCAGCGGGCGCGGGTCGAGGAACAAGCGGTTGCCGATCTGCGCCGTCGGGATGGCGAGCATCTCCTTGTTCTCCGCGAAGTACGAGGCGAAGAAAATGCACAGGAGGATCTTCGAGAACTCGATGGGCTGGAACTCGAAGCTGCTCCCCACGTGCACCCACAGGCGCGCGCCGTTGATGGGGCTGAAGAACAGCGGCGCCACCAGCAGCACACCCGCGAGGAGCAGGAGCAGATAGCGGTAGCGCTCGAGGTCGCGGGAATAGCGGACGACGAGCAGCGTCAGGATGTAGAGGCCGAGGCCGAGCGCGATCCAGCCCGCCTGGCTGCGCGCGTACGGAGGGTTCCACCGCGCGATCACGACGTAGCCGATCCCGTTGAGCAGGGCGGCCAGCGGCAAGATGACCGGGTTGGCGTTGGGCACGAGCCAACGATTCGTCATGTGCGCCGCCAGCGCGAGCGCCAGGACGATGCCGAGGAACGGGCCGAGGTTGGCCGGCACCTTCGATTTCGCGCCCAACTCGGCGATGACGTAGAGGGCGACGATGAGGAGCGAGCCGAAGAGGAGCAGCCCTAATTCGGTGCGCCGCCTGGGTTTTGGGCCGAAGACGTAACGCGGAATTCGCGTGCGACGGGACGGTGACGGCACCGGGCGAATGGTAGTGGTGGGGGGTAGGATCGAGGTGACATCCCACCTCCGCGCGGCTACGCGCAACCCCTTCGCCCATGACCCAGACCCAGCCTCAGCACCAACCCCAGGCGCAGTCCGCTCCGGTCACCGAGGATGAGCCGAATTCCCAGCTGACGGCCGCGCAGGACGGTACCGAGGACGAACAGAGCAATCACTCGGGGCCGCCCACGTACCAGCAGATCGAGGCCTTCGGCTACCAGCGCTTCACCAACCGCGAGCAGTCGCGTCTCGACTTCGGGTCCCGTCTGCTCGACCTGGCTGAGGACGACGGCCAGCCGTTGCTCGAGCGGGTCAAGTTCCTCGCGATCTTCTCGGAGCTGCTCGACGAGTTCTACCAAATACGGGTAGCGGCGCTCGAGGACCAAGTCGCCGCGGGGGTGCGCACCCGCAGCGTCGACGGGCTCCGGCCCGGTGAGCAGTTGACCATGATCCGCGGCCGCGTCGAGGAGCTCGTGCGGCGCGAGGACCACATCTTCTTGGATCTCATCGTGCCGGCCCTCGCGCAGGCAGGCATCGTCTTCTCGGACTGGTCCACGCTCGATGATGACGACCGCGACTACCTCGTCGACGTCTACCAGCGCCAGATCTACCCCGTCCTCACACCGCTCGCCGTCGACCCCGGGCACCCGTTCCCCTACATCTCGAACCTGTCGCTCAACCTCGTGGTCGAGGTCCAGGACCCGTCGACGGGGGAGCGGCGTATCGCGCGGGTGAAGGTGCCCCCGGCCCTGCCGCGCTTCGTGGTCATGCCGGACGGCGAGCGCTTCGTGCCGCTCGAGCAGGTGATCTCCGCGCACCTCGACACGCTCTTCCCGGGCATGACCATCGGGCACCACCACGCGTTCCGGGTGACCCGCAACGCCGACCTGGCGCTCGAAGAGGACGAGGCCGACGACCTGCTCGTGGCGATCGAGATGGAACTGCGCCGCCGGCGCTTCGGCAAGGCGCTGCGCCTCGAGGTCGAGGCGGACATGGGCCAGGACCTGGTCGAACTGCTGGCCACCGAGCTCGAGGTGGGCGCCGACGGGGTGTTCCGGGTGGCCGCCCCGCTCGACCTGGGCGGCCTGTGGGGCGTCTACGCGCTCGACCGGCCGGACCTCCACGGCGAGACGTGGACGCCGATGACGCCGCCGCGCCTGGCGCAGGTCGCGCACGAGCCGGCCGAGCTCTTCGCCATGCTGCGCGAGCGCGACGTGCTCGTGCACCACCCCTACGACTCGTTTGCCACCTCGGTCGAGGCCTTCGTCGCACTGGCGGCCGAGGACCCCGCCGTGCTCGGGATCAAGCAGACGCTCTATCGCACGGGCATCGACAGCCCGATCGTGCAGTCGTTGATCCGCGCCGCGGAGAACGGCAAGCAGGTCGCGGCAATCGTGGAGCTCAAAGCGCGCTTCGACGAGGAAGCGAACATCGGGTGGGCCCGCGCGCTCGAAGAAGTCGGCGTGCACGTCGTCTACGGCATCGTCGGTCTCAAGACGCACTCGAAGACCGCGCTCGTGTTACGCCGCGAGGACGACCTCGTGCGCCCCTACTGCCACGTCGGGACGGGCAACTACAACTCCAAGACGGCGCGCATCTACGAGGACCTCGGCCTGTTGACGTCGGACCCCGAGATCGGCGCCGACGTGGGGGAGCTCTTCAACTACCTCACCGGTTTCTCCAAGCACGCCTCGTACCGCCAGATCCTCGTGTCGCCCGTGACGGTGCGCAAGCGCATCATGGCCATGATCGAGGAGCAGGCGGACGCCGGCCCGGCGGGCCGCATCGTGATGAAACTCAACGGGCTGACCGACGCGGCGATGATCGACGCGCTCTATCGCGCGTCGGGCGCGGGCGTCGAGATCGATCTGGCGGTGCGCGGCCTGTGCCGGCTGCGTCCAGGCATCCCCGAACTGTCCGAGCGGATTCGCGTCCGTTCGATCGTCGGCAGCTTCTTGGAGCATTCGAGGATCTACCGTTTCGGTGGCGCCCCCGCCGACCCGGCGGCCGGGCCCGGTCTGCCCTTGAAGATCTTCATCGGCTCGGCGGACCTCATGGGGCGCAACCTCGATCGGCGCGTCGAGGTGGTCGTCCCCGTGCGCGACCCCGAGCTCCAAGGGCGGTTGTTCGAGGTGCTCGACCTCGTGTTCGCCGACGAGACGAATGCATGGGAGCTCGGGTCGGACCGCCGTTGGCGCCGGGTGCCGAACCGCCACGGCGTGAGTTCGCAGGAGCGGTTGAAGGAGTTGGCGCGGGAGCGGGCCCGCCGCCGTCTCGACACCGACCTCCGCGTCAGCGAGGGTGACGACACCAGAACGGCGTAGCCACCTCGGGGCCCCGGCCGGGTATAGCCCGGGTATGGACGCACCGCGCGACGCCCGGCTGCCGGTACCATCCGGCGCCGTGCACCGGGACGCCTTGGCCCTCCGCATGCGCGCCATCGCGTCCGATCGCGGCTGGGCCTGGCCGGCGCTGTCGTGCGCGGTCGCCGTGATCGGGGCCACCGTGCTCGCGCTGGCCCACCGCCAGCTCGACTTGGCCACCTACCTCCTCGGTGGTGCGCACGCGCAGTCCAACGACCTCTTCAACGTGACGTACCCGGCCGACCACCTCGGTTTCACTTATCCGCCTTTCTCGGCGCTCCTCTTCGCGCCGTTCGCGCACATCCCGCTGCGCGTGTGCGAGGTCGCCTTCTCCTGGACCAACCTCGCGGCGCTGGCGGCCCTCGTCGCGGTCAGCTTGCGGGCGGTCTGCCGGGTGCTGGATCGCCGCACGATCTTCTGGTGGGCGCTCGTGCTCCTCGTGCCCGTCGCGCTCTTCGACCCCGTGCGCCAGACGTTCCTCCTCGGGCAGGTCAACATCATCCTGGCGCTGATCGTCGTGGCAGACCTGACGATGGAGCTGCCGATACCGCGGGGCGTGCTCGTCGGCCTGGCGGCGGCGATCAAGCTCACCCCGCTGATCTTGATCCCGTATCTGTTCATGACCCGGCAGGGCCGATCCGGTGCGCGCGCGATCGTGTCGTTCTGCGCCGCCGGGCTGCTCGGCGCCGCGTTCAACGCGTCGACGTCGTGGTCGTACTGGACGCACTACATCCGTGATCCGCAACGCGCCGGCATGCTCTCGTGGGTCGGCAACCAGGGGGTGCTCGGCGCGCTCGAGCGCATGCTCGGCCACTCGGTCACGACCACGACCACGGTCGTCGTGGTGCTCACCGTCGGCGCCGTCGGCCTCCTCGTCGCCGCGGGCGCCTATCGGCGCTCGTCGGCGGTGCTCGGATTGTTGGTGGTCGAGGCGACCGAATCACTGGCCAGCCCGGTGTCGTGGTCACACCACTTCATCTGGATGGTCCTCCTCGTGGCGTGGCTGGCGTTGGCCGACGACCGGCCCCGCTACGGGGAGTGGTACGCGCTGGCGGTCGCAGTGCTCTTGTGGGCGGCCCCCTACTGGTGGGTGCCCCACGGGCCCGCAATCACCTACGCCGGGCGCGGCTGGCTCATCCCGGTCTCCGACTGCTTCGTGCTCTTGTTCGTGGTGGTCATCGCCGGTGCGGGCGTCCGCGTGGCGCGCTCGATGGCCGAACGGCCGATCGGGATACGCCGCCGCGCCATGACGCCCTCGCGCGCCGGCACCTGACCGGACCCCGTCCGGCCGGCGCGTCCAGCCGGCCGGCCAGCGCTTCTCCGACGCGCCCAGCGGCGGCTAGGCCAGTGGACGCGGTTCGCACACGAGCACGACCTGGTGCGCGCCGCGGTCGACGAGGTGGTCAGGGCCCCGCTCGGCATGGGTCACGTGCCAGCCCGTGACGACCATGAGCTTCTCGGGGTCGCCCGGTCGGAGTTCGTCGTGCCGGGCCTCACCCGTGAGCCGGGACAGGGCAGCGGCGGTGGCGCGCAACGTCCGCAGCGCCGCCGCCGGCTCGGGCGCGACGGCGAACGTCGCCACCAACGAGCTCGCCGGTGCCGCCCGCGTCCGCAGGGTGGTGCACAGCGACGCCGTGGCGGCCAGGGCGAGCTGGAGCAGGACCGTCTCGCACACGAAGAGCGACGGACGGATGGCCTGATGGCCGGCCGCCTCGAGTGCCGACCCGACGTCGTCGGCTTCGAGATCGACGCTGACCGATGTCACGCCAGTCGGCGCCACACCCAGCGCGTCCAGCCGCCGGCGCTTGTCCTCGAGCACGTCGGCGCGGTCGAGCTCGAACCAGCGGACCCCGTCGTCGGCGAAGCGCAGTGCGCGCCCGTCGTAGCCTGCGCCCAGCACGACGATCTGCTCGGTGCCGTGCCCGAGCGCGTGGGCAACCTGTGCGTCGACGATGCGGGTCCGCAGGCCCAGAGCACCGGCGCGTCCCCCAGGGAGCGCGGCTGTCGAGCCGGCGACGTCGCGATAGAGGCGGCGTTCCCCGTCGAGGTCGCCGCCGGGCGTCGCCGGACGCGTCCCGGCCAGACGGATGCGTTGCGCTGCTGTCCAGCGGGCGGATGGGGAGGGGGCCAAACTCGCTACGAGGAGGTGGCGGCCTTGGCGCCGGCCGAGGGCCGGGAGCGCAGGCGCGAGCGGGCGTGGCCGAAGCGCAAGGAGAGGTAACTGACGCCGCCGAACGGGATCGGGAGCCAGAAGTTGACCAGCCGCCAGCTCAGCACGCCCGCAGCGGCCACGCCGCCGGGGACGCCGAATCCCTTCAGCACGGCGATGATGGTGAGCTCGACGACACCGAGGCCGCTCGGCGTGAGCGGGATGACGGCCAAGACGTTGGCCAGTCCATAAGCGACCAGGACGTCGATCGGCGAGATCTTGGCGCCGAAGGCGAGGCAGAAGACGTAGAGGGACGCGCAGTCGAGCAACCAGTTGGCCGCCGCCCAGATGCCCGCTTTCCGGAGCAGGCCCGAGCTCGTCGAGAGGATCTTCAACCGGTCGGCGACCTTCTGCACCAGTGCGGTCACGGTCTCGGCCCGGATGAACGGGACGTGGTCGGCCACCTTCTTCACGAACACGGCCGCGTGCTTCTCTCCCCGCGTCAGGAAGAAGACGATGGCGGCGAAGATGGACAGGAGGAGGACGCCGAGGATGGCGGCGAATCCGTAGAGGGGGTTGTAGCCCTGGAGCGGGATCGAGATGAGCAGGGCCAACCAGAAGATGATGTTGAGGACCACGGCGGAGCCGATGCCCTGGGTGGCGAGGCCGAACGCGGCCGTGCTGCCCGAGACGTCGGACTCGGTCAAGAGCCGGTAGCTCGCCGCAGTGCCCGGGACCGTCCCGCCGGGCAGGGTGTGGCTGATCGCCAGGGCCCACATGTTGATGCGGAAGATGCGCCAGCGGTCGGGCGCGCCGGGTGACAAGACAGTGTGCGTCAGCTCCGCATACGCCACCAGCGCCGCCACCTCGAGCAGGGCACCGAGGATCAGCCACAGGAAATTGAGGTGACTCAGCTGGTGGAACTCCCGGCGGGCGCTCGCGAGCTCAGGCAAGAGGATGTACTCGCCGACGAAGAAGGCGATGAGGATGAACAGCGTGATCTTCACGTTGCGCGGCAGGAACGGCAGCAATTGCCGGCGTTTGTGCGGCGGGGGCGCCGTGTCCGCCGCGCCGTCCGTCACGTCAGCCGGTGCGGGCACCGTGGCCGCTGCTCCGCCGGCGTCGCTTGCGTCCACCGCGACCGCAGCCGCCACCGGGGCGCCCTCCGGTTCCGGCGCCGGGTCTGCTGAGGGCGCGCCAGTGGCCTGGTCGTCACCGGTACTGCTCACCGTGTCGGCGCTCGCGGCAGTCGCGTGGGCATCGTCCGCTTGCGGGGAAGTATCACCAGAGGAGGCGGCGTCGGACGAACTGTGCGCGGGCACGAGGGGCTGTTCCTTCTCAGGTTCCTCCCCGGTGCCGCCCAGATCTGCCGACTCCATTGCATTCATGCTTGCACGTGGGACCCACGGAGAACCGCCTTCTCGGGGTTCGGAGCTGCCAAGCTTGAGCCATGGCCGCTGAGGCTCACGACACCTGGCGGTCCAGGCTTTCGGGTTCCGCGGACCGGCGCGGCATCCCCTTGGGCACGATCGTGGTGTCGGTCGTCACGATCATCTTGTTGCTCGACCTCAACGCGGCAGTCATCCTGCTGCTCTGGGTCTTGCGCACGATCGTGGTCTACGTGATCGTCGCGTTCTTCTTCACGCTGCTCCTCACTCCGGCGGCGCGCTTCTTGCGCCGGCACGGCTTCTCGCACGGAGTCGCGACCACACTCGTGTTCCTGGCGGGAGTCGTCGCGCTGGGAGGCCTGGTGTATCTGTTCACCGAGCCGCTGGTGACGGCCGCCGTGCATTTCGGCAAACAGGTGCCGCACCTCGTGTCCGAAGCGAAGAAGGGTCATGGGCCGCTCGGGAGACTGGTGTTCCGCCTGCACCTGCAGAAGTACCTCTCCGAGGGATCGTCGAAGCTCACCTCGCAGCTCACGAAGGTGCTCAAGCCGGCGACCGCCTTCTCGGTGGGCGAGGCGGCTTTCTCGACGATCGTGTCGATCGTCACCATCGCCGTCTTGACCTTCTTCACCATGCTCGAGTCCCCGCGCATGTGGCGGAGCTTCCTCAGCCTCTTCCGGCCGGCCACGGCGGAGCGGCTCGGGCGGGTGGTCGACGAGTCGATGAGCTCGGTCACCGGGTACATGCTCGGGAACTTTTTGACCTCGGTCATCGCCGGCGTGATCTCAGGCGTGACCCTGGCGATCCTCGGGGTGCCCTTCGCATTCCTGCTCGGGGTGTTCGTTGCGCTGGTCGACCTGCTGCCCCTGGTGGGAGGCCTCCTCGCTGGGGTGCCGGTGGTCGTCATCGCCGCCATCCACTCCGTCCCCGCCGGGATCGTGATGTTGGTCGTGTTCCTGGTGTACCAGCAGATCGAGAATCACGTGCTCAACCCCGTGATCATGAGCAGGACAGTCCAGCTCAACCCGTTCTGGGTGCTCATCGCCGTCCTGGTGGGCGCCACGCTGGGCGGGAAGATCGCGGGCGGCCTCGGCACGTTCGTCGGCGCGTTGATCGGGATCCCAATCGGGGGTGCAATCCAGGTGATCATCCGGGAGCTGCGCCGGGGGCCCGACGGCCTGACAGAGCCCGGCGGCGTGGACTCGGACGCCGAAGCGGTGGAGCCCGTGGACTTCTGACGCCCCGGCCGATGGGGCGGGGACCTCGGCCGCACCCAGATCCCACGGGTTCGAGGGTTCTCCCGACCTGAGCTGGAGGTGCCCCGCCGGGACGAACGCCCTGGCCATGGGCGGTACCACGCCTGGCCGCCGCACCGCTGGGCGCCAAAGCCGACGCGGCCTGACCTCCTAGAATGCCGGTCATGAGGCCCCTCGTGGTGATCCCGACCTACAACGAGTCGGAGAACATCGAGCGGATGCTTCACCGCATCCATGAGTGTCTGCCCGCGGCGGGTGTGCTCGTCGTCGACGACGGGAGCCCCGACGGCACGGCGGACATCGTGAAAAAGGTCGCCGGCGAGCTCCCCGACGTGCACCTGTTGACCCGGAACGAGAAGTCCGGGCTCGGTAGTGCATACCGGGCCGGCTTCGGGTGGGGGCTCGAGCGCGGTTTCGACGCGTTCGTGGAGATCGACGCCGATTTCTCGCACGATCCGGCCGCGCTGCCAGGGTTGCTGGCGCCGCTCGAGGGGGGTTTCGACGTCTCCATCGGGTCGCGCTACGTCGAGGGCGGGTCGATCCCCAACTGGGCGTGGCATCGCCACCTTCTGTCCCGGGGCGGCAACGCCTACGCCTCGACGGTGCTCGGCCTCGGGGTGGCCGACTCGACGGCGGGGTACCGCGCCTACACGGCCGACATCCTGCGCAAGCTCGACCTCGAGCGCATCCGCGCGGAGGGATACGGCTTCCAGATCGAGATGACCTACCGGGCGAAGCAGCACGGCGCCGCGATCACCGAGGTGCCGATCAGCTTCGTCGACCGCGCCGCGGG
>DATJTU010000302.1:0-2851 GCA_035503015.1 Acidimicrobiales bacterium | reverse complement strand
GCGCTGCGCCTCCTTGGCGAGCGGCCCGAACCGCCCCCCGGGCCCGCTCAACGCCTCGACTGCGTTGGCGAGGTTCATGAGGAGCTTCCTGTACTTCCAGCGCATGATGTCGGGACGCGCGACGGACTGGAACGTCGTCGTGGCGATCGCGTCGGCGATGGCCTGTCCGAGCGCGTCGATGCCCGCCGGGAAGCAGCCCAGGTCGAGCAGACCGGAGACCGGCGCCGAGTGGATCTGCACGACGCCCGGCCGAAGCTGGGACGCCGGGCACATGACGCACATGCCGTAGGTGTGCGGGAAGTGACGCAGGACGCGCCGCTCGTTCTCGACTCCGTTCTGCATGCACACGACCGGCGTCAGGGGCGGGGCCACGCTGAGCTGCGTGAGCGCGTGGTCGGTGTGCTGCCCCTTCACCGCGAGGAGCACGACGGGGTTGCCGTCGGCGTCCCCCTCCCACGACACGTCGGCGGGATCGGTGACCGCCGGCACCGGCAGCGTCACCGTCTGCTCAGGCGACTCGAGGACGAGGCCGTCCGACGCGAGGGCCTGCCCGTGCTCGCCGCGCGCAACCAGCGTGACATCGAAGCCCCGCTGGAAGAGCCGTCCTCCGACCGCTCCTCCGATGGCACCCGCACCCACGACGACGAAGCGCATGCGCTGCATGCTGCCATGCGCGGCGTGCCAAGCTCTCGGCGTGGCGATGCTGAACCTGAACCCGCTCAACCTCAACCCCGTGGAGCGTGCGGCGGCGCTCGGCGGTGCCGTGGCCGGCGCACCGCTCCGCCTGGTAGGCGGTCTGGCCGCGCCCGCCCGCGGGGACATGGCGCGCAACGTGCGGCGGGCCATCGGCATCACCGGCGAGCCGGCACCGATCGCCCTCGATCCCGACGAGGCCTACCTGCCCCCCGGCGGGGTGGCCCGGCGGGTCCACGGCGACCTGGCGACGATGCTCATCGGCGGCGTGGGCGCGCTCCTCTTGCAGACGCTCCATCCGCTGGCCATGGCCGGAGTGGCGGAGCATTCCAGCTACCAGGAGGACCCGATCGGCCGGCTCCGACGCACCGCGGGCTTCGTCGGGACGACGACCTTCGGCACTGTCGCCGAGGCGTCGGCCGCGGTGGCCCAGGTCCAGCGCGTCCACCGGCGCGTCAAGGGCGTCGCCCCCGACGGCCGTCCCTACTCCGCAGACGACCCCGACCTCGTCACCTTCATCCACGTGGCCGAGGTGTCCACGTTCCTCGCCTCCTCACGGCGCTACGGCCCTGCGCCGCTCACGCCCGAGGACTGCGACCGCTACTACGACGAGGTCGCACCCGTGGCACTCGATCTCGGTGCGGCGTGGGTCCCCCGCTCGGTCGCCGAAGTGGAGAGCTACTTGTTGCGCATCCAGCCCGAGCTCTACATGGGCCCCCAGGCAAGGTCGGCGCGCGACTGGCTGCTGCGCGGCGTGGCGCGGCGGCCGAGCGAGCGCGCCGTCTACCGCCTCGTCGTGGCTGCCGCGGTCGGCGTGCTCCCGGGCTGGGCGCGCCGCATGCTCGGCCTCTCGGTCGGGGGTCCCCTCGACCTGCTCGTCGACACCGCGGCGGTGACGCCGCTCACCCGCGGGCTCACCGCGGCCTTGCGCTGGATGGTGGCGCCGCCGGCCTGACCGGGACGCCGCCATCTCACGTGGCCAGGGAGAGTCCCCCGTCGACGACCACCACCTGGCCGGTGACGTAGGCCGCCTGAGCCAGCGCGAGGACGACCTCGGCCACGTCGCCGGGTTGCCCCGACCGCCGCAGCGGAGCGACCTGCTGGACCACCTCACGCACGAAGTCCCAGTCCTCCGTCCACGGCGTGTCGACCAGGCCCGGGGCAACGGCGTTCACCCGGACCTCCGGACCGACCACCTTGGCGAGGAGCACGGTCATGTGGTTCAACGCCGCCTTGCTCGCCGCGTAGGGGATGGACGAACCGGTCGGGCGTACGCCGGCCACCGAGGTCACGTTGACGATGCAGCCCTTGGCCTCGCGGAGCGCTGGCAGCGCGGCCACCGACATCGCCCAGGTCGCGAACACGTTGACCTCGAAGATGCGCCGCCAGACGTCGACGGTTGCCGCCTGGACGTCCTGATGCGGAATCAAGGCGGTCGTCCCCGCATTGTTCACCAACACGTCGAGCCGACCCCACTGTTCGAGCGCGGCCGCGACGACGCGTTCGGGCACGCCCGGCTCCGTGATGTCGCCCTGGACGTAGCGTGCCTCCGGCAACGACGCCGCTACGGCCTCGCCCTCGGCGACCGAGCGCGCCGAGTTGACGAGCACCGACGCGCCGGCTGCAGCGAAGGCTCGTGCGGTGGCCTCCCCGATCCCGCTCGACGAGCCGGTCACGGCGACGACACGTCCGGCGAAGGGTGCCTCGTTCACGGCCGGACGATCGGTACGACGCCGCCTGCGGGCCGGGGCGCGCGGCGGGCCAGCGGACCAGGGACGCTCAGCGCGGGACGATGCCCCACTGCGCCCTCCATTCGGTTCCCGGTTGCAGGCCGATCACGTCCTTGCCCGTGCGCAGCGCGTTCGGTGGGCACGTCATCGGCTCGATCGCCACGGCGCGACGCCGGCGGGCCACGTCGGGGAGCGTGTCGCCCGTGTACACCATCAGGTACTGGAAGCCGGCGTCCACCCAGACCGTGGCGCCGGTCGCGCCGCCCGGCGCGTCGAGGCTCGCCCGCGCCCGGCCGTCGTCATCGCGCACCAAGGTGGTGAAGGCGGTGTCGAGCACGGTGGGACCGACGAAGCGCGAGGCGGTGAAGTCGCGGTCGGTCCCCTCGACGGGCGTGAGGGCGCCGGTCGGGAGGCCGCGCTCATCGAGG
>DATJTU010000301.1:0-24896 GCA_035503015.1 Acidimicrobiales bacterium | reverse complement strand
GCCGGGCGGACCGTCTCCATCCGCGCCCGCTAGGAGTCGGGCGGCGGCTGACGCCGCTCGTCGAGGAGCTGCCCGGCCCGGTTGAGGATCGTGCGCCGGTTGCGGGTGGACGCCTCGTAGCGCTGCACCGCCTGCAGCTCGTCGGGACCGAGGCTCTCGAGCCGTCGCACGACCTGGGACGCGCTCAGGGT
Organism: Acidimicrobiales bacterium; assembly: GCA_035503015.1. Lineage (GTDB taxonomy): Bacteria > Actinomycetota > Acidimicrobiia > Acidimicrobiales > RAAP-2 > Bog-473. Next base: position 24,705 of record DATJTU010000301.1, on the reverse strand, counting down.
GTCGTAGTCGGCCAGCACGCTACCCACGACGGCACCGGCCGCGGTGTCCGGGACGGGCTTCGCCGGTGCGTCGACCGTGCCCGCCGCCGGTGCCCGCGCCGGGGCGGTCGTTGGCGGCGCGCCGTTGTGCAGCAGCGCGCCGATGCGGTCGGCAACCCGTCGCTCTGTTTTGGTCACGACGAACTTGCCGACGACGCGGGCGTTGGCGAGCTGGAGCTCGACGCGACGCCGGCCCTTGTCGATCAGTCCGGGCAGATCCTCGACTGCCGTCACCGCCATCCCGACCGGAGCGAACACGCACAGGTCCAGGGTGCGGCGCAGCGGGTTGGCCCCGCCGAGCGCGCCGTCGTGGCCCGTCCGTTCACACACAGTCCCGGCAGAGCATGCGCTTCTTGTCTGCCAGCTGGCTGGGGTGCTTGACGAGGAAGCAGGACCGGCAGACGAATTCGTCGGGCTGCTTGGGAAGGACCCGCTCGTTGCCCTCGGTCTTGTCCTCCTGGTCGGTGGCCTCTTCGTCTTCGGGTTCGTCCTCGACGACAAGGCGTTCCTTGAGGATGACGTCGAGGCTGGCCTCGACGTCCTCGTCGTCGGGCTCTTCCTCCTCTTCCTCTTCGTCGCCCTCGCCGGTCCGCTCCACCACCGAGGCGGGCGAGGCGGTGAGGATCTCGTCGACTTCGTCGCCGCCCTCGTCGTCACCTTCTTCGAGGTCGCCGCTGTCGTCGTCGTCCTCCCCGTCCTCTTCGAGTGCGTCATCGTCGAGCTCTTCGAACTCCTCGTCGTCGAGGTCAGCTTCCTCCTCTTCGAGCTCTGCTTCGTCGTCCGCGGGTGCCGCTGGCTCGGCTTCTGCGGCTTTGGCCTTCTTCTTGGTCGCCATTTCGCCGCGGGAGCATAGACGTTCCGCGAGACCGTTCAATCGCTGTGAGCGGAGGCCTCCACGGCGGTCAGGCGAGTCCTTCTGGAGTGCTCGGGCGGGCAAGCCCGGGGGTCTTTGGCGCCATCTTGTGTATCCGAGGAGCCGGACACACAACACGTTCTCTACTCGACCCCCAGGGCCTACCACCGCCTCTCACAGCACATCCCCCCCTTACTGCTTCAGCGATTTCCTCATCTGCAGCGTCCAGGGGCGTCGGGGACTGGACGGTACATTAGGCAAGCGGAGGGCAGGCGCGTCAAGAAGTGAGCAGGTGCCGCGACCAGGGAGAACGACGGTAGTTCCTGGTCAATGCGTTGCAGATTTTTCCGCTCGCCGGCGCTCAGCACGTCGCTCTGAGTCGAGCCGTTCGAGGTCGGTAGACCCGTGGTCGACGAACGACATCGCCTCGGCCAACGCCCGATGCCCGGCGACTTCGGCGATCGCCCGGTGCATCTGTTGTGCGACGCGACGATACGCAGGATGGCCTTGGGGGCCCGAGCGCAACTCCACGAGATGCATCGCCTCCCGCGCGTTGAACTGCATGACATAGCGAATGCGGTGCGCCAGCGCGACGGCATACGAGGCTTGCTCGGCGAACTCGGGCACGAGCGAACGGTAGAGCTCCTCGGCGCGCGCGATCGCCTCGTCGTAGCGCTCCCCCAGCCCGGCGTCCGCGACGAGATCGGGCATGTCGTAGCCGAGCGCGATGCCGAGGCGTTGCCAGTCGATCGTGAGCATCCGATGGCGCTGCAGGTCGCGAAACGCGCCGTAGTCGGTCACGAGCTCGAAGCGGTAGTCGGTGCGTTCGAACGCGCGCCCGGGTCGGTGCCGCCGGTTGCGACGGTCGCCGACGTACGCCGTGAGCAACGCGACCCGCTCGTCGTGGCCGAGACGCCGCACGCGCCAGGCGGCCTCGCGCTCGGAGCAGCCGAGGTGGGCAAAACACGCTGCCACCAGCACCTTCTCCTCGCCGTCGGGATCGAAGTCGAGCAGCGTCACCTCGGGTATCTCGGGCGTCCCCTCGTCTGCGCTTCCCGCCGCCACCGGCTCGACGAGGTCGGGCCAGAGCCGGGCGACCACGCGCGCCGTGTCGTCGCGCGTCGCGGCCAGGTACGCGGACCACTCGCCACCGCGTGCCGGGAGGTCGACCCGCTGGAGGAAGGAAGGGATGACCTTGCGCAGCTCGACGAGCATCAAGTCCGCGTAGTGACGCGCCTCGGGGAGCGGGTGCGCGCGCATGCGGAGCAGCAGCTGCTCGTAGGACTGCCCGGTGCCGTAGATGCCGATGTTGGAGAGCGAGGCGGCCGGCAGTAGGCCCCGGAGTGCGTCGAGGGACTTCGCTCGCGTCGCCTGCCGGTAGACGAAGTCGCTGTCGCCGGCTTGTTGGGGAAAGCGCTCCGCCACCCACGCTTGCATCTGTGGCAGGAGCGACCCGTAGGTGTCGAAGATCCGATCCATCTCACCGACGTAGCGAGCGCCGTGCGGCGAGTCGAGGATCTCGGGCGGCCGGAAGTACCGGTACTGCCCGTTGTCGAGACGTTGGTTGTACGCGATGTAGCGCGTGGACTGTTCGAGGTAGGCCATGAGCCGGCCCCACTCGAGGATCTTGGACAACACGTTGGATGCTTGCTCGCAGGCGAGATGGACACCGCCGAGCTGTGCCACCGAGTCGTCGCCGTACTCCACGAACACTTTCTCGTAGAGCTGCTCCGCGCGCGCGAGACCGATCGTCGCGTCGACGTTCGCGTCACCCGAGACGTCGAGGTCGCCGACGAACTCGTCGAGGAACAACCGCCGCAAGTTCTTGGGCGACCGGGAGTAGCGGGCGAAGAGCGCGCCCTTCACGACTTCGGGCAAGTTGACCAGGGCGAACACCGGCTGGTCGAGGTTCGTCACGTACCGGCGGAGGACGGCTTCCTCGTCCGAGGTGAAGCGCTCTTCGGCGTACGGGAACATGGCCGGCCCACCCTAGAGCGAGGGTGCAGCACCCCGAGGGATGGGTCAGGCGCCCGGGAGCCCGCCCGCCACCACGCCCCGCATCAGGAGGTCCACGGCCTCCCGGGCGGCCGCGGCCACGCCGGTGTCGGGTGCGGTATGGGAGACCTGCTGGGCCAGGTCGGCCACCGACTTCATGGTCCGCACGAAGTCACCCGGGGCCAGCTCGCCCACGTCACGTGCCGCCACGCCGAGTGCGGTGGAGAAGGACGCCCCGCGGGCCCAGGACGCCACGGCCGTCGCCAGACCGGGCGCGGGCTGGCGGGTCCGGGGCACCGTGTGGGCCTCCTCGATCGCCCGGATCCGTTCCGCCATGGCGGCGACGGTCGCGGTGCGGCCGGCGAGCTCGGCGGTCCGGTTCTCGCCGAGCCGGTCGGCCAACTTGGCCTGGCGCTTGCCCTTGCGATGGCCGTGGTGGTGTCCTCCCGGCACGCGGCGGGCGCGGCGCGGCTCGAACACCACCGACGACAGGACCCCCGCCAGGACCGAGGGCTCGGCCCCCGCCAGCAGGTCGCTGCCCAACGCCTCAGCGATCAAGAGGTCGGCCTCGTGGTAGATGTGGGCGAGGCGCCGCCCGCCCGGCGTGAGGGCCCAGCCGTCGAGATAGCCCATCTCCTCGAGCACCGCCACGCGGTGGTCGAGTTGCCGCAGCAAGAGGTCGGGTTTGTGGGCCTGCCACTGGGCGAACGAGCGCTGCAACACCTCGTGCGCGGTGGCGCGGTCGAATCGCGCCACCAGGTTGACCGCGAGGTTGTACGTCGGGCGGAACGCAGAACGCAGGTCCGGCGGGGCGGCGGAGGCGACCCGGGCGGCCTCGGCGAAGGTGATCTCGTTGGACCAGGCGACGACCGCGTGCCCCTCCTCGTCGAGGCCCCGCCGCCCCGCCCGGCCCGTCAGTTGCAGGTACTCGCCCGACGTGAGGGTGGCGCGGCCCGCTCCGCCGTACTTGGTGAAGCGCTCGATGACGACCGACCGGGCGGGCATGTTGATCCCCAACGAGAGGGTCTCGGTCGCGAACACCACTTTGAGCAGCCCGGCCGCGAAGCATTCCTCGACGGTCTCACGAAAGACCGGGACCAGGCCGGCGTGATGGGCCGCCACACCCCGCTCGAGCCCCTCGAGCCACTCGTCGTAGCCCAGTACCCCGAGGTCCTCGTCGCTGAGGGGCTCGACGCGGCGCTCGGCGATGGCGCGGATGGCGACCCGCTCGTGCTCGTCGGTCAGCCGCAACCCGTCGCGCAGCACCTGGCGCACGGCGTCGTCGCACGCGGCCCGGCTGAAGATGAAGACGATGGCCGGCAACATGTCCCGCTGGTCGAGCTCCTCGACCAGCTCGGTCCGCAGCGGGGCGCGGAACGGCAGCCTCGGGCCGCGCCCGCGGGGATGCCAGTGCCCCCGGCCCTGGAGCGCCCGGCGCACCGCTTGGTCGATGCGGAGGCCTTCCCCGCCCGCTCGCCCGTCCTCGAGCAACGGCACGAGTTGGGTCTCGTCGGCCTCGCGGCGGTGGACGGCGAAGTGATGGCGCAAGACGATCGGCCGTTGCCGCTCGACGATCACTTCGGTGTCGCCCCGCACGGAACGCAGCCAGCCGCCGAGCTCGTGCGCGTTGTTGACCGTGGCGGAGAGGCAGACGAAGCGGACTTCGGGTGGCGAGAGGACGAGGACCTCCTCCCAGACGCCGCCGCGGTAGGGGTCCTGGATGAAATGCACCTCGTCGAGGACGACGGTGTGCAGCCCCTCGAGGAGGTCGGAACCGGCCAGGAGCATGTTGCGCAGGACTTCGGTCGTCATCACGACGACCGCCGCCCGGGGATGCACCGTCGTGTCCCCCGTCAGCAGTCCGACATGGTCCTCTCCGTAGGTGGCCACGAGCTCGCCGTACTTCTGGTTCGAGAGCGCCTTGAGCGGCGTCGTGTAGAAGGCCTTCCCATGGGCACACAGCGCGCGGTGCACGGCATAGGCGGCGACGAGCGTCTTGCCGGACCCAGTCGGCGCGGACACGAGGACCGACTGCCCCGCGTCGAGCGCGCGGAGCGCCTCGAGCTGGAACTCGTCGAGGGCGAACGGCAGGCCGGCCTCGAACTCCGCCGCCCCGGCCGCCTCCTGGAGGGGCCACGGGAAGGCGGTCAACGCCCGAGCAGCTTCCCGATGCCGATGGAGATGAAGTAGAAGGCGACGAGCGGGACGGCGAGGGCGAACATCGAGAACGGATCCGAGCTCGGGGTGAACACGGCCGCCACGACCACGATGATGATGACGGCCCAGCGCCACGATTTCAGGAGGCGCGCCGGCGTGACGACGCGGGCCAACTCGAGGGAGACCAGCACGACGGGGAACTCGAAGGTGAGCCCGAAGATGGTCATCATCAAGAGGATCAGCCCGAGGTATGGGATCGGGTCGTAGATGGCCTGCAGATTCGGTCCCCCGACGGACTTCAGCCAGCCCAACGCGTGAGGCAGCGTGATGTAGGCGGTCGCCGCGCCCAACAAAAACAAGAAGAAGGAGCTCAAGACGAACGGGATGGCGTAGCGCCGTTCGGAGGCCTTGAGGCCCGGCGTCACGAAACGCCAGATCTGGAACAGGATCACCGGTGAGGCCAGGACGAGGCCGCCGAAGAGGGCGATCTTCACCCGCAGGGTCAACCCGTCCAGCGGCGACGTCACGAAGAGGTTGCACGAGCCGTTGGACGTCACCAGGAAGGAGGACCCCTGACTCGTGTGGTGTGCGGTCTGCGCGTCGACCGTGCACAGCGGCCGCAGGAGGAAGTTGAGGATGGGCTCGTACGCGAACACCGCGATGGTCGCGGCGATCACGAACGCGATGGTGCAGATGATCACCCGGCGACGGAGCTCGCCCAGGTGCTCGCTGAGGGTCATGTTGTCCGGCGACGGCCTGGGCGCCTTCCGTTTGACCGTGAAAGGGAGCGTCACCACGAACGGGAACCGATCAGTTGAGGGTGGGGTCGCCCGGCACGATCACGTCCGGTGGCCCAGGGTCGGCGTGCTCCCGCGCCGCGGCGGGCCGGGGCTCGGGAGGGGGGACGGCAGCCGTCTCGGGCCCGTGCCCGTTCGCTGACGCCGCCACCGGGTCCCGCCCGTTCTGGGCGGGGACGGTCGCGTCGCTCCCGCTGGCGGCCGTCGCAGCCGTCGCGGTGGCACCGTTCGCCTCCGGGCCGGCTGCCGCGTCTGCCGTGCCGTTCCCGTTGACGGGTGGCTGGGGCTGGAAGGAACCGTCGGGCTCCTCCCCCTCGTCGTCGGACGACATGTTCGAGAGGTGGTTCAACAGCGCGGACGGAGAGCGGGCCAGGCGCGCGATCTCAGAGGTGGGTGGGAGGTCCGGCATGGTGCTGCGGACCTCGCTCTCCATGCGGTGCCGGAACTCGTTGAACGAGCGCCAGGCGCCGCCGACCTGCCGGGCCACCTGGGGCAGACGGTCAGGCCCCAAGAGGATGATGGCGACCACGGCGATCACGAGGAGCTTGCCTGGGTCGAGGTTGAACATGTGCCCTCACTCTACGGCGCCGCTAGAGCGACTGGATGAGCCGCTCCACCCGCTCGTCGTGCGATTTGAACGGGTCTTTCAGCAGGACCGTTCGCTGCGCCTGATCGTTCAACTTGAGGTGGACCCAGTCGACCGTGAAGTCGCGCCGCCGCTCTTTGGCCCGCTTCACGAAGGCGCCACGGAGGCGCGCCCGGGTCGTCTCGGGCGGCTTCGTCATCGCCTCGGTGATCGCGTCGTCGGTGCACGTGCGGTCCATCTCGTCGCGCTGTTGCAACTTGTAGAACAAGCCGCGGCTCCGGTCGACGTCGTGGTACATCAGGTCGATCATCGCGACCTTCGGGTGCGAGAGCGAGACGTCGTGGCGGGCCCGCATCTGCTCGACGAGTCGGTGCTTCGCCACCCAGTCGCATTCCCGCCACAACGACGTGGGGTCGGCTTCGAGACCCTTGAGGCAGTGCTCCCACATGTCGAGCGCCCGGTCCTCCTCGGGCGAGAGGCCGCGTCGGTCGCGGAATTTGAGCGCCCGTTCGAGGTACTCGATCTGGATGTCGAGCGCGCGCATCTCGCGCCCGTTGGCGAGGCGGACCCGTCGCTGGCAGGTGATGTCGTGGCTGATCTCGCGGATGGCCCGGATCGGGTTCTCGAGCGTGAGGTCGCGCAGCACGGTCGAAGAGTCCTCGAGCATCGCGAGCAGGATGGACGTCGTCCCCACCTTCAAGAAGGTCGCGTACTCGCTCATGTTCGAGTCGCCGACGATGACGTGCAGGCGGCGGAACCGCTCGGCATCGGCGTGCGGCTCGTCGCGGGTGTTGATGATGGGACGGCTCCTCGTCGTGGCCGACGAGACGCCCTCCCAGATGTGCTCCGCCCGCTGGCTGAGGCAGAAGACCGCGCCGCGGGCCGTCTGGAGCACCTTGCCCGCACCGGCGTAGATCTGGCGCGACACGAGGAACGGGATCAGCACCTCTGTGTAACGGTTGAACTCGTCGTTCCGCTCGGTGAGGTAGTTCTCGTGGCACCCGTAGGAGTTCCCGACCGAGTCCGTGTTGTTTTTGAAGAGGTAGACCTCGCCACGGATGCCCTCTTCGCGGAGCCTCGCCTGGGCTCCGGTGACGAGCTGGGCGAGGATCCACTCCCCCGCCTTGTCGTGCACGACGACGTCGCTGATGCGGTCGCACTCGGGCGTGGCGTACTCGGGGTGGCTCCCCACGTCGAGGTAGAGGCGGGCGCCGTTCTCCAAGAACACGTTCGAGGAGCGGCCCCACGACACCACCCGGCGGAAGAGATAGCGGGCCACCTCGTCGGGGCTGAGGCGCCGCTGGCCGCGCAGGGTGAACGTCACCCCGTACTCGTTCTCGACCCCGAAGATGCGCCGTTCCACGAGTCAACCGTACTGCCGGCTATGCCAGGAGTACGGCCAGCTCCTCTTCTTCGATGCGCCGGAAGGTGCGGCGGCCGTTGCCCCGGCTGAGCGTGGCCACCTCGAGGTCGCCGGCTCCGAGCGTGCGGTCCGGTCCGGCCAGCGCAGCGGCCGCGGCCTTGACTGCAGCCGCCATGTCCCAGTCGGCCCGCCAGGCGTCACGGATCCGCTCGGCGACGGCCTCGGCGTCGCCGCCGAGGACAGCGAAGTGCTCCTCGTCGCTGACGAAGCCGTCGTAGGCGATGTGGTACAGCTGGTCCTGCTCGTGGTTCTCCTCGGTCCCGAGCTCGGCGACCAGGATCTCGACCTCGAGGGGCTTCATCTCGTGGGTGAAGACGTTCCCGAGGTACTGGGCGTAGAGGTTGGCGAGCGACCGGGCGTCGACGTCCTCGCGGCTGAAGGCGTAGCCCTTCGTGTCGGCGTGGCGGACCCCGGCCACCCGGAGCTGGTCGTACTCGTTGTACTTGCCGACCCCGCCGAAGGCGATGCGGTCGTAGATCTCGCTGATCTTGTGCAGCGAGCGTGACGGGTTCTCGGCGACCATGGCGATCCCCACGTCATAGGTGGTGGCCACGAGCGAGCGGCCCCGGGCAATCCCCTTCTGCGCGTACTCGGCCCGGTCCTTCATGACCTGTTCGGGCGCGACGTAGAAGGGCATGCTCATCGGGCACGCTCCGCCTGCCTGCGGGCGATGAGGGCGCCGAACCGCTCGCCGACCTCGTCCCCGGGCACCTCGCGGTAGCCGGTGGCGTCGACGACGGCCACGATGGGATAGATGCCCCGCACGAGGTCCGGCCCGCCGGTCGCCGAGTCCTCGTCTGCGGCGTCGTAGAGCGACTGGATGGCGAGATCGAGGGCCTCGTCACGGGGCAGACCCTCTCGCCAGCCGAGCTTGACGGTGTTCCGCGCGTCGCGGCCGCCCGAGCCCGTGGCTTGGAAGTCGGTGTCCTCGTAGTGGCCGCCCGTCACGTCGTAGTTGAAGATCCGTCCGGTGCCCCGCATGGTGTCGTACCCGGCGAAGAGCGGGACCACCGCCAGCCCTTGCATCGCGAGTGGCAGGTGCTGGCGCACCATCTGGGCCAGCTGGTTGGCCTTCCCCTCGAGCGACAGCGTGGACCCCTCCACCTTCTCGTAGTGCTCGAGCTGGACCTGGAAGAGCCGGACCATCTCCATCGCCATGCCGGCCGTCCCGGCGATCGCCACGGCCGAGTAGCGGTCAGCGGGGAAGACCTTCTCTATGGCGTTGTGGGCGATGATGTTGCCCGCGGTGGCGCGACGGTCACCCGCCATCACGACGCCGTCGGCGAAGCGCAGTGCCACGACGGTGGTGCCGTGCGGCGCCTCGACCGGCCTCGAGCCGTCGAGGAAAGGCGCGGCCGAGCCGGCCCGATCCGTGGTCAGGCGCAACAGGCCGACGAAGTCCGGACCCGGATCGTGCTCCGGGGGAAAGAGTGGGAGCGCCACCCGGGGCTACTGCCCGCCCTTTTGCACGTAATTGCGCACGAACTCCTCGGCGTTGTCCTCGAGGACCTCGTCGATCTCGTCGAGAAGGTCGTCGAGCTCCGCCTTGATCTTCTCCCCCCGCTCCGAGCTGGCGGGGGCAGCCTCTTCGACCTCGGTCTCGCTCTCCGTGGTCCGGGCCCCCGAGCCCTTGCGTTTCTGTTCTTGTTCTGCCATCTCGCCTGTCCCCGTCCTGTGTCTTTCGACTTCTCTCGCCTAGGAATTGAGCCGAGTGAGCAAATCCGCCGGTCCGGTGCTCTCGGCCAGGAGCGCACCGGTGTGCTCGGCTGTCCCCTTCAGGGGATCCATCATAGGGACGCGCCGCAACGGGTCTGCGCCTATGTCGAACACCAGAGAATCCCAGTTCGCGGTCACGACGGCGTCCGGCCAGCGGGCCAGGCACTTGCCGCGGAACCAGGCCCGGGTGCCGAGCGGGGGCTCGGTGACGGCGGTGGCGACCTCGGCCGGGTCGATCAGCGTCCGCATGCCGAGGCGCCGGAAGACGGATTTGTCGGGACGGAGGTCGTGGTACTGCAACGCCAGTGCGGCGACCCGAGGGTCCTTCCAGCCGCACGAGTGGCGGTCCTGGTAGGCCCGCAGCAGCTCCCGCTTGGCCACCCAGTCGAGCGTGTCGGCGAGGGCGCCCGGGTCCGACTCGAGACCGCCCAGGACGTTCTCCCAGTGCTCCATCACGAGTGCGCCGACCGTGCCGTCGTCGCCGAGCGCGCCCAGGCCCTCCTCCTCGGCGTACTTGCGCGCCGCGCCGAAGAGCTCCCACTGCAGCTCGAGCGCCGTGGCCGACGACCCGTCGGTGAGGGCCAGCGGCCGGGCGAGCGACACGTCGGCGGACACTTGGTGCAGCGCGCGCACGGGGTCGGACAAGGACAGGTCCCGGGTCGGCCCCGCGTCGTCCTCGATCATGGCCAGGACGATGGCGGTCGTGCCGACCTTGAGCAGTGTCGCGATCTCCGACAGGTTGGCGTCGCCCACGATGACGTGGAGGCGCCGGAAGCGCTTGGGGTCCGCGTGCGGCTCGTCGCGGGTGTTGACGATCGGCCGCTTCAGCGTGGTCTCGAGCCCGACGATCTCTTCGAAGAACTCTGCCCGCTGCGAGATCTGGTACTCGACCGTCTCCGCGTCGAGCGCCGCCGTCTCGGTGCCCACCTTCCCGGACCCGGTGAAGATGGTGCGCGACACGAAGTGCGGGACGACGCCGTCGATCACCTTCGCGAACGGGACCGCCCGGTCCATCATGTAGTTCTCGTGGCACCCGTACGAGTTGCCCTTGCCATCGGAGTTGTTCTTGTGGACGACCGGCGCCGGCTGCTCGGGCATCCGCATCGCGGCCGCCACCATCGCCCGGCGCAGCACCTCCTCCCCCGCCTTGTCGTAGACGAGGCACTCGAGCGGGGTCAGGCACTCGGGGCTCGAGTACTCGGGGTGCGCATGGTCGACGTAGAAGCGGGCGCCGTTGGTGAGCACCGTGTTGGCGAGGTGGGTCTCGACCATCGGCGCGAGCGAGCCCTCACGGGCGAAGCCACGGGCGTCGTTCCCCGGCGTCTCGTCCTCGAAGTCCCACCCGATCTGCTGCTCGGCGTCGGCCGCGTACGCGTTGACCAGGACCGACGACGCCGCGATGGGGTTCTGTTCGGGACCGGGCGAGTGGATGCCGTACTCGGTCTCGATGCCGCAGACCTTTGTCGTGGCCACGGCGAGACCCTAACTTCTAGAGGTACTGCCCGGTACCGACCCGCTCGATGGAACGGCCTCCGTGCACCTCGCGGTCTTCGGTGAGCAGGGTGCGGACGTAGACGATCCGCTCGCCCTTCTTGCCCGAGATCCTCGCCCAGTCGTCGGGGTTCGTCGTGTTGGGGAGGTCCTCGTTCTCCTTGTACTCCTGGCGGATGGACTCGAGCATGTCCGCCGTGCGGATCCCGCCCTGCTCGCCTGCGATCACCCGCTTGATGGCGAGCTTCTTGGCCCGGCGCACGATGTTCTCGATCATCGCCCCGGACGCGAAGTCGCGGTAGTACAGGATCTCCTTGTCGCCGTTCTGGTAGGTGACCTCGAGGAAACGGTTGGCGTCGTCCTCACGGAACATCTCGGTCACCGTCTGCTCGATCATCGCCTGGACCGCCTTGCCCGGGTCGCCCCCGCCGAGGCGGGTGACCTCGTTCGCGTCGAGCGGGAGGTCGGGCGTGAGGTACCGGCTGAAGATCTGCCCCGCCGCCTCCTCGTTCGGCCGCTCGATCTTGATCTTCACGTCGAGGCGGCCGGGCCGCAGGATGGCCGGGTCGATCAGGTCCTCGCGGTTCGACGCCCCGATCACGATGACGTCGCGCAGCGACTCGACCCCGTCGATCTCGGCCAGGAGCTGCGGCACGATCGTCGACTCCATGTCGGAGCTGATGCCGGTGCCGCGGGTGCGGAAGAGCGATTCCATCTCGTCGAAGAAGACGATCACCGGCATGCCCTCGTCCGCCTTCTCGCGGGCGCGCTGGAAGACCTGGCGGATCTGGCGCTCGGTCTCGCCGACGTACTTGTTGAGGAGTTCGGGACCCTTGATGTTCAAGAAGAAGCTGCGGACGTTGTCGTTGCCGGTCTTCTCGGCCACCTTCTTCGCCAGCGAGTTGGCCACCGCCTTGGCGATGAGCGTCTTCCCGCACCCCGGCGGGCCGTAGAGCAAGATGCCCTTGGGCGCCGGCAGCGAGTACTCGACGAACAGCTCCCGGTGCATGTAGGGCAGCTCGACCGCGTCGGTGATCGCCTCGATCTGGCTGTCCAGGCCGCCCACGTCGGCGTAGGTGATGTCGGGCACCTCTTCGAGCACGAGCTCTTCGCTCTCGAGCTTGGGCAGCTTCTCGATGAGGAGTTGCGTCCGCACGTCCATGAGCAGCGAATCGCCGGCCCGCAGTCGCACGCCCAGCATGTCCTCGGAGAGCTCCGCCACGCGCTCCTCGTCGGCCCGTGCGAATACGACGCATCGTCGCCGGTCCTCGAGTTGTTCCTTGAGCGTCACGACCTCGCCCGAGAACTCGCCCTCGCGCACCATGACGACGTTGAGGCTCTCGTTCAAGACGACCTCGTTGCCCTTGCGGATGGCACCCGGGTCGATGTCGGGGTGCAGGCTCACGCGCATCTTGCGTCCGCTCGAGAAGACGTCGACGGTCCCGTCCTCGTTCACGCCGAGGAAGGTCCCGTAGGCGGCAGGCGGCTGCGTGAGCTTCTCGACCTCCTCGCGCAAGGCCGCGAGTTGCTCCTTGGCCTGCTGGAGGGTGAAGGTCAGCTTCTCGTTCTGGGAGGTGGCCTGCGCCAGCTGTCCCTTCGTCTCGAGCAGCCGCTCTTCGAGGGCCTGGACCCGGCCCGGGCTCTCCTGCAACCGCCGCCGCAGCGCGTGGATCTCATCCTCGGCGTCGGCCAGCTCGGCACGGAGTGCCTCAGTCTGAGCAGCGGTTTCGTCTTGAGATGCGCTCATTGGTTGTCACCCTAGCCCTCGCTTCGGCGGGTTTTGTCGGCAACTTGAGTGCACCGTGCATGCACCTGGGCCGCAGATGAGGACAGGTAGCATGGAAGGGACCGCGGGCCGGATTGACGGTTCGCGGGACGCCTCGGTACGGTCCTGCTGGCTCGGCGGCCGGCTGCCACAAGGGAGAGAGCAGGTACATGAAGGTCTGGATCGATCAGGATCTCTGCACGGGCGACGGGCTGTGCGAAGAGATCGCGCCAGCCGTGTTCACCCTGCTCGACGACGGCCTGGCCTACGTGAAGGAAGAAGGCGACGTCAAGAACGACCCGGGTGGGTCGGCGGGCATGGCCGCCGTGCCGGGCGAGCTCGAAGAGGCTGTCGTCGAGGCCTCCGAGGAGTGCCCCGGCGAGTGCATCTTCATCGAGCGCGACTGAGGCTCGACGCCGCGACGCGACGCCCGCTCAGGCGTCGAGCGCACCACCAAGCAGATCACTGAGCTCGGAGTCCGAGATGGACGCCGCAGCCCTCGTGCTGATGCGGATCGTGGCCTTGCCGCTCGCCAGGGTGGGATGCCGGGCCACGAAGCCCCCGTCGTTGTCCCGCCGCCAGCCGTAGACGGAGACGCCGTGCTTCCACGCCCCGAGATTGAGGCGGCGCGCGCCGACGCGGTACGCGGGCATGCCGTAGGCCAGCGCGACCTGCGCCTCCGGGTGCGACGCCAGCACGATGTGATGGAGCCGCTCGAACAACGCCCGGTGCGCGGGATCGATGGCGTCGATGTAGGCGCGCACGTCACCCTGGTCCTCCGCCGACGCGGTCACTGCGGCGGGACTTCGCTCTCTGCGGTTCGCTCGATCTCCACGGTCCTGCGGTCGCGTGTCGTCCCCCCGAGCCGCCGCGCGGTGGTCAAGAACCCGGTGTGGCCCACCATGCGATGGTCGGGACGCACCGAACGGGCCTCCACGTGCCAGGTGCGCCGCATGATCTCCTGCGTCTCGGCCAGCCCGAAGGCCGCCGGCGCGTCGTCGAGCGCCTGGCGCAGCAGTGCGGTCTGGTTGATGGTCGGCAGGTATGCCAGGAGGATGCCGCCGGCGCGCAGTGCAGCTGCGGCCGCGTCGACGACCTTGTGCGGTTCGGGCATGTCCAGGAGGATCCGGTCGAGCCCGGTCTCGTCGATGCCCTGCGTGACGTCCCGGATCTCGACGCGATACGCGGCTCCGCTCCCGAGCGCCGCCTCCACGTTGGCGCGCGCCCGTTCGGCGAAGTCCTCACGCAGCTCATAGCCGACGACCGCAGCACCGGCGCGCAGCACGGTCATGGACAGCGCGCCTGATCCGACCCCGGCTTCGAGGACGCGCTGGCCCGGCCCGATGTCCGCCGCGATCAAGATCGCGCCGAGGTCCTTGGGGTAGATGACCTGCGCTCCCCGCGGCATCTTGAGGACGACGTCGCTCAAGGTCGGCCGCAGTGCGAGGAAGCTGCGGCCGGTCGAGCCGTTCACCGTGCACCCTTCGCTCGCCCCGATGATGTCGTCGTGCGCGAGCACCCCGGCGTGGGTGTGGAACGTCGCGCCGGGTACGAGCGTGACGAGATAGCGCCGGTCCTTGGGGTCGATGAGGAGCACTCGCTCCCCCGCCGCGAGCGGGCCCGGCACCGGTGTCAGTCGTCGGCGGCTGACACAGAGGCGGGAGGCGTGTTGCGGTCGCGCACGGAGATGAGCACCTGCTCGCCCGGCGAGACCGTCACGGTGGAGACCGCACCCGGCCTGTCGTTCAATGCCCTGCGCAGCACGAAGGTCGCGCCGGCGAGGAGGAACCAGTACCAATTCCCTCCCAGGCCCCGACGGATCCCCGCGCGCAGGAAACGCCGCAGGAGGACGTCCACGTCAGAGCCGCCTGATCTCGACGACCGCGGACTTGGCGCGCCCGCGCCGGCGGCCGGCCAGGAAGGCGAGCGTGAGCAGCACGATGCCGACGGCACCGGCGATGGCGAGCCCTCTCGGGGCCGCAGCGCGTGCCGATGCTTCGCCCTCGCCGACGACCTGTGAGTACGCAGCCTGCAGGTCCTCGCGCGTGATCAGCCGTCCGTTGCTCCGGGCCTTCTGCGTCGTCGTGCTTGCCATCAGCTCGCTCCTTCCTGAATCTCGGTCTCTTTGGCCTCGCGGCGGGCCATCACCGCGGGCAGCTTCTCCTTGCCTGGTCCCGCCGTGATCCGCCACGCGGCGATGCCGATCACCGCGATGCCGAGCACCACCACGACGGCATAGGGCACCCAGGACCAGTCGCCCGTGAGGGCGGTGCCTGTCTCGGTCTGCAGCAGGCGCAGGACGCCGATCAGGATCAAGAGCAGGCCACCGGCCATGAAGAACGAGCCCGCGATCCCCATGTAGAGGAAGCGACCAAGCCCTCGGAGCGGCTCGACGGTCTCCTGCTTGAGGTAGTCGACCGTGAGCTGGAACGCGTCGTCCCCGGCGTGGCGCAGCCCGTGGCTGCCGTTGTCAGGCCCTGGTGCCATGTGGCGCACAATCCTGGTCTCTGGGCCGTTGAGGTGCAAACACCGCCTGGCAGAGTCCTCCTCCGCCCCCTGCGAACGGCCGGGATCGCTTCACCCGCCGCGGTGTCAGTCTCGGTCCTTGTAGATGTAGGTCGAGGTGGCCCGGGCGACCAGGCGCTCCTCGTCTTCGGCGCCGGGAACCCGGGCCGTGATGCTGGCCTCCACGAAGGAGACGCGGCGGCCGCCCGAGACGACCTCCGCCCTGCAGGTGAGCTCCGACCCGGGCTGCACTGCGGCGAGGAAGCTCACCTTGAACTCGGCGTTGGAGCAGAAGACACGGCGGTCCTCGACGTAGGTGACCGCGGCCGCGCCCATGGACGAGTCCGCGAAGGCCCCGATGAAACCGCCTTGCATGATCCCGGCGGGATTGGCGAAGCGCTCGTCGGCCCGCATGCGCCAGATGCAACGCCCCGGCACGCTCTTGTCGACGCAGACCATCCCCAGCGTGAGGTCGCTGTTCGGGGGCACCTGCATGCGCGACACCATGGCACCGAAGCGTACGGCAGGACCTCACCACCTGCGGGAACCCGACGGTTAGGGTGACCGTGTGACGGTTCAGACGACACCGGTTGTGCAAGACCCGCGCCTGGTCGAGCTCGGGATCAACGTGGTCCGTGGGATCGCGATGGACGCGCCCGAGCGCGCCGATTCGGGTCATTCAGGGACCGCGATGGCCCTGGCGCCACTCGCTCACGTCCTGTGGACGCGGATCATGCGCTACGACCCGCGTGACCCGCACTGGCCGGACCGCGACCGCTTCGTGCTCTCGTGCGGCCACGCCTGCATCCTGCAGTACGCCATGCTCCATCTCACGGGCTACGACCTCACGCTCGAGGACCTGCGCCAGTTCCGCGAATGGGGCAGCCGCACCCCGGGGCACCCCGAGGCCGGGCACACGGCTGGGCTCGAGGGGACGACCGGCCCGCTCGGCCAGGGCTTCGCCAACGCGGTCGGGCTCGCGCTCGCCGAGCGGTGGCTGCGCACGAAGTTCGGGCCCGACGTGTGCGACCACCGCACCTTCGTGCTCGCGAGCGACGGCTGCATCATGGAGGGCATCTCGCACGAAGCAGCGTCGCTCGCCGGGCATCTCGGGCTCGGCCGGCTGCTCGCCGTCTACGACGACAACCACATCACGATCGACGGGCCGACCGAGCTGGCGTACGGGGACGATCCCGTGGGGCGCTTCGAGGCCTACGGGTGGCGCGTCCGCTACCTCGGTGAGATGGCCAACGACGTCGACGGCCTCGAGGCCGCGATCCGTGAGGCGCTCGACTTCCCGGCGGACGGGCCGGACGCCAAGCCCAATCTGCTCGTCCTGCGCAGCCACATCGGCTGGCCGTCCCCCAAGCTGACCGACACGGCCGCTGCCCACGGCAGCCCCTTCGGCGAGGAGGAGATCAAGACCACCAAGGCGATCCTCGGGCTCCCCGCCGACGAGACCTTCTGGGTTCCCGACGAGGTGCGCGAGTTCTACAGCCAGGAAATCGCCCGCGGGGCCCAGGAGCACTCGGCGTGGGAGGAGCGCTTTGCGGCCTGGAGCGGGGACCGCACCGAGTGGGAGGCCGCGCACGCCGGGCACGGGTTGGAGGGTTGGGCCGCGGACCTTCCGCGCTTCGAGGCCGGCGGCGAGCTGGCGACCCGCAAAGCCCTCAAGCAGTGCATCGACGCGTCGCAGGCGCGGCTGCCCGGGCTCATCGCCGGCTCGGCCGATCTGACCGGCAACAACGGCGTGGCGATCTCGGGTGCCCACGCCCTCGAAGCGGACACCCCGGGCGGGATCCAGATGCACTATGGGATCCGCGAGCATGCGATGGGCGCGGTCATGAACGGAATGGCACAGCACGGCGGCGTGCTCCCCGTCGGCGGGACGTTCTTCGTCTTCTCCGACTACATGCGCCCCGCGGTCCGCCTGGCCGCGTTGACCGGGACCCACGTCGTCTACGCCTGGTCCCACGACTCCATCGGGCTCGGCCAGGACGGGCCCACCCACCAACCGATCGAGCACCTGGCCTCGCTCAGGGCGATGCCGGGCCTCAGCCTCATCAGGCCGGCCGACGGCAACGAGACCGCGCAGGCGTGGCGGCTCGCTGTCGAAGCGGACGGGCCCGTCGGCCTGCTGCTGACGCGCCAAGACGTCCCCGTGCTCCCCGGGACGGCCGAGCGCGCGCCCGAGGGCGTGGCACGGGGTGCCTACGTCCTGTCCGACCCGGACGGGGACATCACCGCTGACATCGTGCTCGTCGCGAGCGGGAGCGAGGTCCAGCACTGCACGGCGGCCGCATCGGTGCTGGCCGGCGCCGGCGTGCCGGCCCGCGTCGTCTCGTTCCCGTCGTGGGACCTGTTCGAGGTGCAGGACGAGGACTACCGGACCAGCGTGTTCCCGCCGTTCCTGCCGGTGCTGAGCATCGAGGCGGCCTCGACGTTCGGGTGGGAGCGCTATGCCGACGACTCCATCGGCATCGACCACTTCGGCGCGTCCGCTCCCGGCGACGTCGTGATGGAGAAGTTCGGCTTCACCGCCGAGAACGTGGTCGAGCGGGCGCGCGCACTGGTGGCCCGCCACGGCGGCTGACGGCCTGCGGGCGGAAACGCCCGGACCACGACAGCAGACGTGTGGGTATAGAAGGCACACACTGAAGTTGACGAAGGGATCGCTGCGATGACCCGACTGCAAGAGCTCTACGAGATCGGTGGGCAGAGCCCCTGGCTCGACAACCTCCGGCGCGACTGGATACGAGACGGCCATCTCGCCGAACTGCTGGCCCTCGGCGTGCGGGGCATCACGTCGAACCCGACGATCTTCGCCAAGGCAATGAGCGATCACGACGTGTACGACGAGCAGTTCCGCAGCCTGATGAAGGACGACAGCGTCGAGAACGCGTACTGGGAGATGGCGATCACCGACATCACCGACGCCCTCGCGCTGCTCCGCCCCCTCTACGACGAGAGCGATCGCGAGGATGGGTACGTGTCCTTGGAGGTGTCGCCGGCCCTCGCCCACGACACGGAGACCACGGTGCGCGACGCCCGCCGACTGCACGAGCGCGTCGGCGAGCCCAATCTCTTCGTCAAGGTTCCCGCCACCCGCGAGGGCATCCCTGCGATCGAAACGCTCATCGGCGAGGGTCACAGCATCAATGTCACGCTGATCTTCGGGCTCGACCGCTACGACGAGGTGATGGAGGCCTACCTGCGCGGCCTCGAGGCACTGGCCTCGGCGGGCCGCGAGGCCGACCTGGCCACGGTGGCCAGCGTCGCCTCCTTCTTCGTGAGCCGTGTGGACACCGAAGTGGACCGCCGCCTCGAGTCGCTGGCGGGCGGGGAGAACGGCGACCCCGCGATCCTCGCCCTGCGCGGCACCGCCGCCGTGGCCCAGGCCCAGATGGCGTACCAGCACTTCCACCGCGCGTTTGCGGGAGACCGCTGGGAGGCCTTGCGGGAGAAGGGCGCGCGTGTGCAGCGCCCGCTGTGGGCCTCGACGTCGACCAAGAACCCCGGCTATCCCGACCTGCTCTACGTCGACAACCTGATCGGCCCCGCCACGGTGAACACCATGCCCGAGGCCACTCTCGATGCCTTCGAGGACCACGGGACGCTCAAGCGGACGATCGACGCCGACCCCGACGAGGCGGCAGCCGTCCTGGCCCGGCTCGCCGATGCCGGCATCGACATGCTCGACGTCGAGCAGACGCTCGAAGACGAGGGCGTGAACTCGTTCTCCAAGTCGTTCGACGAGTTGCTGCAGTCGCTCACCGACAAGGCGGCGTCCCTCTGAGGCCGAGCCGGCGCGAGCTCGCCGGCATCGCCGGTCCTGTGCATCCCGGCTGACCCCGGCTGACCGGGCCGCGCGGGCACCTCCCGCCCACCCTGGCCCGGTGCGAGACTGGGCGGGCTCCCATGCTGACCCTCGTCGACGACGTCGCCCAGTCCTTCTGCGCCACCGTGCTCGAGTGCTTCGCCGCGCGCCCGGGGCCGCGCTTCGCCTTCGTGCTCTCGGGTGGCCCGGTCGCCAAGCGGTGCTACGAGGCGCTGGCCGGTTTCGACGGCATCGACTGGGCGGTGGTCGACGTCTTCATCGGCGACGAGCGCTTCGTCCCCCACGGGCACGAGGACGCCAACGTGCGCATGATCAAGGAGACGCTCCTCGACCGCGTGGGACCGGTCGGCTCCTTCGAGCCGATGCCGACCGGCGGGACGGCTCCGGAGTGCGCTGCCTCGTACCAACGGATCGTGGCCGATCTCGTGACCGGCCCCGGCATCGACCTGATCCACATGGGCATGGGACCCGACGGCCACACCGCCTCCCTCTTCCCCGGTGCAGCGAGCCTCGATGCCGGGCCCGGCGATCTCGTCGTCTCGACCGAGGACCCGGCGCGGCGCAACCCGCATCCCCGCCTGACCTTCACGCTGCCGGCCATCAACTCGGCCCGCACGGCGGTCTTCACCGTTGCGGGGGCCCAACAGGCGGACGCCGTGGCGGCGCTGCTCCGGGGCGAGGACCTGCCGGCTGCCCGCGTCCATGCCGGCACGACCATCTGGCTCGTCGACGCGGCCGCGCGCGGCAACGCCCCCTAGATTGGCGCCGTGCTCTCCGACCGCGACCTCCTTCGCTCGCCACTCGAAGACCTCACCGCGCTGGCACGCGTTGTGCGCGACGAAGCGCACGGGCGCCGGGTCACGTTCTCGCCCAAGGTGTTCATCCCGCTCACGATGCTGTGCCGGGATCGCTGTGGCTACTGCACCTTCGCCAAGGCGCCCGCCCGCCTGACCTCCCCGTACCTGACGCCCGAGGAGGTGCTGGCCGTGGCGCAGGCCGGCAGGGAGGCGGGGTGCCACGAGGCCCTCTTCACGCTCGGTGAGCGCCCGGAGCTGCGTTACCCCGTCGCGCGCGACTGGCTGGAGGCACAGGGCTATGCGTCGACGGTCGACTACCTCGCAGCGATGTGCCGCCTCGTCCTCGAGGAGACCGGCCTGCTCCCCCACGCCAATGCCGGCGCCCTGTTCGCCCACGAGTTGGCGCAGTTGCGTGAGGTCGCGGCCAGCCAGGGGATGATGCTCGAGTCGCTGGCCGAAGGCCTGGCCGCCCATCGGGGCGCGCCCGACAAGGAGCCGGGCCGGCGCCTCGCCACCCTCGACGCCGCCGGCGAGCTGGCGATCCCGTTCACCACGGGGATCCTGGTCGGCATCGGTGACGACAGGTCGGACCAGTTGGCTGCCCTGCACGCCATCGCCGTCTCCCACGCGCGCCACGGGCACGTCCAAGAGGTGATCGTCCAGAACTTCTTGCCCAAGGCCGGCACGGCGATGGTCAGGGCCGCCCCCTGCCCGCCCGAGGACCTGCAGTGGGCCATCGCGGCGGCGCGTCTGGTGCTCCCGCCGGAGGTCCACGTGCAGGCGCCGCCCAATCTCTCCGACGATCTCGCTCCGTTGTTGCGCGCCGGCATCGACGACTGGGGCGGGGTCTCCCCCGTCACCGCGGACCACGTGAACCCCGAGCGCGCGTGGCCGGCCCTCGACGTCCTCCGTGGCGCCACGGAGGCGGCCGGCCACACGCTGGCCCCGCGCCTGACCGTGTACCCGTCGTTCGCGCACGACCCCGAGCGCTGGCTCGACCCCGCGCTGCGCTTCCCGGTGCTCGACGCCTCGGATGCAGAGGGGCTGGGCCGCGACGCCGGCTGGTGCTCCGGCGGCGAGGAGCATCCGCCCGCGCTGGTCGGCACGGCCGAAACGAGCGGCGGTGTGACGGCGAGAGCCGACGCGGTCGGTGGCGCGGTCGCCGAGGTCCTCGCCGGCGTGGCGCTCGGGCACGAGCTCGGCGAGGACGAGATCGTCACGCTGTTCAGCGCCCGCGGCCCTGAGGTCCGTGCCGTCGCCGACGTGGCAGACGACCTGCGGCGCTCGATCGCCGGCGACGCGGTGACCTACGTGTACAACCGCAACATCAACTACACCAACGTCTGCACCTTCAAGTGCCGCTTCTGTGCGTTCTCCAAAGGCCCGCTCTCGCTCAACCTGCGCGGCGCGCCCTACCTCCTCGAGCTCGATGAGATCACGAACCGCGTGGCCGAGGCAGAGGCGGAAGGGGCAACCGAGGTCTGCCTCCAAGGTGGCATCCACCCGAACTTCGACGGCGAGTACTACCTGCACGTCCTCGAGGCGGTGCGCGCCGCGTCGGCGACCATCCACATTCACGGGTTCACCGCCCTCGAGGTCACCGAGGGCGCCCGCCGGTCCGAGGTCCCCCTGGCCGAGTACCTCACCCGTCTGAAGGAGGCCGGCCTCAAGACGCTGCCCGGCACGGCGGCAGAGATCCTCGACGACGAGGTCCGTGCGGTGCTGTGCCCGGACAAGATCTCCACCGACGAGTGGTTGTACGCCCACCGCACCGCGCACTCGGTCGGCCTGCGCTCCAACGTCACGATCATGTTCGGCTCGGTCGAGCACCCGCGCAGCTGGGCCCGGCACATCGTGCGGACCCGCGCGCTGCAGCGCGAGACGGGCGGCTTCACCGAATTCGTGCCGCTGCCCTTCGTGCACATGGCCACCCCGATCTACCTCCAGCGCCGGGCCCGGCGGGGACCCACCTTCCGGGAAGCCCTCTTGATGCACTCGGTGGCCCGCATCGCCTACGCGGGCGACATCGACAACATCCAAGTGAGCTGGGTCAAGATGGGTGCCGAGGGCGCGCGCCAAGTGCTGCAAGCCGGGGCGAACGACCTCGGCGGCACGCTGATGGACGAGAACATCTCGCGGGCCGCCGGCGCCCGTCACGGCCAGCGCATGGGCGTCGAGGACCTCGAGGCGATCGTGGCGCCGCTCGGCCGCCCCTTGGTCCAGCGCTCCACGCTCTACGCGTTCGCCGGGACCGCTGCGGGCGCGTGACCGACGAGGAGGAAGAGGCCGAGCGCCAACGGGCGTTCGACGCACTGTTCGCCACCCGTCCGCTCTCGCCCGGGCAAGCGCGCGAGCTCAGTTCCATGATCGGCGTCCTGGCCGACATGGCGCGCGAGGGCACCTCGGTCGGCGACCTCAAGATCGCGAGCGCCGCGTTGGGCGAGATGGCGGAGGCCTTCCGCGTCTTCCGGCCCTATCGCCACATCCGCAAGATCACCATGTTCGGCTCGGCCCGCACGCGACCGGACGACCCGGTCTACATCCTCGCTCGCAACCTGGCCGCCCGTTTGGCGGCGGCGAACTGGATGGTGGTGACCGGTGCCGGACCCGGGATCATGGCGGCGGGGCTCGAGGGCGCCGGCCGGGACCACTCCTTCGGCGTCAACATCCGGTTGCCGCACGAGGGGGACGCGAATCCCTTCATCGCGCAGGATCCCAAGCTGGTCGAGATGCGCTACTTCTTCACCCGCAAACTGATGCTGATCAAGGAGTCGCACGCCTACGCGATCCTCCCCGGTGGGTTCGGGACCCAGGACGAGGCGTTCGAGTTGCTCACCTTGTTGCAGACGGGCAAGGCCGAGCCGGCCCCTGTCGTCATGGTGGAGACGCCGGGCGGGACCTACTGGCACGCCTGGCTGCGCTTCGTCCAGGACGAGGCGATCGCAGCGGGCTGGGTCTCGCCCGACGACCTGGCGCTGTTCAAGGTGACCAACACCATGGAGGAGGCCAGCGACGAGGTCCTCGGCTTCTACCGCAACTACCACTCGTGCCGTTGGGTGGGCGACCTGCTGGTCCTGCGCGTGCAGGTGCTGCCGTCCAAGGCGGAGTTGACCGACCTGAACCGACGATTCAAGGACATCGTGGCCCGCGGCAGCATCCGCACCGCCGGCCCGTTCCCACCCGAGCGCAACGACCACCCCGAGCTGCCTCGCCTGGCCCTTCGCTTCGACCGCTTCCACTACTCGCGCCTGCGCCAGCTGATCGACGCCATCAACGAGTGCACCGGATGAGGCGCGGCGCCGGGTAACGGCGCCGTCGTTGGGGTAAGACTCGGGCGATGCGGCGCGTTCTCGCTGCCCTGATCGCACTGGTCCCCGTGGCCGCCGTGAGCGTGGTCCTCGGGGTCGGGACGACCGTCCCGCCGGCCTCCGCCGCCGCACCGCCGGCCAACTCTGTCGTGCCGTTCGGTTCCACGCCGATCGGCGCCAATGCCGTCGCCAACCCCAACGCGCCGATCGTGGGCATGGCGGCGACGAACGACGGTGCCGGCACCTGGCTCGTCGGCAGCGACGGCGGCGTGTTCAGCTACGGCGACGCCGGGTTCTTCGGCTCGGCGGGCTCCCTGCACCTCAACGCGCCGGTCGTCGGGATGGCACCCAGTCCGGACAACGGTGGTTATTGGCTCGTGGCGCGCGACGGCGGGGTCTTCACCTACGGGAACGCGGGGTTCTTCGGCTCGGCGGGCTCCCTGGCGTTGAACGCGCCGATCGTCGGCATGGCGGCGGCACCCGACGGCGGGGGCTATTGGCTGGTGGCGGCCGACGGCGGCGTCTTCAGCTACGGCGACGCCGGGTTCTTCGGCTCTGCCGGATCGCTGCACCTCAACGCGCCGGCCGTCGGGATGGCGCCGACGGCGGACGGCCGCGGGTACTGGTTGGTGGCCGCCGACGGCGGCATCTTCAGCTACGGCGACGCCGCTTTCGCCGGCTCCGCCGGGTCACTCCGCCTCAACGCGCCGATCGTCGGGATGGCTGCCGCGCCGGGCGGGACCGGGTACTGGCTGGTCGCGCGCGACGGCGGTGTCTTCACCTACGGCGGGGCGCCCTACTTCGGCTCGCTCGGCGGCACCACGCTGCCCGGCCCGGTGATGGGGATGGCGGCCGCCCCGGGCGGGACCGGCTACTGGCTTGTGGTGGGCTCCGAGCCCCTGGCGGGCAAGGTGGTCGGGATCGACCCGGGGCACAACGGGTTGAACTACAGCGCGCCAGGCGTCATCAACCAGCCCGTGTTCAACGGGACCGGCTACGAGCCGTGCGACACCACGGGCACCGCGACCGACAGCGGGTACACCGAAGCGCAGTTCAACTTCAATGTCGCGACCTACCTGCAGGGCGACCTCGAGGCCGAGGGCGCGAGCGTTGTCCTGACCCGGCCCAACAACGAGGGAATCGGCCCCTGCGTGACCACGCGCGCCGCCATCATCAACGACGCCCACGCCGACGTGGCGGTGGACATCCATGCCGACGGCGGCCCGGTCGACGGTCGCGGCTTTGCCGTGCTCGAACCGGTCGCCGACGGGCCCAATACCGGCGTCATCGGGTCGTCGGCCGCCTTCGCCGCCGAGCTGCGCGACGCCTTCGCCGCCGGGACCCCGATGCCCGTCAGCAACTACGACGGGATCGCCGGCCTCGACCCGCGCAGCGACCTGGCGGGCCTCAACCTGACGACGGTGCCCAAGGTGCT
>DATJTU010000300.1:0-6296 GCA_035503015.1 Acidimicrobiales bacterium | reverse complement strand
GTGCTGGTCCTCCTCGTCGCCGGCTCCTTCATCTGGTACCTGGCGCGGGTCGAACCCGCGGCGGAGCCGGTCTCGGGCATCACCTCGACCGTCTTCGTCTTCGTCTGGGTCGGCGCGTTCGGCTCGTTCGCCGCGCTCTTGTTGGACCCGACCCTGTTCCCCGACCGCCACGGGATCGCCTTCATCCTGGCCGCCGTCATCGTCACCGTCGCTGACGACGTCGCGTCGTTGCTGATCGGCTCGGCGATGGGTCGGCACCCGCTCGCGCCGTCAATCAGTCCGAACAAGAGCTGGGAGGGCTTGATCGGCGGCGCCATCGTCGCCATCTTGGTGTCGGTCATCGTCGTGCACTTCATCCACCCGTGGACGATCGGCAAGGCCGCCGTCTACGGCGTGGTCGTGGCCATCGTGGCGCCACTCGGAGACCTCAGCCAGTCGATGATCAAGCGGCACCTCGGCATCAAGGACATGGGCCGGATCCTGCCCGGCCACGGCGGGATCCTCGACCGGGTCGACGGACTGCTGTTCGTGATCCCCGCCACGTACTTCGTGGTCAAGGCGATTCACCTCGGGTGAGCTGATGCGCACCGTCAGCCTGATGGGTTCCACAGGCTCGGTCGGCACCCAGGCCCTCGACGTCGTCCGCCGAGAGCCCGAGCGATTCCGCGTGAATGCACTGGCGGCGCAGTCGTCGGCCGATCTCCTCGTGGCGCAGGCCAACGAGTTCGCGCCGGACCTCGTGGTGATCGGTGACGCGTCGCTGGCCGGCGCAGTCCGCGCCGGGGTCCCGGCCACGACCGCAGTGATGACGGGCGAGGACGGCATGGTCGCCGCGGCGGGCGGCGCCGACGTGGTGCTGAACGCCGTGGTGGGCTTCGCCGGCCTGCCGGTCACGATGGCGTCGCTCGAAGCAGGCAAGCGCCTGGCGCTCGCCAACAAGGAGTCGCTCATCGCCGGCGCGCCCGTGGTCCAGAAGGCGCGCCGCACGCCGGGTGCGGAGATCGTCCCGGTGGACTCCGAACACTGCGCGCTGCATCAGTGCCTCGCCTCGGTCCACGCCGCCACGGACGTGGCGCGTCTCCTCTTGACGGCCTCGGGCGGGCCGTTCCGGGGCTGGCCCGCGGACCGCCTCGGCAGCGTGACCGTCGCCGACGCGCTGGCCCATCCGACGTGGTCGATGGGTCCCAAGATCACGATCGACTCGTCGACCCTCATGAACAAGGGGCTCGAGGTGATCGAGGCGCACGAGCTCTTCGGCATCGACTACGACCGGATCGACATCGTGGTGCACCCGCAGTCGATCGTGCACTCCATGGTGGAACTGCGCGACGGCTCGACGCTCGCACAGCTGGCCGACACCGACATGCGTCTCCCGATCGGGTACGCGCTGGGATGGCCCGACCGGGCGGCCACGCCCTTTGCCGCCCTCGACTGGTCCGAGCCCCGCACCTTGACCTTCGAGCCGCCCGACCGCTCGGTCTTCCGCTGTGTCGACCTGGCGTACGAGGCCGGCCGGGCGGGCGGGTCCGCGCCGGCGTGGCTCAGCGCGGCCAACGAGGTCGCGGTCCAGGCCTTCCTCGACGGCGCCTTGCCCTGGGCGGCGATCGCCGATGTCGTCGCCGAGACGCTCGAAGGCTGGGTGGACGATCCGATCGACCAGGTGGAAGCCGTGTTGGCGGCGGACGCGGCGGCCCGGACGCGCGCCGGCGCCATCGTGGCGCGACGCACCGGCTGACGGCACGGCCGGTAGCGTTGGCGGGGTCATGACCATCACCGAGCAGGAGGAACGGGCGGACCTCCCGCCTCTCGGGGACGACGCCGACCCGGCGCGGCCGGCGGGCGGGAA
The DNA here is from genome assembly GCA_035503015.1 of Acidimicrobiales bacterium. Lineage (GTDB taxonomy): Bacteria > Actinomycetota > Acidimicrobiia > Acidimicrobiales > RAAP-2 > Bog-473. The sequence continues at coordinate 4,450 of DATJTU010000300.1, read as the reverse complement.
CTCGGCGCGCGTGATCCAGCTGCTCGTCGGCGTCGCGGCGATCTCGGCCCTCTTCGTCCTGCTGGGATGGGGACCACTGCTCCTCTTCATCGTGATCCTCATCGCGATCGTGATGCTGCACGAGCTCGGCCACTTCGTGACGGCCAAGTGGGCCGGCATGCAGGTGACCGAGTACTTCGTCGGCTTCGGGCCACGCCTGTGGTCGGTCCGGCGGGGCGAGACCGAGTACGGGGTGAAGGCGATCCCGGCCGGCGGCTATGTCCGCATCACCGGGTTCACCTCCTTGGAGGAAGTGCCCGAGGAGGACGAGCCGCGTGCCTACCGCCAGCAGCCGTTCCACCAGCGCATCATCGTGGCGTCGGCCGGCTCGGCGGTGCACTTCCTGATCGCGTTGATCCTCTGCCTCATCGTGGTGCTCGGCTACGGGCAGGCCACCAACAACTACACGGTGTCCTCGCTCGAGCACTGGCCCGGCAAGACGACCCCCGCCGCCATCGCGGGCCTGAAGGCGGGGGACACCATCGTCTCCATCAACGGCAAGACGTTCGCCAACCCCGAGGCGATGACCGACGCCGTGAAGGACTCCACCGGGAAGCCCATCACGATCGGCGTCGAGCGCGACGGGCGGCTCATCCACCTGACCGCCACGCCCGAGAGCGGCAAGGGCATCAAGGTGGACGGACAGAAGCTGGGCAACCGCGGCTATCTCGGGGTCGACATCGCCCCCGCGGTGAATTCGGTGTCGTTGGTGTCGGCGCCGGGCGTCGCGCTCTCGACGTTCTGGCAGGTGACCGACCAGACGATGACCGGGATCGGGCAGGTCTTCTCGCCGCACGGCATCTCGTCGCTGTGGCACCAGCTCACCAACTCGCACGCGGCGGCGTCGGCTGCCGACAACCCCGGCTCGGCACCCCGGCCCACGTCCATCGTGGGCATCGCCAACCTCGGCTCCCAGGCCGAGCAGCTGGGCGTCTACGTGGTGCTGATGCTCCTGATCTCCATCAACATCGTCTTCGGCATCTTGAACCTGTTGCCGATGATCCCGCTCGACGGCGGGCACGTGGCCGTCGCCGCCTACGAGTGGGTCCGCACGAAACGGGGACAGCCCTACTACCGCGCCGACATCACCAAGCTGTTCCCGGTGGCCGCGCTCTTCATCGCGTTCTTGAGCTTCTTCGTCATTGCTGCCTTGTACTTGGATATCACGCACCCGTTGCAATTACCGCACTGAGCACCGTGGAGCTCTCCTCCTCACTCCTCTCGCCGCGGCGCCCCACCCGGCGCATCACGCTCGGCGGTGTGCCCATCGGCGACGGGGCGCCGGTGACGGTGCAGTCGATGACCACCACCAAGACGGCGGACGTCGACGGCACGCTGGCGCAGATCTACGCGCTCGCGGCGGCAGGCGCCGACATCGTGCGCTGCACGTGCAACGAGGAGGCGGCTGCCGAGGGCCTGGCGCACATCGTGCCGCGTGCGCCGGTCCCCATCGTCGCCGACATCCACTTCCACCACGAGATGGCGCTCGCCGCACTGGAAGCGGGCGTGCAGGGTCTGCGGCTCAACCCGGGCAACCTCCGCAAGGAGTCCGAGATCAAGCAGGTGGCGGCCGAGGCGCGCGACCGCGGCGTGCCGATCCGCATCGGCGTGAACGCCGGTTCGTTGCACCCCGACCTCTACAAGAAGTACGGCGGCGCGACTCCCGAGGCGCTGGTCGAGTCGGCGCAACACGAGCTCGCCTTCTTCGAAGAAGTCGGCTTCAGCGACGTCAAGATCTCGGTCAAGGCGTCCTCGGTCGCGCTCATGATCGCGGCCTACCGGCTGGCGTCGGAGACCTTCGACCACCCGCTCCACCTCGGCGTGACCGAGGCCGGGCCGCCGCCCGGTGGGCTGGTGAAGGGCACCGCCGGCATCGGCACGCTGCTGGCGGAGGGGATCGGCGACACCATCCGCTTCTCGCTCACCGCCGACCCGGTCGAGGAAGCCCGCGCCGGCCGCCAGCTGCTCGAGTCGCTCGGGTTGCGCGAACGCAAGGGGCTCGACCTCATCGCCTGCCCCTCGTGCGGCCGGGCCCAGGTCGACGTGATCGCCGTGGCCAAGGAGGCCCAGGAGGCGCTCGAACAACTGTCCCTGCCGATCCAGGTCGCCGTGATGGGCTGTGTGGTGAACGGCCCCGGCGAGGCGCGCGAGGCGGACCTCGGTATCGCGGCGGGAAAGCAGAAGGGTCATCTCTTCATCCGCGGCAAGATCATCCGGGTCGTCCCCGAGGCGGACATGGTGCGCGCGCTCGTCGAAGAGGCAGAGCGGCTCGTTGCAGAAGGCGCGGAGGCGCGGCTCGCGGCGGCCGACTCCGGCGCGGCGGCGGAGGCCGAGGCCGACCGGCGCGCGCTGCTCGACTCGACGGGCGCGGACCCCAACCACACGGCGGAGAAGATCGAGATCATCCGGCGCCACGGGGACGACGGGGGCCACTGATCCCGCGCTGACGACGGCGGCGCCGACGCGCCGTCGCCAGCGCCAACGCCGGGTGCCGACGCGGGGGCCAAGTAGCCTGCACGGATGGGCAAGGGCGCCATCGTCACGCGCGAGGAGGATTTCCCTCGCTGGTACCAAGAGGTCGTCGCCGGCTCGGAGATGGCCGACAACGGCCCGGTGCGCGGGACCATGGTCATCCGTCCGTGGGGGTACGGCATCTGGGAGCTGATGCAGGCCGAGCTGGACCGCCGCATCAAGGAGGCGGGCGCGGAGAACGCGTACTTCCCCCTCTTCATCCCCGAGGCCTTCTTGAAGCTCGAGGCCGAGCACGTCGAGGGCTTCGCCCCCGAGCTGGCGGTCGTCACCCACGCGGGGGGCAAGGAGCTCGACGAGCCGCTCGTCGTGCGCCCGACCAGCGAGACGGTGATCAACAGCTTTTTCTCCAAGTGGATCCAGAGCCACCGCGACCTGCCGATGTTGCTCAACCAGTGGGCCAACGTGGTCCGCTGGGAGCTGCGCCCCCGCCTGTTCCTGCGCACGAGCGAGTTCTTGTGGCAGGAGGGCCACACCGCGCACGCCACGGAGGACGACGCGCGCGTCTACGCGTTGCGCATCCTCGACGAGGTGTACCGCTCGACCATGGTCGACGTCCTGGCGGTGCCCGTCCTCACGGGGCACAAGACGGCGCGCGAGCGGTTCGCCGGCGCCAACCGGACGTGGACCTGCGAGGGGATGATGGGCGACGGCAAGGCACTGCAGATGGGCACCAGCCACGAGCTGGGGCAGAACTTCTCGGTCCCCTTCGACATCACGTTCTCCAACGCCTCGGGCTCCCTCGAGCACGTCTGGCAAACGTCGTGGGGCGTGTCGACCCGCCTGGTCGGCGCGCTGGTCATGGCACACGGTGACGACTTCGGACTGCGGCTGCCGCCGGCGTTGGCGCCCGCCCAGGTGGTGGTCCTGGTCGTGAAGGACTCGCCCGAGGTGGGTGCGGCAGCGGTCGCGCTGGCGGGCGAGCTGCGGTCGGCGGGCTGGCGGGTCCGCCTCGACGACCGGACCGACACCAGTTTCGGCCGGCGCAGCGTGGACTGGGAGCTGAAGGGGGTGCCGGTCCGGGTCGAGGTCGGCCCGCGCGACCTGGCCGAGGGGAACGTGACGGTGGTGAACCGCCACCGGCGAGACAAGCAGAGTGTTCCGCTCGCCGGCGTGGCCGGGTCCGTGGCCTCAGTCCTCGAGGCGGCCGGGGCCGCCCTGCTGGCCGAAGCGTCGGCGTTCCGCGAGGCCAAGACCGCCGACGTCGGGACGCTGGCGGAGGCGATCGAGGCGGGCGAGCCGGGCTTCGCCCGGGTCCGCTTCGGTGCCCTCGGCCCCGACGGGGAGGACCGCCTGGCCGAGCACGCGATCACCGTGCGCTGCCTCCAGCGCCCCGACGGGTCGCTGGCCCAGCCGGGCGACGACGAGGAGGACCTCGTGGCGATCGTCGGCCGCTCCTACTGACGCACCGACCGGCCCCGGTGGCGATCGAGGTGCCCATCGGAGGGAAAAGGTGGCGGGAACGGGCCACCGACGGGCCAGGTTGATCCTGGAATTGCTATAATTCCGTCGGCTGTCATTGTTAGATCAGTACCTCGTTGAAGCGTGGGCTGCGGCCCACGCTTTCGCTTTGTTGGGGCAGGAACGAGCAGGGACGACACGAGCAGGACCCGAGACGAAAGGAGGTGGCAGCGATGCCGAAGGACACGACAGACCTGGCAGACGCGCTGGCACCCGTCGTCGAGGCACGGGGCCTGGACCTGGTGGACGTCGAGATGCACGGGGCCGAGCTCACGGTCTTCGTCGACCGGGAGGGCGGTGTCGGCTTGGACGAGCTGGGCGAGGCCACCCGCGACGTCTCGGCCGCGCTCGACGCGATCGACCCCATGCCGGGCCGCTACACGCTGTCGGTCTCGAGCCCCGGGCTCGAGCGGCGCCTGCG
>DATJTU010000299.1:0-5100 GCA_035503015.1 Acidimicrobiales bacterium | reverse complement strand
TTCGGTACGCTCCCACAGGACCGATGTGACCTGAAGGGAGACGGCCCCAGTGAGCCCGCAGACCGATCCGGACCGCTGGTGGCATGGCGGCGTCTTCTACCAGATCTATCCGCGCTCGTACGCCGACTCCAACGGCGACGGTGTGGGTGACCTGCCGGGCATCATCTCGAAGCTCGACCACCTCGCCCGCCTGGGCATCGACGGCGTGTGGCTGTCCCCGGTCACGTGCTCGCCCAACCGCGACTGGGGTTACGACGTCTCGGACTACCGCGACATCGACCCGAGCTTCGGCACCCTCGACGATCTCGACACCCTGGTACGCGAGGCGCGCACCCGCGGCATCCGCATCTTGATGGACCTGGTGCCCAACCACACGAGCGACCAGCACGCGTGGTTCGTCGACGCGCTCAGTGGCCGCGACGCGGCGCATCGCGACTACTACGTGTGGGCAGACCCGAAGCCGGACGGCAGCCCCCCCAACAACTGGGTCAGCATCTTCGGCGGGCCGGCGTGGAAACTCGACGAGCCGAGCGGCCAGTTCTTCTTGCACAACTTCGAGGCGGGACAGCCCGACCTCAACTGGTGGAACGACGACGTCCGGCGCGAATTCGACGAGATCGTGCGCTTCTGGTGGGACCGCGGGGTCGCCGGCTTCCGCATCGACGTGTGCAACATGATGATCAAGGACAAGGAGCTGCGCGACAACCCGCCGGCGACGGAGGACGACCCCATCGAACAGCAGTTCATGGGCGTGCGCTACGTCTACAACACCGACCGGCCCGAGGCGCACGACATCTTGCGCCACTGGCGCACGATCGCCGACAGCTACGACCCCGCCCGCCTCCTTATCGGCGAGACCAACGTCGAGACACTCGAACGGCTCGTCCAGTTCTACGGCTCGGGGCGCAACGAGCTCCACGGCGGGTTCAACTTCCAGTTCATGCACGCGCCCTTCGAGGCGGCGGCGTTGCGCAGCGTCGTCGAGGGCACCGAGGACCTCCTGCCGCCCGGCGCATGGCCCACCTGGCACGCGTCCAATCACGACTTCTCCCGTCTCGCCACCCGGTGGGCCGGCGGCGACCCCGCCAAGGTGAAGGTCGCGCTCCTGCTCGTGCTCACCCTGCGCGGGACGCCGTTCCTGTATCAGGGCGACGAGATCGGTCTCGTCGACGGTGACGTGCCGCAGGACCAGTTGCTCGACCCGGTCGGCGTCCGCTTCTACCCCTACGCCGGGCGCGATCCCGAGCGCACGCCGATGCCGTGGGACGGTGGGCCCGGCGGCGGGTTCACCGAGCCCGGGGTGGTCCCGTGGCTGCCGATGGCCGACCCCGCCGCATGCAACGTGGCCGACCAGGACGGCGATCCGTCGTCGGTCCTCGAGTGCTGCCGGCGGATCGTCGCGGCGCGACGCGCCAGTGACGATCTCGCCGTCGGCGCCTACCGGACCCTGCCCGCGCCGGAGCAGACCTGGGCCTATGCGCGCGGGGAAGGCACGACCGTCGTGCTGAACATGTCCGACGACCCGGCGACGTTCGAGGCGGTGCACGGCGTCGTCACGGTGAGCACCGACGTCGGCCTCGAGGGGTCGCCGGTCGAAGGGGCGCTCACCCTGCCAGCGTGGAGCGGGGCCGTCATCGCGCGATGAGCGGCGGGCCGCCCGGGCGCCGTCGCTACGTCATCTGCACCACACCGGCCCACGGCCACACGGCGCCGCTGCTGGCCCTGGCGCGGCGGCTGGTGGAGCAGGGCGACGCCGTCACCTTCTTCACGACGGCGCACTACCGCGCGCAGGTCGAGGCGACCGGCGCGGCGTTCGTTGCGTTCGCGCCGGAGGACGACGCCCATGACCTGATGGTCGCCAACCCCGACCGCGAGGCGGCGGGGCGCCGCGGCGTCGGTGGGGTGAAGGACGATCTGCGACGGATCTTCATCGGCCCGCTGCCCGGTCAGTACCGTGCGCTGGCCGCGATCCTGGCCGACGAGCCCGCCGACTGCGTCGTCGTCGACACCATGTTCTTCGGCGCCCTCCCGCTCGCGCTCGCGCCGGCCCCGGACCGACCGGCACTCGCCTGCGTCGGCGTGATGCCGTACGCGTCGTCGAGCCGGGACACCGCGCCGTTCGGCACGGCCTTGCAGCCCGGGACGGGCCCGCTCGCCCGCGCCCGGAACCGCACCTTGAACTGGCTCACCCAGCACGTCGCCCTGGTCGACATCCAGCGCTTCGCCCGGCGCCGGCTGGCCGAGGTGGGCGTGGCGGGTTTCCCGGGGTACTTCATCGACCTCCAGCCCAAGGTGGTCGACGCCTTCTTCCAGCTGAGCGTGGCCGGCTTCGAGTACCCGCGCTCGGACCTCGCCCCGAGCGTGCGCTTTGTCAGCCCCGTCCTCGTCCCGCCGTCCGTCTCGTGCGAACCGCCGCCGTGGTGGGACGAGCTGGCGGCGGACCGCCCCGTCGTGCACGTCACCCAGGGCACACTCGACAACGCCGACCTCGGGCGGCTCGTGTTGCTGAGCGCCCGCGCGCTGGCACGCGACGACGTGCTCGTCGTGGCCACGACGGGCGGTCCCGATCCCGCACCCTTGCGCCACGGCCTGCCCGCCAACGTCCGCCTCGAGCGCTTCATCCCCCACGACGTCCTGCTCCCGCACGTCGACGCCATGGTGACCAACGGCGGCTACGGCGGCGTCCAGCAGGCGCTGGCGCACGGCGTCCCGCTCGTGGTCGCGGGCAACAGCGAGGACAAGCCCGAGGTGGCGGCACGCGTCCAGTGGTCCGGCGCCGGCGTCAACCTGCACACGGGCGGCCCGTCACCGGCGATGGTCGCCCGCGCCGTACGCCGCGTCCTCTCGCACGCGTCGTACCGCCGCCGCGCCCGCGCGCTCGCCGCCGAGATCGCAGCGAGCGACCCCCTCGGGACGATCAGCGCCGGCCTGGCCGACCTGTGCGCGACGCGCGCCGAGCGCGCGCACGAGCCGCAACGCGTCACCCGTTGAGCACCGACATGTCGGCGTAGCGCTCGCCGGCGACCGGCGCCACGGTGTCGAGCACCGCGAGATCCTCCTCGGTCAGCTCCACGCCGAGCGCGGCGACGTTCTCCTCGAGATAGGTGCGTCGCTTGGTTCCCGGGATCGGCGCGACGTCCCGCCCTGCCGCGTGCACGAAGGCCAGCGCCACTTGGGCCGGCGTGCAGCCTTTGGCCTGGGCCAGCTGGTCGATGACCTCGACGATGGCCACGTTGTGCGCCAGGTTGTCGCCCTGGAACCGCGGCTGGAAGCGCCGGAAGTCCGATGCGTCGAGTGCGTCGACGGAGCGCAGGGTGCCCGTCAGGAACCCCCGTCCGAGCGGGCTGTAGGGCACGAAGCCGATCCCGAGCTCGCGCAACGTGGGCAGGATCTCGGCCTCGGGGTCCCGCGCCCAGACCGAGTACTCGGTCTGCAGGGCTGAGATCGGGTGGACCGCGTGGGCGCGGCGGATGGTGGCCGGCGCGGCTTCGGAGAGGCCGAGGAAGCGCACCTTGCCTTGCGCGACCAGCTCGGCCATCGCGCCCACCGTCTCTTCGATGGGCGTGCCCGGGTCGACGCGGTGTTGGTAGTAGAGGTCGATGTGATCGACGCCCAGGCGGGCCAGCGAATTGTCGCAGCACTGACGCACGTAGTCGGGCCGGCCGTTGACGGCGCGCGCGGTCGGGTCGTCGGGATCGCGCACGATGCCGAACTTGGTTGCGATGACCGCACCGTCGCGGCGGCCGGCCAGTGCCTTGCCGACGAGGACCTCGTTGGTGTGCGGCCCGTAGACGTCGGCCGTGTCGAAGAACGTCACGCCGAGGTCGAGGGCGCGGTGGATCGTGGCGATCGATTCGTCGTCGTCCCCCGGCCCGTAGAACTCCGACATCCCCATGCATCCCAGGCCCTGGCGCGAGACCTCCAGGCCTTGGCTCCCGAGCGCGATCGTTTCCATGACTGGGCTCCTCTCGTGGCGACGGCGGGCGGCGCCCCGACCGGCCTCGGCGAGTGGTGGGGCCACCGCGTCCCACCCTACGGGCGCCGGTGTCGCCGCAACCTCAGTTGGCCGTTGGCCTCCCACGGCTCCCGTTTCGGCAGGGCCCGTGTGGCCGCGACTCCGCCCGTCACGTTGCGGGGCTGCGCCGGGTCAGACAGGCGGAGACGGGCGCACGACCCGACTCGGAGCAGGAGATGACCATGGCGATCGAGGACCTGACCCACAAGCCGGACGGCATCGCGGTCCCCCCGGGGAACTACTGGCTCGACCCGGCGCGGTCGACGGTGGCGTTCACGGCACGGAAGCTCGGCCTCTTCACCATCAAAGGGACGATGGGTCTGGCGTCCGGCGAGTTCGCCGTCGGGAACCCACCCGAACGTTCCTCGGTCCATGCGGTGCTGGCCGCGGACACCTTCACGACACCCATGGTCAAGCGCGACGAGCACGTCAAGGGCGTCAAGCTGCTCGACGTCGCGCGCTATCCGGTGATCGAGTTCGTGTCACGAGAGGTCGTCCCGGTCGACGGGCACTGGGAGGTCCGCGGCACGCTCAGCGTGCACGGTGTCGCCGCGCCGGCCGCACTCGTCCTGCGCGCCGCGACGCTGCAGGGCAGTGGGGCGGTGCGCATCAGCGCCACCGCCGAGGTGAATCGTCGCGCGTTCGGCGTGACGGCCTTGCGACTGGCCGCCTCGTCGCGCATCACGCTGCAGATCGAGGCGGTCGGCACGCCGGCGTGCTGAGCCTCAGGGCGTCCGATCGTGTTCGACGGCGACGGTCCTCGCCGCGAGCTTCTCGAGCCGCGCGGCGTACTCGGCAGTGTCGATGTCGTACACCCACATGACCAGTGCGTCCTGACCCGTGACCGGGTAGTAGTTCTTGCGCACGGCGACGGGAGCGAAGCCGAAGCGCCGGTAGAGCGATTGCGCCGGGTCGTTGTTGGCCGCCACTTCCAGCGAGATGTGCTTCACCCCGTCCGCTCGGAGCGTGCGGAACCCGTCCACGATCATCGTCGTGGCCACGCCGGCGCGCTGGAAGTCAGGCGCGGTGGCGATGGTCGTCATGTGCGCCTCCTCGTCGACGATCATGAAGCCGATGTAGCCCGC
>DATJTU010000298.1:0-3083 GCA_035503015.1 Acidimicrobiales bacterium | reverse complement strand
GGCGCGGGCGCTCACGGTCGCACCCCGGCGGGGAGCGTCAAGCCCTCGGGCCGGGGCGTGCCGAGGGCCAGCGCGGCCGACCAGGCGCGCCCCCGGACGTCGTCGGCGTCGTCCCCGCACACGGTCACGTGCCCCAGTTTGCGTCCCGGTCGTGGTTCCTTGCCATAGAGGTGCACGTGTGCGCCCTCGACGGCCAGCCCGCGGGGGAGCAGGCGGACGGGGTCCTCGCCGGCGGGGCCGCCGAACACGTTGACGCTGGCGACCTGGGCGTGCTGGGGCGCCGTCGAGCCGAGGGGCAGGTCCAGCACGGCGCGGACGTGGTTCTCGAACTGTGACGTCACGGCGCCCTCGATCGTCCAGTGCCCCGAGTTGTGCGGGCGTGTCGCCACCTCGTTGACCAGCAGGCGTCTCCCTGACCAGAAGAGCTCGACGGCCATCACGCCGACGGCGCCGGTGATCTCGGCGACTTTCTGTCCGAGCGCCGACGCCGCCTCGCCGACCTCAAGGGGCAGGCGGCCGGGGACCAGGACCTCGCGGCAGACACCACCGACCTGGGCGGTCTCGACGGCGAGCCAGGCGGCCGACGAGCCCGAGGGGCGCCGGGCGACCATCACCGCCAGTTCGGCGTCGAGCGGGAGGAGCTCCTCGACGACGACCCGGCCGTCGATGTGGGCGAGGACCTCCTCCGCCTCCGCCGCGTCGGCGACGAACCAGACGCCCTTGCCGTCGTAGCCGCCGCGGGCGGCCTTGAGCACGAGCGGCCAGCCGTGCCCCGCGGCGAAGCGGGCCACGTCCGCGGGCGCAGCCGGCCCGTCCTCCACGACCTCGTACGCCGGCACGGGCACGCCCGCCGCGTCGAGGACGGTGCGCATGTGGGCCTTGTCGACCGCGAACTCGAGGGCCGTGGCGCCCGGGCGCAGGACGTAGCCCTCCGCGCCGAGCCCGGCGACGAGGTCGAGGTCGACCTGCTCGTGGTCGAAGGTGACGACGGCGCAGCGCTCGACGAGCGCGCGGAGGTCGGCCGCGACGAACGGCGAGCCGATGAGGACCTCGGCGGCCACGGCACTGGCGGCGTCGCCGGGCTGCGGCGCCAGGACCGCCATGGACAGCCCGAGTGCGCTGGCGGCCTCGCCGGCCATGCGGGCCAGCTGTCCCGCCCCGACGAACCCGATGTCGTGGGTGCTCAGCTCGCTCGCCCCCGTCCGGGTATTCGCATAGACAGGGGGCCTGACACAACCGTCAATTTAGTGACGATGGAACGGCCGGCTCAGTTCCGCATATACGTGGATTGCCCACGATGACGTGGACCGAGCCAACATACGGAAGGAGCCGACCGTGTCCAAAGCCAATTCTGCCTCCTCGAACACGATCTGGGTAGGTCTCGACGTCCATCGGGACTCGATCACCTCGGCGGTGCTCGCCCCAGGCCGAGAGACTCCCACCCTCGACCGCTGGTTCCACGATGAGCCGAGTGTCCGGCGTTTCGTCGGGACCCTGGGCGACCCCGCCCTCGTGCGCCTCTGCTACGAGGCGGGCCCCACGGGCTATGACCTGGCCCGATTGCTCGGTCGCTTGGGGGTGGCCACCGAGGTGATCGCCCCGTCGCTCATCCCGGTCGCCCCGGGTGCCAAGATCAAGACCGACGCCCGAGACGCCCGGCGCCTCGTCCACCTCTACCGCGCCGGCGAGCTGACCGCGGTGCACATCCCCACACCGGGTGAAGAGGCCATCCGCGACCTGGCGCGCGCACGAGCGGACCTGGTGATCGACCGCACCCGCTGTCGGCACCGGCTCTCCAAGTTCTTGCTCCGTCACGGTCAGGTCTATCGAGGCGGTGTGGCCTGGACGCTGGCTCACGAGGCCTGGCTGCGCCAGCTGCATTTCGACGATGCGGCCTTGCAATCGACGTACTCGCACTACCGCGCCATCGTGGCCGGGCTCGACGCCCACCTGGCCGCCGTCGAGTCCGATCTCGGGGTTTACCTCCAAAAGGGGCCCTTTGCGCAAGCGGTCGCCCGGCTCGGCGCCTACCGCGGCGTCAGTGAGCTCGGCGCGCTCACCCTCTCGGCCGAAGTGTGCGACTGGCGACGCTTCCCCCGCGCGACGGCGCTCATGGGATTCTGCGGGCTCGTCCCTTCTGAGTACTCGAGCGGCGAGCGCAAGGTGCGGGGCCGGATCACCAAGTCGGGCAACCTGCACCTGCGGGCCCAGCTCGTCGAGTCCGCCTGGGCTTACCAGCACCGTCCCGCGGTCGGAGCCACCATCAAGAAGCGCCAAGAGCGCTGCGGCCACGACACCGTCACTCGGGCCTGGGCCGCCCAGCTCCATCTGTGCGCCAAGTTCCGCCGCCTGGCCGAGCGCAAGAGCTCGCGCAATGTCGTCGTCACCGCCATCGCCCGAGAGCTCACCGGATTCCTCTGGGCCGAGATGGCCGCCTGAAGTGAAAGCCTCCCAGCTCGCCACCTCCTCGGCGCGGAGATGAGCGAGACCTCCACCATGCGCCGGGGCACCGCCGCGGCAGGGAAGATCCCCGTTCCACCTATGCGACCCCGGAGCGATCCGGGACGCGTTCCTAGTGAGGGGCACCATCCTGCGCATCGCCGACCTGCGGTGAGAACCCGCGTACATCAGAGTGGCGGTCCGCCGACCCACTTGGCCCCGGCGCATGGTCGAGTTCTCATTCGTCCCCCGCCCCATCACGTGGGGCCGAGGCGTCGCAGCCGCCACCCCGACGTCAAGGTCGTTCGTCCTCGCTCCGCTGCGGGCGCTGCACCTTGACGTCGGGGCCCCGTCGCCTGCCAGAAAGCATTCAGGCGCCGAACCTCCGGTTCGGCGCGCCCAAGAACAAGCTGGTAGTACCTACTTGACAAGCCGTTCCACATCAGGTGGTTGGTGTCTTTCGATTCGCGATCTGAGCCGGGATCTGGGAGAATTACATCGTTGTAGTTCTCGATCCCGGAGGGCCGATGACGCTTGGTGTGGCGAGTAGACAAGGTGACCTGCTCGACGACATAACCCGGTTCTGCGACGAGAAGCTCGACGAGCACTCGATCTACGCCTTCTTGCACCGCGAGCGCGACCGG
>DATJTU010000297.1:0-3396 GCA_035503015.1 Acidimicrobiales bacterium | reverse complement strand
GCCGAGTGCAGCGAGTCCGTCGAGTACACCGGGGCCGAGCAGCCCTCGATGTAGTGCACCTGGGAGCCCTCGTCGGCGATGATCAGCGTCCGCTCGAACTGGCCCATGTTCTCGGCGTTGATCCGGAAGTAGGCCTGCAGCGGCATGTCGACCTTCACGCCGGGCGGGACGTAGATGAACGAGCCACCCGACCACACCGCCGAGTTGAGCGCGGCGAACTTGTTGTCGTTCGGCGGGATGATCTTGCCGAACCACTTGCGCACGATGTCGGGGTACTCGCGCACCGCCGTGTCCATGTCGCAGAAGAAGACGCCCTGGGATTCGAGGTCCTCGCGGTTGCGGTGGAAGACGACTTCGGAGTTGTGGACCACGAAGCCTTCGGCCACGAAGTTGTGATGGCCCTCGACCTCGATGTCGTAGACCGGCTCCACTCCCAGGCGCTCGATCTTCTCGACCCGCGCGAAACCGAGCATCTCGCTCGTGTGGGCGTGGAAGACCGTGCCGCGGGACGTACGGTAACTGTGCCGGAACTTGCGCCGGTTCATCCGGTCGGCCCGACGCGGCGAACGGGCAGGGATCCGGTCGAAGTCGCCGGAGAGGCGCAGGTGATAGGCCTGCATGATCCGCTCCCGGTCGTGCGGGTGGCGGTTCGACACGGAGATCACAGAGCTGCTCCAGACGCCAGAGAGCGCGAGCAACTCCTTGATTCCGGCAAGCAACTGCTGGTTGGCGCTCGTGAACACCGCGTCCTTGGAGGTCGCGTGGTCGCGCACGTATCCGTCGGCGTCGAGGAGACCCGCCACGAAGGACAGTCGCTGTGAGGTGGGCAGACCGAAGACCCAGTCGGGTACCCGCTTGGTCAGCGACGTGCCGCCGAGTCCGTTGAGCTCGAGGTACTCCGCGAGCGCAGCGGTCCCGCGGGCCTGGAGGCGATAGCCGTCCTTGCTCAGCGTGAAATCGAGACCAAAGAGGCGCTTGGCGACATCACGGATCTCGTCGACCAGAACCGTGTCCGTCTTGTCCACCGCGATCTGGACGGTGGTGTAGCCGTCGGAGTGCTTGAGGTACCCGTCGCCGAGGTACAGACCGAGGAACCAGCACATGTCGTCGCTGGTCACCCGCGGGTAGAACGCACCCCTGTCGTCCTGCGGGAGGAGCATCGGCGCGTTGTGGCCGAACTCGGGCACGTCGGTGGCGATGGCGACGAGATCACCCTCCGCGAGCTCCTCGGCTTGCACCCACCGGGTTGCGTACTTGGCACGACCGCTGCCGGGCTCGCGCTCGTCACGGAGCACGAGGAACGGGTGGTTGCCCGACGCGTCGATCGTGCGGCCACGCGCCGTGATCTGGAAGATCTCCTTCTCGCCCGACTTGCCCCCGGCCACGACGCGCGCCACCTCGAGGAGCTTGGATTCCTCGTCCAGCGCGAAGACCTCGTCCCCCGGCGCGAGCTCCTTGATGGCGCGCATGCCGCGCGTCGTCCAAACCTTGGTCCATGGTGCGAGACACTCATACTGGGCCGTCACGCCAGCCAGGTACTTCCGCTCCGCCTCGGGGATGCCGAGCTTCTCGTACGTGTTCTTGATGGCGTCCGGCAGATCCGCCCAGTCGTTGACCTGAGCCCCGGTTGGCTTGATGTAGTAGTAGATGTCGTCGAAGTCCAGATTCGGCATCTGCTCCGCGAACCAGGGCGCCATCGGCTTGCGCTCGAAGTTCTTCAACGCGCGGAGCCTGAAGGTGCGCATCCACTCCGGCTCGCCCTTCATCTCCGACATCTCGCGCACGATCGACTCGTTCAAGCCCTTCTTGGGCTTGAAGACGTAGTCTTCGGCGTCGCTCCAGCCGAGCTGGTAACGGCCGAGGTCGAGATCCGTGGCGGCCATGTGCCTCTTGCGCTCCTGAGGTCGGGGAAGGGGGGATTTCCCCTACGTAGATAGTAACAACTACCCCAGCCTGCCGAAACGCCAACTTCGGGCCACCTCCGTGTCGCCAGCCGTGGCAGGCTCTTCGTCCATGGCCGGTCCCCCGACAGCCCAACAGCGCCCCCACGTCATCACGGCGCACGGCGACGACCGGGAAGATCCCTGGTTCTGGCTGCGCGACCGCGAGGATCCCGAGACCCTCGCCTACCTCAGGGCCGAGAACGAGTACACGGACCAGGAGACGGCGCCGCTCAAGCCGCTCCGGACGACGCTCTTCGAGGAGATGAAGGCCCGGATCAAGGAGACCGACATGTCGGTCCCCGCGCGTCGTGGTCCCTGGTGGTACTACACCCGCACCGAGGAAGGGAAGGACTACGGCATCCACTGCCGGCGTCCCGCCCGCGGCCCCGACGAGCTGCCGCCGGCCGGCGAGCCCGGCGTCGAGGAGCAGGTGATCCTCGACGAGAACCGGCTGGCGGAAGGATCGGACTACTTCGCCCTCGGCGGCGCCACCGTCAGCCACGACCACAACTGGCTGGCCTACTCGACCGACCGCCTCGGCAACGAGAAGTACGAGCTGCGCTTCCTCCCACTCGACGCGGAGACGTCGCCCACGGTGGCTGCCGAAGCCGTTCCCGAGGTCGGCTACGGCCTGGCCTGGTCGGCGGAAGCCGACTACATCTTCTACGTCCGCCTCGATGAGGCCCAGCGCCCCTACCAACTCTGGCGCCACCGGCTCGGCACCGATCCCGGCGGCGACGCGCTCGTCTTCGAGGAGTCCGACCGTCGATTCGGTCTCGGCGTCGGGAGCACGAGGGACAACGCGTTCGTGCTGATCGGGCTCCACAGCACGAACACGACCGAATGGTGGTGGATCCGCACGTCGACCCCGTTGGCCGACCCCGCCGTCGTGATGCCGCGTCGCGAGGGGGTCGAGTACGCGGTCGACCACCTCCCGCCGGCCGCCGCCACCTCCCCCGACGCCGACTCCGACTCCCCCGGCTGGTTCGTCGCGCTGACCAACGACGCCGCCGAGGACTTCCGTGTCATCGCCGCCCCCGACCCGACACCCCACCCCGCCTCGGACCCCGACCCAGCACCCACCACCGGCCTGCCCGGCTGGCAGGAGATCGTCCCGCACCGCGCCGGCGTGCGCATCGAGGACGTCGACGCCTTCGCCGGCCTGCTCGTACTGAGCGAGCGTGCCGAGGCGCAGACCCACGTGCGCGTCCTCCCGCTTCCCGAGTCGGCCAGCGCGGGCACCGAACCTCTCAAAGCCGACCTGCTCGAGTCGGGCTGGATCATCCCTTCCGCCGACAGCCCCTCCACCACGTGGCTCGGCGTGAACCCCGAACCCGAGACCCGCACGCTGCGCTTCGGCCGCACGTCGCTCGTCACACCATCGAGCGTGCTCCAGATCGACCTCGATACGCGAGAAGAGACCCTCCTGAAGCAAGAGCCCGTCCTGGGCGAC
>DATJTU010000296.1:0-3020 GCA_035503015.1 Acidimicrobiales bacterium | reverse complement strand
CTCGGCCTCGTTGAGGTTGCCCTTGACCCGGGCCAGCAACGACGACGGCGTGCGGGCGAGCCGGGTCGCCACCTCACGCGTGGAGCCGGCCAGCTCCGCCGGCTCCACCACGGCATGGACCATGCCGAGCTCGAGCGCCCGGCGCGCCGGGATCTTCTCGTTCAGCAGGTACAGCCGCCGGGCCAGCCCCGTGCCGCCGATCCGAGTCCACAGGAACGACCCCCCGTAGTCGCCGGACAGCCCGTTCGGTGTGAAGCCGGCGGAGAACACGGCGTCGGTGGACGCGAAGCGCAGGTCGCACGCGGCGGCCAGGCTGCACCCCGCCCCGACCGCCGGGCCGCCGACCATGGCGATGGTGGGCTTGGGCATGAGGTGCAGCAGCATGGCCGCGTGCAGGTCGTGGCGGGCCAGGTCGCCCGACAGCGCGTCGAGCGGGACGCCCTTCTCGCTGCCGGGACCGCTGGCGCCCTCCCGCACGTCGCCCCCCGAGCAGAAGCCGCCCGTCCCGTCGGGCCCGGCGCCGGTGAGGACGACCACCTTCACGGCGTCGTCGTCGGCCATGGCGCGCACGGCGTCGTCGAGTGCCCCGATGAGCGCGCCGTTCAACGCGTTGCGGCGCTCGGGCCGGTTGAGCGTGATGGTGCCGACGCGGTCGGACACGTCGGTGAGGATCACGGGGTGGGCGGTGCCCGACGCCGGCTCAGCTGACACCGTGACCTCCTCGCCCGGGTCCGGGACGCGGGCTCGTGCGTGTCCTCACCAGCTCTCACCCGACTCGCACGCCATCGGCTAAATAGTATACTCAAATATCGATGGCCCGAAGGCTGGACCGAGGACCCGGAGGCAGCAGTCGACCATGAAACTCGGGGCATTCGTGGGGATGCGCAACGACCCCGACGCGTTCGCCGCCCAGGCCCGCCGTCTCGAAGATGCGGGAGTGGAGCACCTGTGGACCGGGGAGGCGTACTCGGCCGACGGCGTCTCGACCATGGGCTTCCTGGCCGCGGTGACGAGGCGGGCGCAGATCGGCTCGAGCATCCTGCCGCTCTACTCGCGCACACCGACGCTGCTGGCCATGACGGCGGTCGGCGTCGACCGCCTCAGCGGGGGACGCTGCATCCTCGGTATCGGGGCATCGGGCCCCCAGGTGATCGAGGGGTTCCACGGCGTGCCCTACGACGCGCCGCTGGCGCGCACCCGCGAGGTCATCGACATCTGCCGCGCGGTCTGGCGGCGCGACCGGCTCGAGCACGACGGGGCCAAGTACCAGGTGCCGCTGGCGGAGGGCCGGGGGACAGGTCTCGGCAAGGCGCTCAAGATCATGGATCACCCGGTGCGCGAGCGCATCCCTATCTACGTGGCCTCGCTTGGACCGAAGAACGTCGAGATGACGGCCGAGCTGGCCGAGGGCTGGCTGCCCCTGCACTACTGGCCCGACCGTGCGGTCGACGTGTGGGGACCCTCGCTTCGTGCGGGACGGGACCACCGTGCGCCGGACCTGCCGCCGCTCGAGGTCGTCGCCGGCGGGTCGCTCGCCATCGGCGACGGGGTCGAGGAACTGCGCGAGCGCGACCGTCCCATGCTGACGCTCTACTTCGGCGGCATGGGCGCCAAGGGGAAGAATTTCTACAACGACACGCTGCAGCGCTACGGCTTCGAGGATGAGGCGGCGCGGATCCAGGACCTCTACCTGGCCGGTGACCGCAAGGGTGCCGCCGCAGCGGTGCCCGGCGAGCTCCTCGCCGGCATGTCGCTGATCGGAGACGCCGGTTTCGTCAAGGATCGCATCGCGGCCTACCGCGACTCGGGCGTGACGGTGCTCAACGTGGCGCCGATCGGGCCGAACGGGCTGCGCGACGTCGAGACGATCGCGGGCTGGCTCGACCGTTGAGGACGGCGCTCGCCGGACAAAAGAGTGTACTGTTTACGCCGACGTGCCGGCCCGGGAGGACCTCTTTGGAACGCGAGACGATCTTGTTCGACGTGGCCGATCACGTGGCCACGCTCACGCTGAACCGGCCCGACAGCCTCAACTCGTTCAACAACGCGATGGCCGCGGACATGACTTGGGCCTGGGAGACGGTGCGCGACACCGACGACATCTACTGCGTCGTCCTACAGGGCAACGGCGAGCGCGCGTTCTGCACCGGCACCGACGTCAAGAACCCCGAGCCCTGGTTCATGAAGGACAACGACTGGAACAGCTTCGACCCCGGCGTCTCGCTGAGCCCCAAGCTCCACCACAAGGTGTGGAAGCCGGTTGTCTGCGCGGTGCACGGGATCTGCGCCGGCGGGGCCCAGTACTTCGTGAACGAGTCGGACATCGTCATCTGCTCCGACGACGCCACGTTCTTCGACCCCCACGCCAACGTCGGGATCGTGAGCGCGCTCGAGCCGATGGGCATGCTGCACCGCGGCGTGCCGTTGGGCGACGTGTTGCGCTGGGCCCTCATGGGCAACGAGGAGCGCATCACGGCCGACACCGCCCTGCGGCTCGGGCTGGTCACCGAGGTGGTGACCCGTGACGCCTTGCGGAACCGGGCCCAGGAGATCGCGTCGTCGATCGCGCGCCGCAATCCCAAGGCGATTCAAGGGACGATCCGGGCCATCTGGGAGTCGCTCGATCAGACGCGCACCCCGGCGCTCAACAACGGCTACTCCTACACCCTCATCGGCAACTCCCCGCGGAATCCGCCTCCGCCGCGGGACAAGTCCGAGACGCAGTACCGCTGATGCGAGCAAGGGTCCGCTCGTCCCGTGAGAGGTGACCTGCCCGAGCCGGTCGGAGGAGGCGTCATCACGGCGACGACCCCGCGACCCGGCGAGCCCCCGACCCTGTGGTGCGCCGGCCTGCGCAAGCGCTACGGCGAGCGCCTGGCCGTCGACGACGTGTCCTTCTCCATCAGCGCCCGCGAGTGCTACGGACTCCTCGGCCCGAACGGCGCCGGCAAGACCACGACGATCTCCATGCTGTGCGGGCTCACGCCGCCCGACGAAGGACAGATCTCGATCGACGGGCA
>DATJTU010000295.1:0-2673 GCA_035503015.1 Acidimicrobiales bacterium | reverse complement strand
TTCGAACTGGATCACCTCGCCGAGCTCGTCGCCCGTGTCGATCTCGTCGACGTTCAGCTCGTCGGCGACGATGTCGCGCAGGATCGGCGGCGCGCCCGAGGGCAGGAACACCAGGGCGCGCCGCAAGGGCTGGCGCACCTTCACCCCCGCCTCGCTGCGGGCAGCCCGGCCGAGGGAGGTGAGCCGGCGTGCCTGGGCCATCTGCTCCTCGAGGCCGGGGTCGCGCAACGCTGCGTCCGCCACCGGCCAGTCCGCCAGGTGGACCGAGTCCTCCTCGCCGGCGCCCACGAGCTGGCGCCACATGGTGTCAGCCACGAAGGGGCAGAAAGGCGCCAACAGCAGGGACACCGCGGTCAGCGCCGTGTGCAGCGTCGCCTGCGCGGCCAGGGTGTCGTTCGGCGGCGCGTCGGGATCGGTGCGCCAGAAGCGCCGGCGGCTGCGCCGGACGTACCAGTTCGAGAGGTCGTCGACGAAGTCGCCCAGCGCGGTGGCCGCGGCGTACGGCTCGTAGCCCGTGAGGCCCTCGGTCATCGCCGCCACAGTCCCGGCCAGGCGCGACAGGATCCAACGGTCGAGGGCACCGCGCTCGGCAGCCGGCGGCACCGCCGGGTCGTCCGGGTCGAACGAGTTCAGCGACGCGTACGTCGTGAAGAAGCTGAACGTGTTCCACAGCGTGAGCAGCGTGTCGCGCATCGCGCTGTCGATGGCGCCGAGGGTCGCCCGCGTCGGGGTCCACGGTGAGCCCTGGCTGAACATCCACCAGCGCATGGCGTCGGCGCCGCGGGTGTCGAGGATCTGCCAGGGGTCGATGATGTTGCCGAGCGACTTGGACATCTTGCGGCCGTCGGCGTCGACGATGTGGCCGAGGCAGACGACGTGGCGGTACGGGCTCTCGCCGAAGACCAGGTCGTTGACGGCCAGCAATGAGTAGAACCAGCCCCGCGTCTGGTCGATCGCCTCGGAGATGAAGTCGGCCGGGAACGTGAAGGCTTCCGCCGATCCCGGCGCGTGCGGGTAGCCGACCTGGGCTGCGGGCATCGACCCCGAGTCGAACCACGCGTCGATGACGGGCTCGACGCGCCGGGCCACTGACAGCTCGTCGTCCTCGCCGTCGGCGCCGCACGTCGAGCACGGGAAGGTCACCTCGTCGATGGCCGGCCGGTGCGGGTCGACACCGGTGACGTCGCGCCCCGCCAGCCCCGACAGCTCGGCGAGCGAGCCCACGCAGCGGATGTGACCACGCCCGCAGCGCCAGATCGGCAAGGGCGTGCCCCAGAAGCGGTCGCGCGACAAGGCCCAGTCGACGTTGTTGGCCAGCCACTCGCCGAAGCGCCCCTCCTTGATGTAGTCCGGGTGCCAGTCCACCGTCTCGTTCGCGGCGAGCAGGTCCGCCTTGCGCGTCGACGTCGCGATGTACCAGCTGGGCTTGCCCCAATAGATGAGGGGCGTGCGGCAGCGCCAGCAGTGCGGGTACGAGTGGACGTAGGGCTGGCGGCGGATGAGCAGCCCCGACGATTCGAGGCGGTCGTTGATGTCGTGGTTCGCCTCGCGCACCTCGCGGCCGGCCAGCCACCCGATGTCGGCGGTGAAGCGCCCGTCCGGCCCCACCGGGTTCAACGAGGGCAGCCCGTTGTCGCGGCCGATCTGCCGGTCGATCTCGCCGAACGCCGGCGCCAGGTGGACGAGCCCGGTGCCCTCGTCGAGGGTGACGTAATCCGCCGGGACCACGCGCCAGCCGTCCGAGCCCGGTGGCGCCGCCAGGTCGGTGAACGGCCGCTCGTAGCGCAAGCCGACCAGCTCCACGCCCGGGATGCGCGTGGTGATCCGGCGGTGGGCGCCGTCGCCGAGCACCGCGTCGACCAACTCCTCGGCCAGGATCGTCTGGTCGACCACGGCGTAGACCAGGTTCGGGTTCACCGCGACGCCCGTGTTCGAGAGCAGTGTCCACGGCGTGGTGGTCCACACGGCCAGCCACGCCGCGTCGCCGACGACCGAGGGGTCGGGATCGACCAGGCGCAGCCGGACGTACGCCGTCTCGTCCTCCTCGTCGCGGTACACGTCGGGCTGGCCGAGCTCGTGGCTCGACAGTGCCGTGCCGCAACGCGGGCAGTACGGCACCACCTTGAGGTCCTCGTAAAGGAGCCCCTGGTCGAAGAGCTGCTGGAGGTGCCACCAGACCGACTCGATGTAGGACGGGCTCAACGTCCAGTAGGCCGCGTCCATGTCGACCCAGTAGCCGATACGCGTGGTCAGGCGGGCGAACTCGTCGACGTAGGAATAGACGGACTCGCGGCACAGCCGGGTGAACTCGGCGATGCCGACCTGCTCCTCGATCTGCTGCTTGCCCGTGATGCCAAGCCGCTTCTCGACCTCGACCTCGACCGGAAGCCCGTGAGTGTCCCAGCCGGCCCGGCGGGCGACGTAGGCGCCGGCCATCGTGCGGAAGCGGCAGAAGAGGTCCTTGTAGACGCGGGCCCAGACGTGATGCAGACCCGGCATGCCGTTCGCCGTCGGCGGCCCCTCGTAGAAGACCCACGGCTCGGCCCCGGCGCGCTGCTCGATGGAGCGCTCGAAGACGCGTTGGGTCGCCCAGTGCTCCAGTTCGCCCTTCTCGAGGGCGACGAAATCGATGTCGGGTGGGACGGGAGAGAACACGAAAATCGGTGGCGGACA
>DATJTU010000294.1:0-2433 GCA_035503015.1 Acidimicrobiales bacterium | reverse complement strand
GACCCTGCCCGCGAGGCGAAGCGGCTCCAGCGCAGGATCGAAGCCCTCGGCTACAGCGTCACCCTCAGCGCCACCGCGGCCTGAACAACTTCTCTTCTCCGCACCGCGCCGACCACCTCCTCGCGCGCGCCCACGTGCCCCTTTGGACCAGGCATTTCACCGGAGGCTCTGATACAGCCGGAACCATGTCCCCGGCCTCCCTTGAACGACGGCCTCCGACCCGATCAGGCCGTCCCCCGAGCAGTCCTCAGCCGAACCCTCCGCTCGGGATGTACGGGCACGGCGGGCCCGCCATGCCACGCACCATCACCGGCCCGTACGGCTGCAGCTCGATGCCTGCCGCAACGACCTCACGGATCGCCCACTGCTGGGCAGACGTCAGCCATTCGATCTCGATGGTCTCGCCGGCGGGAGCCTCCGCCAGCATCGTGCGCAGGACCAAGGTCGCCGACTCCTCGTTGCGCGCGCCCAGCGTGACGATGCGCTCGTCCTTGGCGACGGCGTAACCGTCGGACCCGTGCAGCAGCAGCCGGTTGCCCGGCTGTTCGAGCATGGCCACGATGTCGACCGCCCGCGCCGCGCCGCGCACGGAACGGTCGATCGCGTCGACGACGTCGAGCTCACGCGGACCGACCTGGTCGGGCTCGAAGCGCTCGACCGACACAGGCCGCTCGGCGACCGCGTTCGGACGCATCGGGCCCCACGCTGCCACGACGGGGTGCAGCGTGAACCCCATGCTGGCGTAGAGCGCCATCGCCTTCGGATCCCGCGAGCACTGGATCGTCCCCGGACCGTCGGGCTCGCCGTGGGCCAGGGCCAGCCGCAGCAGTTCCTTCCCCACGCCGAGGCCCTGGCGCCCGGGCACCGTGCCCAGTTGGGAGAGCATCCAGTACCCCTCGCGCACGAAGGACTGCGACATGCCGATGACCGTGTCGCCGTCCTCCGCCACCCACGAGCCCCCGGGGTCGGTCCCGAGGAAGTGGCGGGTGCGGTCGAGCCGCCGCTTCTCGTCCCGGATCGAGTTCCCCGTGACGGGCAGGTTGTGCCGCGCCTGCATGGTCAGGAGCCCCTGCTCGAACGCCCGCACGGCGGCCGGTACGTCGTCCTGGGTCATGGGCCGAAAGGTCGTCATAGCCGTGAACGGATCAGCGGAGACCAGATCGGTGGACCGGTGTGCAGTGCGTCAGCGGAAAACAGCTCAGGCCGAGGGCATGAACTCGGGACGCCGGCGTTCGTACTCGTCGATGTCGTCGGCGTAGCGCAGCGTCAGGCCGATGTCGTCCCAGCCGTTCAGCAGCCGCTCGCGGGTGAACTCGTCGAGCGGGAACTCACCGGCCAATCCAACCGCCGGTGCCTCGATCGTCCCTCGCGCCACGTCGATCGTGATCTCCAAGGCGGGATCCGCCGCAACTGCCGAGAGCAGGGCACGGTCCAACTCCTCTGAGACCTGGACGGGCAGCAATCCCTGCTTCGTGCAGTTGTTCCGGAAGATGTCGGCGAAGCGCGAGGACACGACGGCGCGGAACCCGTAGTCCATCAATGCCCAGACAGCGTGCTCCCGTGACGAGCCCGTCCCGAAGTTGTGCCCGGCCACGAGGATGGTCGCGCCGACGAACTCGGCGTCGTTGAGGACGAAGTTCCGGTCGTCGCGCCACTCCGAGAAGAGGCCGGCGCCGAAACCGGTGCGCTCGACGCGCTTCAACCAGTCCGACGGGATGATCTGGTCCGTGTCGACGTCGGTGCGGTCCAGCGGGACGGCACGACCTGTGATGATGACCACCGGTTCCATCAGGCGAGTTCTCCCAAGTCGGCGAGGTAGTCCAAGTCCTCGGGCGCGGCGAACGTTCCGGCCACGGCGGTAGCCGCGGCGACGGCCGGGGAGACGAGATGCGTGCGACCCCCTCGTCCCTGGCGTCCCTCGAAGTTGCGGTTCGAGGTCGAGGCGCAGCGCTCGCCGACGGCCAGCTTGTCCGGGTTCATGGCGAGACACATCGAGCAGCCCGGTTCGCGCCACTCGAAGCCCGCGGCCATGAACACCTTGTCGAGCCCTTCGGCTTCCGCCTGCGCCTTGACGCGGTGCGAGCCGGGCACGGCCAGCGCACGGAGTCCGTCCTGCACGTGGCGGCCCTCCAACACGGCGGCGGCGGCGCGGAAGTCCTCGATCCGCGAATTGGTGCAGCTCCCGAGGAAGACCGTGTCGACCGGGATCTCACGGATCGGCGTCCCCGCTTGCAGTCCCATGTAGGCCAGAGCCCGCTCGGCGGCCTCGCGGTCGCCGGGGTCGGGCATGGCGTCGGGGTCGGGGACGGCGCCCAAGATCGACACCACCTGTGCCGGGTTGGTGCCCCACGTCACGTGCGGGGTGATCGTCGCGGCGTCGATCACGATCTCCTTGTCGAACACGGCGCCCTCGTCGGTCGTCAGGGTCTGCCA
>DATJTU010000293.1:0-2772 GCA_035503015.1 Acidimicrobiales bacterium | reverse complement strand
GCCGTCGGGGTCGAGCTCGGTGTCGAGACGATGGTCGACGGCATGCGCCTGCGCGGCATCATCGACCGGCTCGACGTCGGGCCCGACGGCAGCCTGATCGTCGTCGACTACAAGACCGGCCGCGCGCCGTCCGAACGCTTCGAGCGCGGGAGCCTCGGCGGGGTGCAGACCTACGCCCTCTTGTGCGAGAGCCTGCTCGGCCGCGCGCCGGCGGAGGTCAGGCTGCTCTACCTGCGCCAGCCGATCGCCATTTCCTCGGTGCCCTCCGAGCAGACGATCCGGGGCCAGCGCAAGCGCGCCGTGGCCGTGTGGTCGGCGATCGAGCGGGCGTGCGACGCAGAGGACTTCCGGCCCAACGTCGGGCCGCTCTGCGACCACTGCCATTTCAAGGCCTCCTGCCCCGCCTTCGCCGCCTAATTTGCCGCGCATGAGCAGCCTGGACCAGGCGGTCGACGCCGCCTTCGACCCATTGCGGGGCAGGCCCGAGATCGACCGGGCGGCCGCTGTCGTGTCGAACCTGGCCGACTACGGGCTGATCTGGGTGGTGCTGGCCGGCCTGAAGGCGCGTCGGCGCGGGCCGAACCGCCGCCGCGCCGTCGTCGCGCTGGCCGGCGCGGGCTTCTCGTCGCTCATCGTGAGCCGGATCGTCAAGAAGGCAGTCGAGCGCCAGCGGCCCGGGGACCACCTCGACGCGTCGGTGCGGACGCCCTCGAGCAGCAGTTTCCCGAGCGGGCACACCTTGGCGGCGTTCTGCACCGCCTTCGTCCTCGCCAACTCCGACGCGGAGACGGTGGCCAACGTGGGCTTCGCCACCGCCGTGGCCGCCAGCCGGGTGCATCTACGCGCGCACCACCCCACCGACGTGCTGGGGGGCGCCGCGATCGGGTCGGTGCTCGGGCTCGGCATCCGGCCCATCGTCAACGCCGTCGCACCGGGCAAGGCCGGGCGGCGGCGGAGGAAGGGACGCAGCCAGGCGCCCTCGAACGGAGGCAGGCGGGGAATGGCAGCCGACGAAGTCGTGTTCTACGAACTGTGAAGACCTTCTCCGTCAACTGGGACTACCGGTGTCCCTTCGCCCGCAACGCCCATGAGCACGTCGTGGCCGCCCTGGCCGACGGCGCCGACGCCGACTGGCAGGTGACGTTCGTCCCCTTCTCCTTGAGCCAGGTGCACGTGCCCGAGGGCGGCACGCCCGTGTGGGACGACCCGGACAAGGCCCAGGACCTCATCGCGCTGGCGTCGGGCGTCGTGGTGCGCGACCAGTACCCGGACCGCTTCCTCGAAGCGCACGTTGCGCTCTTCGCGGCGCGCCACGACGAGGGACTCGACCTGCGGCTGCCCGACGTCGTGGCAGGCGTGCTCGACCGCGTGGGCCTGCCCGGGAAGAAGATCGTCGAGGAGGCGCAGTCGGGTGAGCCCGTCGCAGAGATCCGTGCCGCGCACGAAGAGGCCGTGTCCGAGCTGGACGTCTGGGGCGTGCCCACCTTCGTCGTCGGCGACCGTGCCGTGTTCGTGCGGCTGATGAGCCGGCCCCGCGGCGACGCGGCGCTGGCGCGGCGCACCATCGACGGCGTGCTCGACCTGTTCGAGACCGTGCCCGACCTCAACGAGTTCAAGCACACCTCGCTCTCGCACTGACACCACCCGCGGCGCCCCCGGCGCGGCGCTCGAGGGAGTACCCGCGGGTTAGCTCCGGGCGAGTTCGCTGATCAGCGCGAAGCCACGCTTGCGCTCCTCGGCGTCGCCGACCACCGACGCGACGAAGTCGGTGGCCCCCGCCTCGGCCACACGAGCGATGGCTGCGGCCACGGCTTCCTCGTCGCCGATGAATCCGATGTCAGCGGCGGCCTCCGCCCCTTCCTTGTCGAGCATCGCCTTGTACGACGGCAGGTTGGGATAGATCGAGAAGACCTCGTTGACGCGCTGCTTCGCGGCGTCGGGGTCCGCCGTGACCGCGACGGGCAACGACACGACGACCCTCGGCGCCGGACGTCCCGCCGCGGCGGCGGCAGCGACGATCGCGGGCGCGATGTGGTTCCCGATGGTGTTGGTGCCGGTCATCCAGGTGATCGTGCCGTCGGCCACGGTCCCCGCCAACTTCAACATCGCCGGTCCGAGCGCCGCCACCAGTACCGGCGGGGGCACTACGCCGGAGACCTCGATGGGCGAGAACGCGTGCGTCGTGACGCGCTCCCCCGCGCTGTGCACCGCCTCGCCCTGCAGGAGCGGCATCAGCGACGCCAGGTACTCGGCCATGTAGGTGGCGGGCCGCTCGAAGCTCATCCCCCACATGTTCTCGACCACCACCTGATGCGAGAGCCCGATGCCCAGGAGGAGCCGGTTCTCGGTGGCCCACTGCACCGTCAGCGCCTGCTGCGCCAGCATCATCGGGTGGCGCGGGTAGACGGGGACGACGCCCGTGCCGAGGTCGATCCCCGGGACCTGGGCACCCGCGGCGGCGAGCAACGTGAGGGTGTCGGGGCCGAAGATCTGCGACGCGAAGGCGTGGTCGAGCCCGGCGTCGGCGCAGCGCTTGAGTTGGGCGACGGTGTCGGAAAGGGGCCGGTCCACGTCGATCAGCGTGCCGACCCGCAGCTGCTTGGCCATGTCCAGGTCCTCCCTCGCGTAATCTGCCCGATGTGTCCGCCCTCCTGTCTAGGCGAATCCCCCGACGGGGGCGAGCGAGCTGACCAGGCACGACATCGGGTTCGTCGGAGCGGGCCAGCTGGCGCGGATGGCGGGCGAGGCGGCCAGCGCGCTCGGGCTCTCCAT
>DATJTU010000292.1:0-3366 GCA_035503015.1 Acidimicrobiales bacterium | reverse complement strand
CTTCGGCGCCATCTGGGTGACGGGGACCGACGACATCCTGACCCGGATCGTGCCGGCGCAGGACGGGCAAGGGCCGCCGGCGCAACACGCCATCACCGTCGGCAAGGGTCCGATCGGCGTGACGACCGGTGGTGGCTTCGTGTGGGTCGCCAACGCAGAGGCAGGCACGGTGTCGCAGATCGATCCCACGACGCTCCAGGTCGCCCAGACGCTGCCCGCGGGGCAGGACCCGATCGCGGTCGCCATCACGCCCGACGACCGTGTCTACGCCGGCTTCGCCACGTCCCAGACGGTTCGCATCGTCTCGCCGGCGCCTGAGTCCAAGGCGCTCGGGCTCGACGGCGCCCCCCGCTACCTCCTCACGGTCGGCTCGGGCGTCTGGGTGGCCACGGCCAACCCGGGCGGGATCGTCTCGGTCGGCTGAGGCCGGGCGGCCAGGGGCGCCCGGCGCCGAGTCCTACGGCCTGACGGCCCCGGTCACTCCTGGACGAGCTCGATCAGCGTCCCGAAGGACGTCTTCGGGTGGACGAACGCGACCGTCGTGCCCCGTGAGCCCGGCCGCGGTTCCTCGTCGATCACTCGCCCGCCCGTGTCCTTGACCGACTGCAGCGCGGCCGCGCAGTCGTCGACCCGGTAGCCGACGTGGTGCAGGCCCTCGCCCTTGGTGGCGAGGTACTTGGCGACAGGGGAGTCGTCGCGGATCGGCGTCAGCAGCTGGATGTAGGAGTCGGCCACCTTGAGCAGCGCCTCCTCGACGCCGTCGCGCTCGACCTTCTCGCGGTGGTCGACGCTGGCACCGAATGCTTCGACGTACCAGGCGATCGCCGCCTCGAGGTCGTTGACCGCGATGGCCACGTGGTCGATCTCGGTGAGGAGGGGCTCGGTCATGCGCCGTGCCGCCGGAAGAGCGTGATGCGGTCCTCGCCGATCTTGGCGCGCAGCTCTGGGTCGTCGATGCCGAGGCCCTCGCGCGGCGCCAGGCACAAGACGCCGATCTTGCCCTCGTGCAGGTTGTGGTGCACCTGGTACGCGGCTTCGCCGACCTGTTCGAGCGGGTACACGGCGGAGAGCGGGGGCAGCACCTTGCCGTCGTAGATCAGCTGGTTGGCGTCCCACGCCTCGCGGTAGTTGGCGAAGTGCGAGCCCTTGATCGTCTTGAGCTTCATCCACAGGTGCCGGTTGTCGTACTCGATCATGTAGCCCGACGTCGCCGCGCACGTCACGATCGTGCCCGCCCGCTTGCAGACGAACACCGACGCCCCCATGGTCTGGCGACCCGGGTGCTCGAAGACGATGTCGGGCTCGCCGCCGACGAGGCCGCGGATGTCCTTGCCGAAGCGCCGCCACTCCGACTCGTCCTGGGTGTGCTCGTCGGCCCAGAACCGGTAGTTGGCCGCCTTGCGGTCGATGACGGCCTCGACGCCGAGATCGTTGAGCAGCTTCACCTTGTCGGGCGACGACACCACGCCGATCGGGGTGCCCCCGCCGTTCAGGACGTGCTGGACGGCGTAGGAGCCGAGGCCCCCGCTCGCCCCCCAGACGAGGACCTTGTCGCCCTGGGTCATGCGCGCGCCGTTGGGCGAGACGAGCATGCGGTAGGCGGTCGAGTTGCACAGCGCGTTGATCGCGGCCTCCTCCCAGTTGAGGTGCCTCGGCTTGGGCATGATCTGGTTGGCCTTCACGAGTGTGATGTCGGCCAGGCCGCCGAAGTTCGACTCGAAGCCCCAGATGCGCTGGTTGGCCGCGAGCATCGAGTCGTCGTGGGCCGAGGGGTCCTGGTCGTCCACGTAGTTGCAGTGGATGGTGACCTTGTCGCCGACCTTCCAATTGCGCACCGCCGACCCGGTGCGCAGCACCACGCCCGAGGCGTCGGAGCCGACGACGTGGTAGTCGAGCGCGTGGCGGGCGGCCCAGGGGCCCTCCTTGCCGAGGCGGTCGAGGAAGCCGAACGTCGGCAGGGGCTCGAAGATGGACGTCCAGACGGTGTTGAAGTTGATCGACGACGCCATGACGGCCACATACGCCTCGTCCGGGGCCAGGTCGGGGAGGGCCACCTCCTCGACGTGGAGGGACAGGCGGGGGTCCTTGTCCGCCGAGGCCAAGCCCTCGAACATGGCGGTTTCACTCCGCTTGACCAGGGCGGCACGGTACGAGTCCGGCATGGGGAGCCCGGCCAGCTCGTCGGCCGGGGCGCCGGCCACGACTGCTTGCAGGATGTCGCTCATGTGACCCGACGATAGTTGGCCCGTACAATGTTGTTTCCGACCGGTAACCAGACCGGCGGGCAACCCCGGAGGTACAGGGAATGGCTGACGCGGTCATCGTCGCAGGGGCTCGGACCCCCATCGGGAAGCTCTCGGGCGCGCTGGGTGGGTTCACCGCCATGGACCTCGGTGGGTTCGCCATCGCGGAGGCGCTGAAGCGGGCCGGGGTGGCACCAGACCAGGTCGACTACGTCCTCATGGGACAGGTGATCCTCGCCGGCCAGGGCCAGATCACCGCGCGCCAGGCGGCGGTGAAGGGCGGGATCCCGATGACCGTGCCCGCCAACACGATCAACAAGGTGTGCCTCTCGGGCCTGAACACGATCTACCTGGCGGACCAGATGATCCGCGCCGGCGACGCCGAGATCGTGGTGGCCGGCGGCATGGAGTCGATGACCCAGGCGCCGCACTTGTTGCCCGGTGCGCGCGCCGGTTTCCGCCTCGGCGACGCCACGCTCCTCGACTCGATGATGTACGACGGCCTCACCGACAGCTTCGACCACATCGCGATGGGCCTGTCGACCGAGCGCCACAACGAGAAGATCGGCATCACCCGCGACCGTCAGGACGCGTTCGCGGCGGCCAGCCACGAGAAGGCAGCCGCGGCCACCAAGGAGGGGCGCCTGGCCGAGGAGATCGTGGGGGTCGAGGTGCCCCAGCGCAAGGGCGACCCCTTGCTGGTCGAGACCGACGAGGGCGTCCGGCCCGGCACGACGGCCGAGTCGCTCGGCGCGCTGAAGCCAGCCTTCGACAAGAACGGCACGATCACGGCGGGCAACTCGTCGCAGATCTCCGACGGCGGCTGCGCCGTCATCGTGATGTCGGCCGCCAAGGCCAAGGAGCTCGGCCTGTCCCCGCTCGGCGAGGTCGTCGGCTACGGCATGGTGGCAGGCCCCGACAACTCGCTCATGACCCAGCCCTCGCGGGCCATCGTCAAGGCGGCCGGCAAGGCGGGCCTCGACCCCAAGGGTTTCGACCTCTACGAGATCAACGAGGCCTTCGCCGCGGTGGGCCTCGCCTCGGTCGACGACCTCGGCCTGGACGAGGACAAGGTCAACGTCAACGGCGGGGCCATCGCGCTCGGGCACCCGGTCGGCATGTC
>DATJTU010000291.1:0-9284 GCA_035503015.1 Acidimicrobiales bacterium | reverse complement strand
TCACCGGGGGCCGGCACGTTGTTGAAGCTGTTGCCGATGGTGAACGGCGGATTGGCCTCGTCGAAGGTGACGTCGATCATGCCGCCGTCGGCGAAGGCGGCGGACTGCTCAATCATCGGGATGTAGTACCGCAGGAACAGGTCCGCCGCGTAGAGGCCACCCGTGAAGTTGGCAGGGGTGGTCGCCTCGGGGTCGTCAGCGGGCAGGCCCGCCGGGTGGTAGTTCGGCGTCCCGTTGGCATTGAACGCCCCGGAGAGGTTGTTGCCCTGGCAGCTCGCATCGTGGGCGTCGCTGCAGTTGTTCGGCGTGATCCAGTTGAACGCCGGGACCTCGTTGGCCGGGAGGCTCAGGTCGTGGGCCAGGCCGTACGTCGGGTCGTCGAGGTTCGACACGTGGTTGGCGTCGCAGTTGTTGTCGGTCGATCCGTTCGTCGGCGCACTCGGGCCGTCGTACTCCGCCGTGGCGGGCTCGTTGAGCGCCGGCTGGGCTGCGTAGGAGACGCTGCTCTGCGTGCCGGAGTTCTCACCGGTGAGCGCAGAGAACCAGCCCGTCGGGAAGTGCTTGGCCACGTACTGGTCGGCCGGGTCGCCGTTGTTGTTCGCGTTGGCCGGCTGCGCACCAGTGAAGCTCGTCACGTCGCCGCTCGGCGCGACCAGGTTGGTCGGGTTGTCGACCGGGTCGTTCGACTGCTGGCCGGGGTAGCCGCACTGGCCGTCGTCACGCCCGGGCACCGTGTCGCTCACGCCCGGCGTCGAGCCGGTCTGGTAGCTCGTGGCGCCGACGGGCTGCGCGCCGCCGAGGTCCTGGGCGTAGGCCTTCCAGGAGACGCCTGCCGCGTTGAACTGGTTGAACACGGTGGCCACGTCGGTCGGGAATACGCAGCCGTTGTTCGACAGCGAGGCGTCGACCCCGCCGTGCACGAGCAGCTGCCCGTAGTTGCCGGCGTTGCTGGCGTTCGGGTTCGGCGTGTTGGTGTTCGTCCCCGAGCCGTCGGTGGTGAGGTCCGTGTCGGTCCCGGTGCCCACCGTGCCCGTCGTGATGATGCCGCTGTTGTTGTTCGTCATGTTGGCGGTCGTCGAGCAGTCGTCCTGCACGGCGTAGGACGGGGACTGCCCCGACACCAGCGAGATGTAGTTGTCCATGCTGAAGTGCCCGGTGCCGTAGTAGTTCGTGAGCAGGGCGCCTTGCTGGGGGAGCGTCTGCCAGAGGTAGCTGTTCTGGTTCAGGCCCGTGAACGTCTCGTCGTAGGACTTGTTCTCGAGGATGATCAGCCAGACGTGCTTGATCGCGCCGACCGGCGTGCCCGTGGACGAGATCACACACTCGGCCTGCGAGGTCGTCCCACCTGCGGGGATCTGCAGCGACGCGCCCAAGGGGCAGGTCGTCGGCGGCTTGGCCGCGCCCGAGGACGGTGAGTCGACGATCGCGCTCGACAGGCTCACCCCCGTGAGGGCGATCATCGTGGCGAAGGCTGCACCTGCCATCGCTCCTAACCGCAACCGCTTACGCCTGGTTCTCGGGATCCGCACGAGATAGCCCTCCTCCGTTGTCCGGTCTGTGTCAGCTCAGAAACGCGTGTTGCCCAGTACCGCGTGGCTGGGAGCAACCTAAGGTCGGTGGGTTACGCGAGCGATGACGTTGCGCTACGGATTGCTTATTTCTCTGTGACCAGAACGCGAACGGTCAGCCGGCGTCACGCGCGTTTCCCCCTCCTCGCGCGACGAGTCGTCAGCGCGCGTCGAGGTCAGCCAGGACGTTTGCCGAGTAACGCGCCGAGTCGGCGAATCTTGGACTTGACCGACGCCGGCACCAACTTCTGCTCGGACGGGCACAACGTCAACAGCGAGACAGCCTCGATGGTGTTGAAGGTCGTCACCGACAGCGGGAGATGCGTGGTCGACTCCGTGTTGCGCGCGCCTTCGGCTTCGCCAACCAGCGCTTGATCGAGGCCTCCCCCGCGCGCCAGCAACGCGCAGAATGCCGAGCCATCGGTGAGGAGCGCGCGCAGCGCGACGTTCCCTTGCTGCTGCTCGTAGGTGACCAGCGCGGGGTCCGCCTCGGTGATGTCGGTGAAGTACTTCTGGTCCTGCTCGAGCGAGGTCTTGGGAGCGTGCAGCGGGCCCGACGACTTCGTCGACGTTGACGTTGACGTGGTCGAATGCGACGCGCTCGACGACGCGGCTGCGGCGAGCGAGCTCGCGCCGGCGACGCCCGGCAGCGCAGACAGCGCGCACACGACGGCGAGCGTCAACGTGGAGAGACACGCGCGGAAGGAGCGCGAATTCGTGGGTGCCGCCGTCACGCAGCGAGTGTGGCACATCACCCCTGACGCGCCGCAGCCGGACCCCGGAGGGCCCGGCCACGAAGCCCGACACGCCCACAATCGTACCGGCCTGCCAGGCGCAACCGGTGTCAGGCGCCTGGACCGAACCGTCGCGCGTTGTTCACCTGATCGAGCGACGGCCGCGCGCCCGTCACCGGCAACAAGACGATGGATGCCGACAGCAATGACGAACGATCGTTTCCCTCGCCGCCGTGCTCGGCCCGGGACGCGCCGGTGGCCGGGCCCGAGGCCCGGCCACCTGAACGCACTCCACAAGCGTGGAGCGGGAGCTACATCATCCCGCCCATGCCGCCCATCCCGCCCATGGCGGCGGCGGCCGCGGCCGGGTCCGGGCCCTTCTCGGGCTTGTCGGCCACGAGCGCCTCGGTCGTGAGGAGCAGGCCGGCGATGGACGCCGCGTTCTGCAGGGCCGAGCGGGTGACCTTGGCCGGGTCGATGATGCCGGCCTTCACCAGGTCCTCCATCTCGCCGTTGGCGGCGTTCAGCCCGTGGTTGCCCTTGGCCGACTCCACCTGGGAGACGAGCACGGCACCCTCGAGGCCTGCATTGAACGCGATCCAGCGCAGCGGCTCCTCGAGCGCGCGGGCCACGATGCGCGCACCGGTGGCCTCGTCACCCTCGAGCGTCGCGGCGAGGTCCTCGACCGACTTGCGGGCCCGGATGAGGGCGGTGCCGCCACCGGCGACGATGCCCTCTTCCACTGCGGCCCGGGTGGCGGACAGCGCGTCCTCGATCCGGTGCTTCTTCTCCTTCAACTCCACCTCGGTCGCGGCACCGACCTTGACGACGGCGACACCGCCGGCGAGCTTGGCCAGGCGCTCCTGGAGCTTCTCGCGGTCCCAGTCCGAGTCCGTGTCCTCGATCGCCCGCTTGATCTGGTTCACGCGTCCCTTGACGTCCTCAGCCGAGCCGGCGCCCTCGACGATGGTCGTGTCGTCCTTCGTCACGATGACGCGGCGGGCGGTGCCGAGCAGGTCGATGGTGGCGTTCTCGAGCTTGAGGCCGATCTCCTCGCTGATGACCTGGGCGCCCGTGAGGACGGCCATGTCCTGGAGCATCTCCTTGCGGCGCTCACCGAAGCCCGGCGCCTTGACGGCGACGGAGGTGAAGGTGCCGCGGATCTTGTTGACCACGAGGGTGGCCAGGGCCTCGCCCTCGACGTCCTCGGCGATGATCAGCAGCGGCTTGCCGGTCTGGATGACCTTCTCGAGCACGGGCACGAGGTCGTGGACCGCCGAGATCTTCGCGTTGTAGAAGAGGATCAGCGGCTCGTCGAGCACGGCCTCCTGGCGCTCGGGGTCGGTCACGAAGTACGGGGACAAGAAGCCCTTGTCGAACTGCATGC
Source organism: Acidimicrobiales bacterium (assembly GCA_035503015.1). GTDB lineage: Bacteria > Actinomycetota > Acidimicrobiia > Acidimicrobiales > RAAP-2 > Bog-473. The sequence continues at coordinate 5,595 of DATJTU010000291.1, read as the reverse complement.
CCTCGGTGAGCTCGAGCTCGATGCCGAAGGTGTTCGACTCCTCGACGGTGACCGTGCCGTCCTTGCCGACCTTGTCGATGGCGTCGGCCAGGACGTCGCCGATGGCGGTGTCGGCCGCCGAGATGGACGCGACCTGCGCGACCTCGGTCTTGCCGCCGATGTCCTTCGACTGCTTCTTGATGTTGGCGACGGCGGCCTGGACACCCTTCTCGATGCCCTTCTTCAGGCCGGTCGGGCTGGCGCCAGCGGCAACGTTGCGCAGGCCCTCGGTGATGAGCGACTGCGCGAGCACGGTGGCGGTGGTGGTGCCGTCACCCGCGACGTCGTTGGTCTTCGTCGCGACCTCCTTGACCAGCTGTGCACCCATGTTCTCGAAGGGGTCCTCGAGCTCGACCTCGCGGGCGATGGAGACGCCGTCGTTGGTGATGGTGGGGGCGCCGAACTTCTTCTCGATCACCACGTTGCGGCCCTTCGGCCCCAGCGTGACCTTGACCGTGTCGGCCAGCTTGTTGACGCCGGACTCGAGCCCGCGCCGGGCGGACTCGTCGAACTTCAGGATCTTGGGCATGACTGAATGGAACTCCTCTCGAGCCCGCTGGGGGCAGGGGGCTCGTTGGTGATTGCAGATGATGGGGGGCCGCCGCACCGGCCCGGGGATCACCGGAGCGGCGGGCGGACCTGGTCGGCCGGAGGGAACCGGCCGGCCGGGGGTGGTTCAGGCGAGCTTGGCCAGGACGTCGCGGCTCGAGAGGATGAGCAGGTCCTCGCCCTCGACCGTGATCTCGGTGCCGCCGTACTTGGAGTAGACGACGGTGTCGCCGACCTTGACGTCCATCGGGATGACCTCGCCGGTGTCCTCGGAGCGCCGGCCCGGGCCGACGGCGATCACCTCGCCCTGCTGGGGCTTCTCCTTGGCCGTGTCGGGGATGACCAGGCCCGACGCGGTGGTCTCCTCGGACTCGCCGGGGCGGACGACGATCCGGTCGTCGAGCGGCTGCAGCTTCGGCATGGTGGACGGGCCTCCTTGGCACTCGTTAGCACTCTCGGGTTGTGAGTGCCAGAGTAGCGGGCGCCGCGGGCACTGGCAACCGCCCGGCGGGTTTTCGCCGCCCTTTCGCCGCAAACCGCCGTCGTGAGGCTCGGCCGGCGAGCCTGTTCCTCGCTACATGACCGTGCCCTGCTCCCCCCCAGCGCCTACGGTTGGGTGCCGGGATCACTCACTCGTCTCGGTTTGCGCTCCAGGAACGAGGCCGGAGCGCCGACACCACTCCCGGGATCTGGGCCTCTCGCCCCGACGATCCCTCGCTCGCAGCCGGCGCCCCACCGAGGCGGCGCCGGACCAGCGACCCGACCTTTGGACTCTGGAGGACACACCATGATCGCGACGGCGCTCCTGCGCAGCTGGCTCAAACGGGCCGCCCTCGGCGGCATCGCCCTGGCCGTGGCGGGCCTGGTGATCGGGGCTGCGGCCGCCGGTTCGGCGGCGGGGAGCCAGACCAGCACGCGGCTGGCCGGCGCGAAGAAGGCGCTCTTGGTGAAGGCGGACTTCCCCTCGGGATGGACGAGCCAGGGGTCGGTCTCGACGACGACCAGCTCGAACGGGTCGTTTCCCGGCGAGGACCAGCTGGCCTCGTGCCTCGGGGTCCCCAAGTCCGTCGTCAACGTGAACCCGCCGTCCGCCACGAGCCCCACCTTCCAGAACGCGGCGGGGAACCAGTTCGTCGAGGACAACGTCAGTGCGTTCCGTTCGGCCAAGGTGGCGAGCGGCCAGTACACGGCGATCGCCAATCCGAAGGTCCCGGCCTGCCTGACCTCCTTGTTCCAAGGACCGGCCAAGTCCGAGCTCGACAATGCGGCCGGGAAGGACGTCAGCCTCGGGAAGGCGACCGTGGCCGCGGTCAGCCCTTCCGCCCTCGTCCCGCACAGCTCCGGGTTCGTCGTCGCCTTCGACGTGACCACCAAGGGCGTGACGGTCCCCTCGTCTGTCGCGGTGATCTCCATGGTCCGGGGCGCGTACGGGTCCGAGCTGACGCTGACCTCGGTCGGGACCCCGATCTCGAACTCCCTCTCCCGCCAGCTCGCCTCCACCGCCTACGGGCGCACCTGATCGATCGGGCCGGCCGCCCGCTCGACCGACGCCGCGGCGACCTTCAGACACCTCTCGACACCTCCCGGCGTGCCTCTCGGCGTGTATCACATCCTTCGTTAATCCAACGAACGTTGAGTTGATTTCGGAAGGTTGTGATACACAGGGACACCCATCCCTCCGCTCCCCTTCTGTCGCGGGCGGTGCCCTGGCTCAGAACCCGCAAGCCGTCGCCCGCGCCACCGTTCCCCCTCCGGGAGGGCGTGACCGCCAGTCCTTTAAGGACGCGGGTCCGCCCATGGAGGCAGGAGGTCAGCAATGGCCCAGATAGGGAGGGGGCACTGGCCTCGCGCCGTCGTGTGGGCCTTCGCGGGGATCTTCGTGATCTCGCTGCTCGCCGGTGTGCTCGTGATGGTGACCCGCGGGGCACTCGCCGTCCCGGCCAAGCCGGGGCAACCATCGCCGGCTCCCGCCACCCGGTCGGACGACTCGGCGGATGGCGCCGGGAAGGCCGGTGCCAAGGCGGCGCCCGTGTCCGCACAGGTGGCCGCGGTCGGTGAAGATGCGCTGCTCCGGCTCTCGGACCTCCCGGCGGGTTGGGCCTCGGGCGCGTCACCGGCGGCGCCGGCTCGGGTCTCGCCGTGGTCGGCACCCATCGTGCGGTGCATCGGGGTGAATGCCCATGCCGCCACCATTGCCCCCACCAAGGTGGAGAGCCCGGACTACACGAGTGCCGACAAGCAGCTCGCGGTCGAAGACAGCGTGTCCGTCTACCCCTCGGCGAAAGCCGCGCAGGCCGAGTACACGGCGATGGCCGGCAACCGCGCGACGAGCTGCATGAACGCCGTGGCCGGACCCACCCTCGAAGCGAGCATGCAGCACGCCGCCGCGACGGGCACGACGATCGGGCGTGTCACGTTCAGCGCGTTGCCGAGTGGGGCGGCGGCACAGCACGAGGCGGGGTTCACACTCTCGATCCCGGTGGCCAGCAGCGGCCGCGTCCTGGCCATCACGAGCACTCAGGTCGATTTCGTGCACGGATCCTTGCTGCACCAGGTGACCTTCAACGGCAACGGCGTCGCGTTCCCGCCCACCCTCGAGATCGCGCTGTTGGCGGCAGTGCAGAACCGGAGCTGATGGTCGTGCACCTCGGCCGCGGACCGCGCACCACGATCACCGCTGGCGCGGTGCTGCTCCTCGGAGTCGTGGCGTCCACGGCGCTCGCGATCGCCCCCGCCGACGCGGCGTCGGGCCGTCCGTCCGCGCGGCAGCTGTCGCAGGCCCGGTCCGCCCTACTCGTGCGCTCGGACCTGCCGTCGGGATGGAGATCGGCGAAGAGCGATACCAGCGCGAGCAACGTCGGCAACGCCCAACTCGCTCGCTGCATCGGCGTGACCAAGGCGCTGGTTGCCGAGAACCCGCCCGAAGTGACCAGCCCACAATTCCAGAACAGCGACGGCACCTTGACCGTCAACGACAGCGTCACCGTGTTCCCCTCCTCGAAGAACGCCGACGCAGAGCTCGCGATCGCGTCCAACGCCAAGACACCTGGCTGCATGACGCGCCTGGCATCTGGACCGCTCAAGTCCAAGCTCTTCGGCAAGCTGCCCAAGGGTGTCTCCATCGGCACCCCGCTCGTGTCGCCGACCTCACCGTCCGCATTCGGGCCGTCGACACCCGGTTTCTCGATGAGCGTCCCCATCACCACCCGCGGCGTGACCGTGAACCTCACCGTCACGCAACTGTTCGCGGTCAAGGGCGTCCTCGGTCAGCAGGTGACCTTCACCTCCATCGGGACCGCGTTCTCCATACCACTCGAGCAGCAGATCGCATCCGTCGCAGTCGGACGGCTCTGAGTCTCCGGCTCCGGTCAACCGACTGGGCTCTCCGGTCGTGAATTGGCTGCATGGCCTTCTACGGCTGCCTCAGGCGCGAACGCCACGAACGCCGTCAGAGCACCCGGCTGCAGGGGACTCGGCGGCGAGGGGTCCGGGGGCCGACGTCGGCCGCAGCCAGCGCCCTCATGCTCGTGGTCGTCTTCTCCGCGCTTGCGGCTCCCTGCGCAACGGCGGCCTTGTCGACGACGCCGACGACCCTGCACGGCCCGGGTCCGGTGCCGACGACGCGGCCGTCGCCTCGGCCGGCGGCTCCCGCGACCACCACGACCACGCCGGCCGCCACGCAGCCCACCGCCACGCTCGAGCGTCTCGCCTTCTTCAACCCCGACTCGGGCTACGGGCTCTTCGTCAATCAAGGTTCACCGACCTGTGGCGCGTCGGTGGCGTCGACGTCCGACGGCGGCGCCTCGTTCGCCGAACCGGTCCCCGTGACCACGTGGTCCTGCAGTGCTTCGCCACTCGTGGGCGCGCTCGCGTTCGACGACCACGGCGACGGCTTCGCCTACGGGCCCGATCTCTACGAGACACACGATGGCGGCGCGACCTGGTCCCGGCTGCCCCAGTTCGGTGCGGTCCTCTCCGTCGAGGCGCTCGGGTACTCCGTGTGGATGGTCGAAGCCGGGTGCCCGATCTCGACCACGCCACCCGTGTTCTGCCCCCTCGACCTGCTCGAGTCCCAAGACGGCGGGCTCTCGTGGAAGCCGGTGCCGACGCCGCCCGCCACGAGCCTGTACGGCGGCGAGGCTTCGAACCCGTCGAGTGTCTGGAGTGGCCAGACGTGGCTCCTCCGCCTCACCCAGTCCTCGGCGTTCCTCTCGAGCGGCGTCCAGCTCGCGACGAACGGCACACCCACACAGGACCCCGTGATCTGGTCCACGGAGGACGACGGCCAGACGTGGAGCGCGCGCCGGCTGCCCTGTGGCCTCCAACCGTTCTCGGTGGCGCTGTCGGCTGCCCCGGACGGGACCCTCTTCGCCGTCTGTGCGGGACAGGCGGGGGCGGGGAACTCCCTCAAGTCGGTGCTGCGCTCCACCGACGGCGGGCTCGCCTGGGCGACGATCTTCCCGTGCGCGCTGCCGGGCGCGCCGGCGGCGGCCGGGTCCACCTGCGCCACCTCGGTTCTGAGCGGCGGCTACCTGGGTGCGATCGATGCGGTCTCGGGCTCCACCGTGTTCCTCGTCGGTCCGCGCAGCCCCCTCCTGGTCACCCGCGATGGCGGCGCGAGCTGGACGCGCGTGGTGCCGGGCGGTGACGAGCAACCCGACTTCACCGACACCGTCACCTTCTTCAACGCGTCCGACGGCGTCGTGCTCGGCACGAACGGCCTGCTCGGGGACCAGACCACGATCTGGTCCACGTCAGACGGGGGATCCACCTGGACCGCGCTCGTTCCCGCGCCACCGGGTCAGCCTGCGCCCGCGTCGCTCTCGTCGTCACCGGCGTGGTTGCTGCACGACGCAGGAGTGACCGTTCGGTACGCTCCCACAGGACCGATGTGACCTGAAGGGAGACGGCCCCAGTGAGCCCGCAGACCGATCCGGACCGCTGGTGGCATGGCGGCGTCTTCTACCAGATCTATCCGCGCTCGTACGCCGACTCCAACGGCGACGG
>DATJTU010000290.1:0-55452 GCA_035503015.1 Acidimicrobiales bacterium | reverse complement strand
ATCGGCGTGCTCGGCGTCGTGGGGCTGGGCTTCACGGTCTGGCTGGGGCTCTGGGTGACGCCGCCGGACAAGTTCCAGGGCAACCTGGCGCGGCTGCTCTACATCCACCCGGCCATCGCCACCGTCGCGCTCTATTGGGTCGGCCTCGTGGCTGCGGGCGGCAGTCTCCTGTACCTCTGGCCGCGGACGCGGTCGCTGTTCTGGGACCGCCTCGCCGCGTCGGCGGTCGAGGTCGGCGCGGTCTTCTCGGCGCTGACCTTGGTGACCGGGTCGTTGTGGGGCCGCCCGGTGTGGGGCGTCTGGTGGACGTGGGACGCCCGCCTCACCTCGACCGCGCTCTTGCTGTTGCTCGAGATCGGCTACCTCGCGTTGCGCCGGGTCCCGGCCGATCTGCACGTGCGGGCCAAGCGCTGTGCGGTGGCCGCGCTGCTCATCGCGGTCGACATCCCCATCGTCCACTTCTCCGTGGACTGGTGGAACACCTTGCACCAGGGCGGGACGTTCCTCGACCCGGGCTTCAAGATCCACGCGTCGGCGTCCATGTCATGGACCTTCCTGCTCGGCTTCGTCGCCTTCTCCCTCGTCTTCGTGTGGCTCCTCGGTGTGCGCTACCAGGTGGAGGTGCTCCAGGACGCGGTCGGCCAGGAGGAGCTCGAGATCTCCCTGGCCGAGCGGTGGAGCGAGGACGGCGGCTCCGCTGGTGCCGTCGCACCGCGCGTCACGCCCGCCGGGCACGGGGGCTCGCCATGAGCTACGTCGACGCCGGATATGCCGCTGCCTTGGGCACGCTGTTCGTTTACGCCATCAGCCTCGTCCTGCGCCGCCGGCGCTGGGAGCGGGCCCTGCGGATGTCGGAGCCGCCGGTCGCCCAGGACGACCCGCCGGCGCGTGGCGAATCGTCGTGACCGAGACGACGACCGCCACCGGACCCACTCCCGCCGACACCCCGCCCGCAGCCGGGTCACGCCCCGGTCCGGCCGTCCCGCCAGCCCGGCGCAGCAAGACGAAGCGACGCGTCCTGGTGGTCTTCGTCCTCCTCGCGATCGCGCTGGTGTTCCTGCTCGTCGAAGGGCTCGGCAGTTCGCTCGACTACTTCGACACGGTGAACCAGGCGCTGGCGCATCGGGGAAGCCTCGGCACCCAGACCTTCCGACTCGAGGGCAACGTCGTCTCGGGCAGCATCCGTCCCACCGCGCGGGGCACCGACTTCGAGCTCTCGCAGGGTGCCAATGTCGTCCGCGTCGCCAACACGGGGAGCCCGCCGCAGCTCTTCCAGGCCAACATCCCGGTCGTGGTGGTGGGCCACTTCGCGACCGACACGTCGCGCAACTTCGTGTCGAACACCATCATGGTCAAGCACTCCTCGACGTACATCGCGCAGTACCCCAACCGCGTCAAGGCCAAGAACGGCACCGTCCACTGATGGCTGACGCACATCTCGGGACGGTCGGGGTGTGGCTTGCGTTCGTGGCCTGCCTCGCGGGGATCGTCGTCATGGCGGCCGGACTGGCCCGCCGCAGGGGTGCCAGCTCGGCACGCCTGAGCGACGGGCGGCTCTTCGCCCCCGTGATGCTGTGCGGTGCGCTACTGGCCGTGGGGGCCATGGAACACGCGCTCGTCACCCACGACTTCGCGCTGGTGTTCGTCGCGCAGAACAACAGCACCGTGACACCGCTCTTGTACTCGATCACCGGCATGTGGTCGGCCCTGGCTGGTTCGATCTTGCTCTGGGGCCTCATCCTCGCCGCCGTCTCGACCATCTTCGTCTGGCGCTACCGGCGCCAGGCTTCCGACGCGGTGATCCGCTGGGCCACGCTCGTGCTCTACGTGGTCTCCGCGTTCTTCTTCGGTTTGATGATCGGGCCGGCCAACCCGTTCGTGACCTCGGCCGGGGTGACCCAGGGCCTCGGACCCAACTCGCTCCTCCAGGACAACCCGTTGGTGGCGATCCATCCGCCCCTTCTCTACGTGGGCTTCGTCGTCTTCACCGTGCCCTTCGCCTTCGCCATCGGCATGCTCGCAACCGGGCGGGTCGGCGACCGCTGGCAGATCGAGTGCCGGCGCTGGACGCTGGTGGCGTTCACCTTCTTGTCGGTGGGCATCGTCCTCGGCGCGTGGTGGTCCTACCAGGTCCTGGGGTGGGGCGGCTTCTGGGGCTGGGACCCCGTCGAGAACGCCGCGCTGCTGCCGTGGCTCTGCGGGACCGCGTACCTCCATTCGGTGCTCGTGCAGGAGCGGCGCGGCCTCATGCGGGTGTGGAACCTCTCGCTGGCGATCGCGACCTTCGCCCTCACCATCCTCGGGACGTTCCTGACCCGCTCGGGCGTCATCAACTCCGTGCACGCGTTCTCGGAGTCCTCCCTCGGCCCCCTGCTCATCGGGTTCTTCTTCGCGGTGGTGATCGTCGGCTTCGGACTGATCGCGTGGCGCGGCGACCGGCTGCGCTCACCGGGCGGCATCGACGCGCCGCTCGGCCGCGAAGGTGCGTTCTTGTTGAACAACGTCCTCTTCGTCGGGTTCGCCTTCGTCGTCCTCCTCGGCACGCTCTACCCGCTCCTCTACGAGGCGGTCACCCAGCAGCAGGTCACGGTCGGCGCGCCCTTCTTCAACACCGTCGCCATCCCCGTCGGGTTGACGCTCCTCTTCCTCATGGCCGTGGCGCCGGTGTTGAGCTGGCGCAAGATGAGCGGCTCGGTGTTGTGGCAGCGCCTCGCCATCCCGGTGTGGGTGGGCGTGGGGACGGTGGTGCTGTGCGTGGCGTTCGGCCTCCGCGGCTTGGCCACGCTGGTCGGCTTCGGTCTCGGCGCCATGGCCGCCGCGACGGCGGCGCGGGCGCTCGTGCTCTCGGTGCGGGCCGCGCACGCGCGGCACGCCGGCTGGTGGCGGGGGCTCGTCGGACGCGCCAACGGCGGGATGATCGTGCACCTCGGGGTGGTGGTGCTGGCGGTCGGCGTCATCGCTGCGACCTCGTACCGCCATCAGGCCGAGCTCGCGTTGCACCGCGGCGAGGTGGTGTCCTACGACGGCCACCGCTTCGAGTTCGAGGGCCTGCGCACCGTGACGTCCCCGTCGCGTACCGCGCAAGAGGCGGTGGTGAAGGTGGACGACGGCGTCTTCACCCCGGCGACCACCAGCTTCGGCAGTGCCCTCGCGGTCGTCGGCACGCCCGCCATCGACTCTGGCTTCTTCGACGACGTCTACCTGACCTTCGACGCCGTCGGCGGGTTGGGCGCGACCTCGGGCAACCAGGCCATCAACAACCTGCCGAAGGGCTCGGTCGCGATCGGCGTCGTGATCGAGCCCCTCGTCGCCTGGCTCTGGGCAGGCGGGCTGCTGATCGGCGTCGGCGGGTTGCTCGCCCTCGTGCCGGGCTCGCGCCGCCGGGCCACCGATCCGGCGTCGGCGCCGGCCCCGATCGTCACCGACGCGCCGGCAGGGTCGCCACGCGACCGCGTCGAGACACCCGAGCCGGTGGGCGCGCTGGTCGCGCGCGGCGTCAGCCCGACATGACGACGTGCAATGACTGAGCGCCGCCGCCACCACATGACACGGTGGGTGGCCGGCGCCGTCCTCGCGGTCCTCGTGGTGGTCGGTGTCGTGCTCGCCACCCGGACGCCGCAGCAGGCCACCGCGGTGTCGAGCCCGCTCCTCGGCAAGACGGCGCCAGCGTTCTCGGGACAGGACCTCACCACAGGCGCCCCGGTCTCGCTGGCTGCGCTGCACGGCCACTACGTCGTGGTCAACTTCTTCGCCAGCTGGTGCACGCCGTGCCAGCAAGAGGCGCCCGATCTGGCGCGCTTCCACTACGAGCAGACGCACCGCACCGGCGGGGCGGACATGGTCAGCGTCGTGTACCAGGACTCCGACAGCAGTGCGCGCAACTTCTTGCGTACCAACGGCGACCTGTGGCCGGCTATCGGCGATCCGCACGGCGTCATCGCCGATCACTACGGCGTGACCGGCCCGCCGACGACGTTCGTGATCGGCCCCGACGGCAAGGTCGCGGCGGTGCTCGACGGACCGGCGACGCAGCAGAACCTCGACGCGTCGCTCAAGGCGGCCCAGGATGGGCAAGAGGCGAGCGGTGCCTGAGCGCACTGCGGTCGCCCGCCCTCATCGCCGTTCGGGGGTGCCGCTGTGGGCGAAGGTCGCCCTGCCCCTCGTGGTCCTGGCCGTCGCGCTGGTGATCGGCAGCGGCGCGTTCGACAGGTCGCCGCCGACGACGGCGCAACGGGCGGCGGCGATCGAGGCTGGGGTGCGCTGCCCGTCGTGCACCGACGTGTCGGTGGCGCAGTCCAACGCCTCGACTGCGATCGCGGTGCGCCACCAGATCGAACAGATGGTCGCCGACGGCCGCTCCACCGCCGACATCGACCAGGTGCTCGTCTCCGAGTACGGCCAGGCCATCTTGTTGGTGCCGCCCGACACCGGCGGCGTGCCGCTCATCTGGATCATCCCTATCGTGCTCGGCCTCGGGGCCATCGCGACCGTGGGTGTCGTGCTCTGGCGACGAAGCCGCGCGTTCGGCGCGTTGCGCAGCGAGGACGCCGACGGGCGGGCTGACGCCCGCGACCACGAGACTGTGTGATGCGTGTGGATTCCTCGTCTGCGACCCAGCGCGGCCCCTTCCAGGGCGACGAGCAGTGGCACCTCGCGGACGAACGCGAGTTCCTGCGCCGCTCCCTCGAGGACGCCCGGCGCGAGCACGAGGCCGGCGACCTCTCCGACGAGGACTTCGAGTTGCTGCGGGCGCGGGACACGACCCGCCTGGGCGAGGTCGAGGCGGCGCTCGCCGCGCACGGGCCGGACGGCGGCGACGCCGGCGAGCGCGCACCCACCGCCACGAGGCCCGGCACGCCTGTGGCGGAGGACGCGCCCGAGCACGCCGGGCGGCGCTCGCGGCGTGGCGCCGATGCGCCCCGCACGGAAGGATCGTCCAGCGCAGCCGACTCGGTGCGGCCGCCGATGGCGCTGTGGCGGCGGATCGGCATCGTGGGCGCGTGCGGGCTCATCGTGCTCGGCGCCGTCCTCTTGGTCGTGCACTTCGTCCAGGCGCGCCAGCCGGGACAGGCGTCGTCGGGGAGCATCACGGTCTCCCAGGCGCAGCAGATCGAACAGCAGCTCCAGCAGGCGCTTGCGCTGAACAACAGCGGGAACACCAAAGGCGCGCTCGAGCTCTACGACAAGGTGCTGAGCGAGGACCCGTCCAACCCGGCTGCGCTCGCGTACGCCGGCTATCTCCAGTGGGAGATCGGGTCGCAGTCGCACGTCGCCTCGTTGGTGCGCATCGGGCGGGCTGAGATCCAGACCGCCGTGAAGGACGCACCGAGCTACGACGAGGCGCACCTCTTCTACGGGCTCGTGCTCGAGAACCAGGACCACAACGACAAGGCGGCCGTCGCGCAGTTCAACGACTTCGTCGCCGACGGTGCGCCCCAGGCCGAGGAGTCCCAGGTCGAGCCGTTGGTGCTCGGGGCCTATGAGGGCGCCGACGCACCGGTGCCGGCCGCCTTCACCGGCGGGGCGTCCACGACCACGACGCCGTCAACTGGGTCAGCCCCGTAGCGCACGCAGCTCGCCCACTACCCGGGGGAACGCAGCCGCGAAGGCGTGGCAGTCCTCCTCGGTGGTCGACCAGCCGACGCTGACGCGCAGCGAATAGTTCGGGTCCGCCCCCATCGCGTCGAGGACGGGCGAGGGCTCGATGCTCTCCGACGAGCACGCCGATCCCGAGTGCACGGCGACGCCGGCCCGGTCCAGACCGATCAAGACGGGTTCGGCTTCGACGCCGTGCACCCCGAGGCAGACGAGGGAGGGCAGCCGCTCGAGCGGCGCCGAGGGCCCGACGAGCTCGACGTCTCCCACGGCGAGCGCGGCGGTCACGATGCCGTCGACGTAGCGCCGCGCGGCGGCGGCCTCGTCGTCGATGGTGCGGCCGCCGTCCGCGCCGAGCGCCCCGGCGGCACCGCCGAAGGCGAGGAGGGCAGGAACCGCTTCGAGGCCGCCCCGGCGCCCTCGCTCTTGTTCACCGCCGAGCAACAAGGGCTCGAAGCGGCTGCCGCGGCGGATGACCAGCGCACCGGCGCCCGGCACGCCCCCCAGTTTGTGCGCGCTGACGCTCACGAGGTCCGCGTCGAGGGCACCGAGGTCGGTCTGCAGGTGCCCGCAGGCGGCCGCTGAGTCCACGTGGACGGTGACGCCGGCGGCGCGGCACAGTTCGACCGCGTCGTGCACCGGCTGGATCGTGCCCACCTCGTGGTTCGCCCACTGGCAGTGGACGAGCGCCGGTCGCGGTGCCCGGGCGTCGTCGAGGCGCTCCTCCAACGCGGCGAGGTCGACAAGCCCGGTGCGGTCGACGGGGAGCTCCTCGAGTGGGGCGGCGCGTGCGGACGCGTCGCGCACAGCGGAATGCTCGACGGCCGCGCACAGCACGGGTGCGCCGGGCATGGCCCGGGTCGCGCCCCACACGGCCGCGTTGATCGACTCGGTGGCGCCGGAGGTGAAGACGACCTGACGCGGGGCCACGCCGAGGAGCTCGGCGACCTGGGTGCGGGCTACCTCGAGGGCGTCGCGGACCGTGCGCCCCTCCTCGTGGAGCCGGCCCGGGTCGGCGGTGGGCAACGCGGCCCAGGCACTGAGCGCGGCCAGCGCCTCGGGGCGAGGCGGTGTGGTGCTGGCGTGGTCGAGATAGGCGCGAGCCACCGCGGGCTCAGGCAGAGGCGGTGCAGGTGTCGTCACCGCGTGCCCGCGACGACAGGATCACCGGGAGTGCACGTTCGGACGCGGTGCCGCAGAGGCCGGCCAGGAGGCCCTTGACCATGCCGCGGTCGACGGCGCAGAGCACCGGGTTGGTGCTGCTCGCGTCGCCGAAGGGGCACTGTTCCGCGATGACGGCGGTCGTGTCACCCCGGTCCTCGGCGTGGGCGGCGAAGCCGTGGGCCGTGAGGGTCTCGGCCACGACGTGCATCGCGGCCCGCACGGTGCGCTGGCCTTCGGTCGGGGTCATACGCGACGCGAGCGACCGCCCGTACTCCTCGCCCACCAGCGCAGCCATCTCCTCCGCCTCCGCCGGGCCGAGGCGCCGCATCGCCTCGCCCAAGAGGCGCATGAGAAGGTCGTCGCGCCGCTGCATGAGGCCGAGGGACAGTTCTTCCTCGACACAGAAGTACCGCTTGGAGGGCCGCCCCGCACCGGCCGCGGTTCGGCCGGTCTCGACGCGGAGATACCCGCCGTCGACCAGGCGCCCGAGGTGGTGCCGGGCCACGTTGGGGTGGAGCGAGAAGGTGGTCGCGACGTCCCGCGCCGTCACGCCGGGGACGGCGCGGACGTGCAAGAAGATGTCCCGGCGGGTCGGGTCGCCGAACGCGGCTGCGACCGCAGCCACGGCCGCACTGAAGCGGCCGTCGTCCGCACCGGCCGTCCGGTCGGGCTCCACGATGATCGGAGCGCTGCTCACCCTGGGTAGTCTACCGAGGGTTCAGCTCCTGGAGCTGGGGCGACGCGGACGCAACACACCCGGTGCGTGCACCGCCCACTCCGGAGCGGGCCCGATTCGAGGGAGGCCATGGCCGCAGATCACGCACAGCTTGACGCCGCACTGAGCGCGGTCGTCGAACCCGAGCTCGGCGCGCCGCTGGGCGATCTGGGGCTGCTCAGGGCCGTACGGCCGCGCCGGCGACGTGTCCACGTCGAGGTGGCCCTGCCCGTTGCGGCCTGGCCCGGCGCCGATCAGCTCGCCGAGGAGATCCACCGTGCCGCGCTCGCCGTCGACGGCGTGGAAGAGGTGGACCTCGAATACGTCGTGATGGACGAGGCGGAGCGGGCGGCGCTGCGTGCTCGCCTGCGCGCACGGATGCTCGGGGCGGGCGCGGAGGACGGCGGCGGCGAGGAGCCCGCGGCGACAGGCCACGGACACGACCACGGCCACGCCCACGCCCACGGCCAGGCCGAGCCGCTGCCGGCCTTTCTCGCCGGCGACGCCGCGACGCGGGTTATCGGCGTGTCCTCGGGCAAAGGGGGCGTCGGCAAGTCGACGGTGACGGTGAACCTTGCCGTCGCCCTTGCACGGGCGGGTCATTCGGTAGGACTGCTCGATGCCGACGTCTACGGCTTCTCGGTGCCCAAGATGCTCGGCACGGACCACGATCCCGTCATCATCGGCGACATCGTGGTCCCGACCGCCGCGCACGGCGTGCGCTGCTTGTCGATGGGCTACTTCGTGCCCGACGACCAACCGGTCATCTGGCGTGGGCCGATGCTGCACAAGGCGATCCAGCAGTTCCTCACCGATGCGTACTGGGGCGAGCCCGACTTCTTGCTCGTCGACATGCCGCCGGGCACCGGCGACGTCGCACTGACGCTCGCCGACGTGATGCCGCGGGCGGAGATCGTGGTCGTGACGACGCCCCAACCCGCCGCGCAGCGTGTCGCGCAGCGTTCCGCCTTCGCGGCGCGGCGTCTCAAACTGTCGGTGCGCGGCGTGATCGAGAACATGAGCTGGTTCACCGGCGACGACGGCACGCGCTACGAGCTCTTCGGCTCCGGTGGAGGGGCCTTGCTGGCGTCGGACCTCGGGGTCCCGCTGCTCGGACAGGTCCCCTTGGTCAACGCGGTGCGGCTCGGTGGTGACGAGGGCCGCCCGGTCACGGCGGTCGATCCGGAGAGTGAGACAGCTCGGGCCTTCGAGACGATCGCCGGCAAGCTGGCCGACCTCGGACCGGCCAGGGTCTACCGGCGCGAGCTCACCCTGCGTTGAGCCTGGACGCGCGACTGGGGCTGAGGCCCCACTTCAGGTTGGCCATGTCGCGCGCGTTGCCGCGGTAGACGACGACCTGGTCTCGGCCGTGACGCTTGGCGTCGTACATGGCGTTGTCGGCGTCGCGCAGCAATGCAGCAGGGGTGGCGTCACCATCCGCAGTGACCACGATGCCGACGCTGGCGGTGATGGCCAGGTGGGCGTTGCCGATCTCCACCGGCTCGCGCAGGCCGGCACGGATGCGCTCCGCCATGTCGACGGCATCCTCCTCATGGTCGACCTCGGCCAGGATGACGAACTCGTCGCCGCCGAAACGCGCCACCAGGTCCACACCCCGCGTCATGGCGATCAACCGGGTCGCCATGACCTTGAGGACCATGTCGCCGGCCGAGTGATCGGCGCGGTCGTTGACAGACTTGAAGCGGTCGAGATCGACGAACATGACCGCGAGCGAGTTGCGCCGCCGCCCGACGTGGGTCAGGGCCTCTGCCAGCTTCTCCATGAACAGGCTCCGGTTGGCCAGTCCGGTCAGTGCATCGTGGGAGGCCTGGAAGGCCATCTGCTCCGCCATTTCGCATCGCTCGATGGCGAGGCCGACCATGCCGGCGAGCTGGTCGAGCTTGCGCAACTCCTCGCTCCCGAAATACGGCATGTACGGGCTGATGCGCACGGCGAGCTCGTGCGTGGCGCCGCTGTGCGTGCGCACGGTGATGCGGTTCCCGGCTTGGTCTGGGCCGTCCACCCCGTCCCAGCCGTCCGACCAGTCGTCGTCAGCGTCGTCGTTGGTCCACGCCGGGAAACGCGCCACCACGGTGCCGTCGCTGGCCAGGAGCGCGGCGTTCGACGCCCCGACGAGCGCGCTGACGTGCGGCAAGAGGTGCTCGGCCACGTCGCGTGAGTCACCGGCCGAGACCAGCTCGCCGACAGCGCGTCGGAAGGCCAGGTCCTCCTTGCGGCTGAGGAACACGCGGACGAAGGAGGGGAGCACGAGGGCGACGAGGAACAGCAGCCCCATGGCGACCGTGATGGCCCGGGTCACCAGCTCGACCGTCGGCCCCTGGAGATCGAGGGCGGCGACCACCACGGGCACCTCGAGCCCGGCGACGGCGAGGGCCAGCAGCCGCATCCGGGTGGCGGCAATCGGGGGTTCGCCCCGGCCGGCGACGAAGAGGCTGATCACCACGTAGCTGAACAAGAACGCGAAGGCGATGGCGAAGGCCACCCGGTAGGCGAGGAAGTACGGCGGGGGAGCGGCACCTGCGACCGGCAGGTAGTCCAGCCAGAAGGTGAAGGCCACGATGGCGGCAGTGACGACGATGGCGGCGGCGCGTACGAAGGCGGGCGGGCGGCGGAAGCTGGCGGCGAAGCGGAAGAAGCAGTAGGGCACGAGCAGCAGCAGCGCGACGAGGACCTTCGTCACGTTCTGGTTGGAGACCACGTGCGGGTCGATCTTGAAGGTCAAGAAGAGCCCACCCAAGATGGCGAACGACAGTGCGACCCAGCCCGCGCCGCGGATGCGGTGCCGGATCCACTGCAGTGTGGTGAGCGCGGCGAGCGCGACGAACTCGACGAGGGAGACGTTGGCCAGCGCCTGCGTCCAATGGTTCACCGAGTGATCCCCTCCTCCGCCGCGTCAGCCACGCCGCCAAGGGTCCCGGCGGTCCATCTCCAGATCCGCCAGACCTGGAATGCTCTCGAGACCTTACCCCTGCGACAGTGGTCTCAGTCGGTATTTGCACGTCGGTGGACATTTCGCTTCGGTCGCCGCAAGGGTCCGGCCGCGCGTGCCTGCTGAGCCCTGCCGTGTCGTGGTGCGCTCGTTACGCTGGACGCCGCGAGGAGGTGTCATGGGAGAGGACTGGGCGCGGCCGGTGGTGCACTGGGAGATCGAGGCCACCGACCCCGAGCGCCAGCGCGCTTTCTACGCGGAGCTCTTCAACTGGAAGATCGGCGAGGGCGCCATCATGGAGATCCCGGCCGGCATCGGCGGTCCCGAGCCCGGCCCCGGCGGGCACATCCGCCAGAGCCAGCGGGCCGGCGTCACCCTCTACGTGCAGGTGGCCGACTTGCGCGCGTCACTCGACAAGTCCGTGTCGCTCGGTGCCTCTGTCGTCGCGGAGCCCTTCGACGTGCCGAACGGCCCCACCATCGCAGGGATCACCGACCCCGAGGGCAATCCGCTCGTGCTCGTGCAGGCCTGAGGTGTCGATCGTCGAGATCACGACCTTCCGGCTTGCCGAGGGTGTCAGTGACGAGTCGTTCCTGGCCCTCGACCGTCGGATCCAGACCGAGCTGATCCCGAACCGAGAGGGATTCTGGCGCCGGACCACGGCGCGCCACGGCGACGACTGGCTGGTCTTGACGCTGTGGGCGAGCGAGGACGACGCCGCACGTTTCCAGCGCGCCGTCGATGGGCACCCGTTGCAAGCGGCGTTCGAGCAGTCGGTCGAGGCGGGCACGCTGCACCTGACGCGCTACGGCACGCTCGACTGACGTGGAGCTCGGCGACCTCAAGGTCACCCGTTACGACGTGCGCGAGCGGGTGGCGACGGTGACGCTGCACCGTCCCGAGCGGCTCAATTCGTGGACTGGCCGCATGCACGCGGAGTACCGCGCCCTGCTCGAGCGGGCTGCCCACGACCGCGCGGTCCGCGTCATCGTCGTGACGGGATCCGGTCGCGCATTTTGCGCCGGAGCCGACGCGCGGGCGCTCGAGGGCGAAGCGGAGCGCGGCAGCTACGACGAGGCGCTGGGCAGCGACGTCGCCATGCCCGGATACGGGGTCAGCCCCGAGTTCGACGCTGACTTCGCGTATCACTTCGGGATCCCCAAGCCCATCATCGCTGCGGTCAACGGCCCCGCGGCGGGAGTGGGTCTCGTGCTCGCGTGCTACTGCGATCTGCGCTTCGCGGCGGCGGGCGCGAAGCTCACGACCTCGCACGGGCGCCTCGGACTGCCGGCGGAGTTCGGCTTGTCGTGGCTGTTGCCCCGTCTCGTCGGGGTCACGCGTGCCGCCGACCTGTTGCTCTCGAGCCGCGTCGTGCTCGCCGAAGAGGCAGAAGCGATGGGACTGGTCAACCGGACGCTGCCGCCCGAGCAGCTCCTGGCGTACACGTACGACTACGCGGCGCGCCTCGCCACCGATATCGCGCCCTCGTCGCTCGCAGTCACGAAGTTACAGCTCTATCGAGACCTGCACCGCGACGTCGCGTCGTCGGTGCGCGACGCCCGGACCCGCCTCGACGAGATGATGGGTGGCGCCGAGTTCGCCGAAGGCGTGGCTGCCCTGCTCGAGAAGCGCCCACCGTCGTTCGGTGACACACCAGCCTGAGCGGAGAGTCGCGGCCGCGTGCGGCGCGGCGCCGATCAGCCGTCGACGCCCGCTGGAAGCTTGGCGGGGTCCCATCCGAGTAGCGCCACCGCCTGACGGAAGGCGAAGCGGTCGGTCATGCCCGCCACATAGGTGACGGCGGCGCGGATGGCGTCGGGGCTGCCGGCCACGATGTCGTCGGTGCCGGCGCCGGTGCGGTCGGTGATCAGGTGCGGCCGGTCGGAGAAATGCTCGACCAGTGCTCGCAGGACGCCGGTCACGGCCTCGCCCTGACGCAGCGAGGCCTCGCGCAGATAGATCCGCTCGTAGTTGCAGGAGCGGAACGCCGCCAGGGCCTCGGCCCCCTCCTCTTCCATCCCGACCTGCCCGGTGCGCAGCGACGCGGAGACGACGCCCGCGATGAAGGCATTGAGCTGCGCGCTGCGACGCTCCCCACACAGCGAGCGAACAGTGGCGGGCAGCTGGTGCGCGGCGACGATGCCCGCCAGCACCGCGTCCTCCCAGTCGTGGCACACGTAGGCGATGCGGTCGGCCCAGCTGACGACCTCACCCTCCGGCGTCGACGGCGCGGGTCGTGACCAGCTGTGGTTGGCGATGCCGTCGAGGGTCTCGGCGCACAAGTTGAGCGATGCGAGCGAGACGCGGGCACCCCACGGTGCGTGGTCGAACCCGCCGGGGACGTAGGGGTCGAGTGCGTCCTCGCTCGCGTGGCCGCCCGGCCCGTGCCCGCAGTCATGGCCGAGCGCGATGGCCTCTGTGAGCGCGACGTTGAGGCCGCAGGCGCGCGCGATCGCCGTGGCGACCTGTGCCACCTCGAGCGCGTGGGTCAGGCGGGTGCGCTGGTGGTCCTGGGGGAAGACGAAGACCTGTGTCTTGCCGGCGAGCCGGCGGAAGGACGGGGCGTGCAGGATCCGGTCGCGGTCACGCTCGAAGCACGTCCGCCATGCGTCGGCCTCCTCGGGCAGGGCGCGCCGACCCGCTCCCGAAGCGCGGGTCGCGCCAGGTGCGAGCAATTCGTCTTCGAGCCCCTCGCGCTGCTCGCGTCCGACGGGCCGCTCGACCCCGCCTTCACGGCCGGCGCCGGTGTCAGCGGCAGGGTCCACGCTCATCGGGCCGAGGCGGGCGTGCGAGTCGGCGTGGGCGAGGCGGACGGGACCCGAGTAGCCAGCCATCGTCGCTGCCCAGCGGGCACCGCGCGACGTCTCGCCGGACATGGGCGGTCCGCTCATGTCAAGCAGTCTGCCTCGTCGCTGTAACGTCCAGGTGACCCCAAGTCGCCCCGACGGGTTCGTGAGAGGAGACAGACCAGGTGGACGTGCGCATCGGCATCACCCACACCCCCAAGGAGATCGAGGTGGAGATGGCCGACGACGCGGACCGCGACGCGGTCGTCGCCGAGATCGAGAAGCTGCTGCAAACCGGCGACGGAGTCCTGTGGCTGACCGACCGCAAGGGGAGGCGGGTGGGTGTCCCCGTCGTCAAGGTCGCCTATATAGAGGTCGGCGCGCCCACCGGCGAGCGACGCGTCGGGTTCGGCGCCCCCTAGCACCCGTGAGAGCTGTGCAGGCGCGGAGGCGGTGAGCGGCACACCCGGTCTGCTCGATCTGCGGCTGGTGTTCGTCACCGGCAAGGGTGGCGTGGGCAAGACGACGGTGGCGGCTGGGCTGGCCCAGTTGGCCGCCGAACACGGCAAGCGCGTCCTTGTGTGCGAGGTCGATGCTAAGGGCGACGTCACCGCCCTCTTCGAGGCGCCACCGGCCGACTTCACCCCGCGCGAGGTGGCGCCGAACGTGTGGTCGATGTCGATGGACACCGAGGCGTCGCTGCGCGAATACCTGAAGTTGCACCTGCGCATCCCCGTGGTCGGCCGGATCGGTCCGCTGGCCAAGGCCTTCGACTTCGTCGCGACAGCGGCGCCAGGCGTGCGCGAGATCCTCACCGTGGGCAAGTTCGCCTGGGAGGTCCGCGAGTCGCACTACGACCTGGTCGTCGTCGACGCACCGGCCAGCGGCCACATCATCGGCGAGCTAGCAGCACCGCAGGCCATCAACGATCTCGTCAAGGTCGGGCTCATCCGCAGCCAGACCGACTGGATGCTCGACATCCTCTCCGACCCGCGCCAGACCGGGCTCGTCGCGGTCTGCACCCCCGAGGAAATGCCCGTCAACGAGACGCTCGAGCTGACCGAGCGGGTGCGCGCCGAGACCACCGTCCGGATGGCGGCCGTCGTCGTCAACCGCGTCCTGCCCGAGCTCTTCAGCCAGCGCGAGGAAGAGATCTTCGAACAGCTGCGCGAGCCGGGCACCGAGGAGACCCTCTCGGAGCGGGCCGGGGGGTCGGTCGTCCCCGTCCTGGAGGCGGCGCGCCTTGCGGTGACGCTGCGGCGCACCCGCTCCACCCATCTGCAGCGGCTGCGGGCAGGGCTGCCCGACGACATCCCGGTCCTGTTGCTGCCCTATCTCTTCGCTCGCAGCTTCGGGGCGCGCACCACGCGCCAGGTCGCGAAGTCCCTCGGCGAGGAGCTCGGGTTGTGAGCACCACGGGTGCCCCTGTGGCCAAGACGGTCGGCCAGCTGCTGGCGGCGAAGGACATCGTCATCGCGTGCGGCCCCGGGGGAGTGGGCAAGACGACGACGGCCGCTGCGTTGGCCGCCACCGCCGTGGTGGAACAAGGTGGCCGGGTGCTCGTCGTGACGGTGGACCCGGCGCGCCGCCTGGCGGACGCGCTCGGGCTCAAGGGGATCGGGAACGACGAAGTCCGCATCCCCGACGATGTGTTCGCCGAAGCGGGGGCCCGCCCACGGGGCGAGCTGTGGGCGGCGATGCTCGACACCAAACAGAGCTGGGACGACTTGATCCGCACCCACGCGCCCGACGCGGCGACCCGGGAGCAGATCCTCGCCAACCCGCTGTACCAGAACATCTCGGGCCGGTTCATCCAGTCGCACGACTACATCGCAATGGAGCGGCTCTACGAGATCTATTCCGAGGGCAAGTACGACCTGATCGTGGTCGACACTCCGCCGACGCGCAACGCGCTCGACTTCCTCGACGCGCCGCAACGGATGGCCGACTTCTTCTCGTCCCGCTTGCTTCGCTGGCTGATCGTGCCCTACCGGTCGCGGCTCGTCAACGTTGCGTCCCGGCCCTTCTACCAAGTCGCAGACCGCATCCTGGGCACGCAGTTCCTCGCCGACATCTCGGAGTTCTTCATCCTCTTCCAGTCGATGTACACCGGTTTCGTCCAGCGCGCCGAGGCGGTGACGCGCTTGCTGTCTGACCGCCGCACCACGTTCATGGTCGTGTCCACGCTGGAGGCCACGCCCGTGCGCGAAGCGGAGTTCTTTTCGTCAGCGCTCAAGGCTCGCAAGCTGCATCTCGGTGCCATCGTGCTCAACAAGGTGCTGCCCGAGTATCTGCGCGATCCCAAGACGGACAAACTGGCCCAGTCGATGCAGGGGCGCAGCGAGGAGCTGGCCAAGGGCCTCACCGACGATCCGGCCGTGGCGGCCCGGGTGGTCAGCGAGGTCGCAGAGAGCTTCCTCGATTTCAGTGTCGTCGCCCGGCGCGAGGCCGAGCAGCAGGCGGAGCTTCGGGGCGCGCCCGACGTGCTCGTCACGGTTCCCTTCTTTGAGGCCGACATCTACGACATGAGCGGCCTGCTTCAACTGGGCGCGCAGGTCTGGGGCTAGCGCCACGGCGATCGACCAGCCGGCGGGCTGGGCCTGCGAGCGGGCGCGGCGCGTACCATCGGTGTCATGGTCCAGCTGATCAATCCCGAGGTGCTCGAATACGCGGACGCGCACACCACCGCGCCACCCGGCTACCTCGAGGCGGTCGACAGCTCCACCAAGGAGGACTTTCCGGCCTGGGGGATGATGGTGGGCCGCCAGGAGGGACGGTTCCTCGAGATGCTGGTCTTCGCCACCCAGGCCACCAGCATCCTCGAGATCGGGACGTTCACCGGGTATTCGTCGATCGCCATGGCGGCCGGTCTCCCCAAGGACGGCGCCATCATCTCGCTCGAGGTCGACCCGCATCACGCGCAGGTGGCGCGGGGCAACATCGCCGCGTCGGGCCTGGAGAGCCACATCAGCGTGATCGAAGGCCCGGCGCTGCGCTCCCTCGAGGAGCTGCAGGGTCCCTTCGACCTCGTCTTCATCGACGCCGACAAAGTTTCCTATGACGCGTACTACGAGGCCGTGCTGCCCAAGCTCGCACCGCATGGCCTCATCGTCGTGGACAACACGCTGCAGTCGGGCGGGGTCCTGGCCTCGGAGAAGAGCCCGCACGAGGGGGCCAAGGCGCTGCGCGCCTTCAACGACAAGGTCGTGAACGACGCCCGCGTCGTGTGCGTGCTCACGACGATCCGCGACGGCGTGACCTTGATCCGCAAGGCCGGGCCGGCGCGCTAGGGACCGCTGTGCTCGACTACCACCTTCACCTCTGGCCTCACTCCGAGCACGCCACCCCGCTGCGCCTGGAGCAGCTCGCCGAGTACTGCGGCCGCGCCCAGGAGGCGGGGGTCCGCGAGCTGGCGGTCACCGAGCACCTCTTCCGTTTCCGCCAAGCGGACGCCCTCTTGGGTGGCTTCTGGAACGACCCGCGCGTCCCGCCGTCGCTCGCCGACTCCATGGCCGACTACTGGCGCTTCCACGCCACCGCGGACCTCGACGCCTACGTCGAGTGCGCGCTGGCGGCAAAGGACGCTGGCCTGCCCGTCGTGATCGGCCTGGAGGTGGACTACTACGAGGGCCGCATGGACCAGGTGGCGCGCCTCTTGGAGGGGTACCCCTTCGACGTGCTCCTGGGCTCGGTCCACTGGGTCGGCGCCTGGCGCTTCGACGACCTTTCGGACCCCGTGTCGATGGCCGAGTGGTCGGCGCGCGACGTCGACCTGTGCTGGGAGGCCTACACGGCGGCCATGGAGGAGCTCGCCGCGTCGCGCACGTGCGACGTCCTCGCCCATCCGGACCTGATCAAGGTGGCGGGCCACATCCCCGATGCCCCCGCCGAATGGTGGGACCGCATCGCCGAGGCCGCTGCGTCGTCGGGGATGGCGGCCGAGGTCTCGTCGGCTGGGTGGCGCAAGCCCGTTGCCGAGCAGTACCCCGCGGCGGGACTCTTGGAGCGTTTCGTCGGTCGCGGCGTGCCGCTCACGACCGCCTCGGACGCGCACCGGCTCGAGCACGTCGCGGATCGGGCGGACGATCTGCGCGCCGTGCTGGCGCTGGCGGGTGCAGACGTGCTGCAGGGCTACCGCGGCCGCCGGCCCTACGCGGTGCCGGTGAGCGCAGGCTCGCGCGCGGCGCAGCAGGGAGGCGACACCTGATGCCCACGCCGACCGAGCTCGCCCAGTTCCACACCGATCTCAAGCCCGACGAGCTCGGTCACCTCCAGCGCCTGCTCGGGAGCTGGAGCGTGCTGGCCGACCTCTCGTTCTCCGACCTCTTGCTCCTCGTACCCGTGCACACGGCCGGTGCCGGGGGTCCCGGCGGTGCCGAAGGCCCCGACGAGGATCCCGAACTCGTGGTGCTGGGCCAGATGCGCCCCAACAACCGGCCCACCCTGGTGGACCAGGACCTGGTCGGCCAGAAGGTGAACGAGTCGCAGTGGACGCTGGTCGCCCGCTGCCTGCACTCGGGGGAGATCGTCCGTGGCAGCATCCACCACCCGATCCTCGGTGAGCAGGTGCCCGTCGAGAACATCCCGGTCCGCTTCGACGGGCACATCATCGGCGCCCTGCTGCGCGTCTCGCTCGCGCCGCTCAAGGGGCCGACGTCGATGTACGAGCGCACCTATCTCGATGTCTTCGAGCGGCTGGCCGACATGGTCGCGCAGTCGGCCTTCCCGTTCCCCGACGAGGACGTCGGCACAGAGGAGGCACCGCGCGTCGGCGACGGCGTGGTCGTCGTCGACGCCGACGGGCGCGTCGAGTTCGCCTCACCCAACGCGCTGAACGCGTTCCACCGCATGGGTATCTACACGCAGCCCGAGGGCCGCCGCTTCGGCGACCTCGACATCGAAGAGTCCGCGGTCGAGTGGGCGCTGGCGACCGGGCGTCCCGTGGTCGAGGAGGTCGAACGACGTCCCGACGTCATGGTGCTGGTGCACTGCATCCCGCTGCTCTCTCACGGGGTGGTGACCGGCGCCATGATCCTGTTGCGCGACGTCACCGACGTGCGCCGGCTGGACCGTTTGCTCCTCTCGAAGGACGCCGCCATCCGCGAGGTCCACCACCGGGTCAAGAACAACCTGCAGACGATCTCGTCGCTGCTCAGCCTGCAGGCCCGCCGCGTGGGCGACCGCGCGGCGCGTGTCGCGCTCCACGAAGCGGAGCGGCGGGTGCGCTCCATCGCTCTCGTCCACGAGATCCTGTCGCGCGATCCGAGCGATCAGGTGCCGTTCGCGGAGATCGTCAGCTCCCTCGTCCAGATGGCCGAGGACTCGGTGGTCTCCTCGCAACCGATCGTCATCTCGGTGCATGGCGACCTGGGCGACGTCGCGGCGGATGTGGCGACGCCGCTCGCCGTCACCGTGGCCGAGCTCCTGCAGAACGCAGTCGAGCACGCGTTCGACCCCGAGGCGGCCGGCGGGAGCGACGGCGCGGCGGGCCTGGAGGGCGCGGGTGGCGCAGCGGGGTACGCCCCGGTGGGGCACGTCGACCTGACCTTGTCGGGTGACGAGACGTCACTCGAGGTGGAGGTCCGCGACGACGGTCTTGGTATCCCCGATGGATTCGACATCGAGCACACGGCGAGCCTCGGGCTCTCTATCGTGCGCGACCTGGTGGTCAGTCAGCTCGAGGGGACGATCTCGATGACCGGAGTGCCGCCCTCAGAGGGTGGCGGGACGCGCGTGGCGATCTCGGTGCCGGTGCGCCTGCCGCGGTGAGTTCGCGGCGCGTGACGTGCGAACGATGAGACGCGCTCAGACGGCGGCGCGTTGTGAGCGCCGAGCCGCCAGCCACGCCTTGCGCAGCTTGCGGCGCTCTTCCTCAGACGTGCCGCCCCAGACACCGGACTCCTGGTTGGTGGCGAGCGCAAAGTCGAGACAGGGCTCGATCGCCTCACACGAACGACAGACACGCTTGGCCGCCTCGATCTGGTCCACCGCCGGGCCGGTCGTGCCGACGGGAAAGAAGAGGTCGGGTTCGGTGTTGCGGCAGGCGGCCATGCGCCGCCAGTCGTCCGCATCCCAATCGACGGTCCGGTTCCACATGAGAGCCATCGGAATGTGCCTCCACCAGCATTGTGATCCTTTTCACATGATCGGACCCCAGGGGTGTCCGTCAGTGAAAAGTGGGTTTACGAGGGAGAGGGTAATGGGCCGCCCGAAGGCTGGCAAGGAGTTTTTCGTGAAATTTCTGCGCTCTCCGCGAAGGATTCGTGACACGGCCGTGACAGGACGCGTGTGACCGCGGTCTTCGCACATAGGGGTTGCAGCGAGGACGGCTCCCGCGAGAACTCGCTCGACGCGTTCACCGACGCACGGCGGTTGGGAGCCGACGGGGTCGAGCTCGACGTGCGCTTGACCCGGGACGGCGCGCTGGCGGTGCACCACGACGCCGAGATCCCCGGGGTCGGTCTGATCCCCGAGCTGGGCGTCTCGGACCTGCCCGACTTCGTGCCCCTGCTGCCCGACGTCCTGGCGGTGTGCGACGGGATGACCGTCAACGTCGAGATCAAGAACGCCCCGCAGGACCCGGGGTGGGATGCCGGCGAGGCCGTGGCTGCCCTGACCGCCGCCGTCATCGAGGAGGCCGGCTGGACGGACCGTGTGATCGTCTCCTCATTCCAGCCGGCGACGCTGCGGGCAGTCCAGGCAGCCGACGGGCGGCTCGCGCTGGGGGCGCTGTGGGGATTCGGCACCGACATAGCCCCCGCGCTCGAAGGGGCCGCCACGGCCGGATTCCGAGCCGTGCACCCCTTTGTGCTCTCGGTCACCCCTGACCTGGTGGCGTCGGCGCACGCTGCCGGCCTGGCCGTCAACGTGTGGACGGTCAACGGCCGTGCGGACCTCGAGCGGATGGTCGAACTCGACGCCGATGCCGTGATCACGGACAGGTTGCGTGACGCACTCGGGGTTGCGGAGGGACTGCTCAGGAACGAGACCGGCGACACGTAGGGCGGGCCGACGGCGCCGTGAGCGCCGGCGCAGAAAACGTGCCTGTTACCGGCCCGAATGGCGGGACACGGCCCTGGTCCACAAAGATGGTCCGCCATGAACGTCGTCGTATGCGTCAAGCAGATCCCCGACCCGGCCGCGCCCGGATCGCTGAATCCGGAGACCAAGACCCTGGACCGTTCGGGCAAGCTCATCATGGACGACTCCGACAATTACGGGGTTGAGATGGCCCTCCAGCTGGCATCGGGCGAGGGGGACGAAGTCACGCTGGTGTCGATGGCCCCCGGAGGCGAGACCTCGGGGCTGCGCACCGGCCTCGCGATGGGGGCCGCCCAGGCCATCCTGGTCAGCGACGACGCGCTCGCGGGCAGCGACGCGCTCGGGACGGCCAAGGTGCTCGCTGCCGCCATCGGCCGGGCCAACCCGGATCTCGTCGTGATGGCCACCGAGTCGACGGACGGCTACACCGGGACCCTGCCGGTCCAGGTCGCCGAGCTCATGGGGCTGCCCTCGGTCACGTTCGCGAAGGCGATCTCAGTCGACGGGAGCACGGTGAGCGTGGAGCGCCAGACGGAGGCGGGGTACGACGACGTGGTCTGCACGTTGCCGGCCGTGGTGACCGTGACCGCCGGCGTGGTCGAGCCCCGGTACCCCTCGTTCAAGGGGATCATGGCGGCCAAGTCAAAGCCGGTCGACACGTTGAGCCTGGCCGATCTGGGCATCGACTCCTCCCAGGTGGGCGCAGCCGGTGCCGGCCAGGAGATCACCGACGTCTCGGAGGCCGAAGCCCGTGCCGCGGGCGAGATCGTGGTGGACGAAGGCGACGGCGCGCAGCGCATCGTGGCCTTCCTCGAGCAGTTGAAGGTGGTCTGAGCATGGCGATCGACAAGGTGTGGGTCCTGGCCGAGACGGCCGACGGCGGTGGCCTCACGCCGGTCACCCAAGAGCTGCTCACCGAGGCGCGCGGCGTCGGTGCCACGGTGGAAGCCGTGGCCTGGGGCGCGGACGCCGGCTCGCTCGCCGGCCCTGCTGGGGAGTTCGGCGCGACGACGCTCTACGACGTAGGCGACCTCGGCGACGCGTTGCCGGGCGTGCCCGTGGCCGCAGCGATAGCCGCGCTGATCGAGAGCGGGAACAAGCCGGACTACATCTTGTTGCCTGCCACCTACGAGGGGCGTGACATCGCGGGTCGCCTGTCGGCCAAGCTCGACTGTCCCGTGCTGACCAACGTGACCGGGCTGGTCGAGTCCGGCGGCGCCCTGTCGAGCCAGCACCCGCTCTTCGGTGGCAGCCACATCGTCACCGCGCGCTTCACGGGCGACGCACCCGGGATCTTCGTCATCCGGGCCAAGTCCTTCGCGGCTGAACCATCCGGCGGCGGCGCCGCGTCCGTGGTGGCCGCGCCCGTACCCGACGTCGCCGCGACCAACACCGCAAAGGTGGTGGAGCGTCACGTCGAGGAGCGCAGCGGGCCGAAGCTCGACGAGGCGGCCGTCGTCGTGTCGGGTGGCCGCGGGCTCGGTGAGGCGGCCAACTACGCCATGATCGAAGAGCTGGCCAAGCTGCTGCACGGTGCCGCGGGCGCCAGCCGTGCGATCGTGGACGCCGGCTGGGTCCCGTATTCGCACCAGGTGGGGCAGACCGGCAAGACTGTCAAGCCGACCGTCTACGTGGCGTGCGGGATTTCCGGCGCGACGCAGCACCTGGTCGGTATGAAGGGGTCCAAGAACATCGTCGCGGTCAACAAGGACTCCGAGGCACCGATCTTCTCGGTGGCCGACCTCGGCATCGTCGGCGACGTGCACAAGGTGTTGCCGGCACTGATCGAGGCGCTGAAGGCGAAGGCCTGAGCCGCACGGGCGCGGCCCTCGGGCTCGCGCGGACGGCGAACAGCCGTCCGCTCGGCACGCGGGCGGTGAGGCCGTCCTCGACGAGGCGACGGCCTGCATATCGTGCACCGGCCGTGCCGCCGGCGGGTCGAATGCCTGCATCTGGCGCGTGCACCGTCTGACCATCTGACCAGCGGTACATTCGGCGCAGATCGCTAGCCGCCCCGATGCTCTTTCCCACCATCGACTTCGCCATCTTCTTCGCCGTGGCCTTCACGGTGAACTGGCTCCTCAACCCTTACGCGGGCCCGTGGAAGTTAGCCATGATCGGCCTCAGCTACGTGTTCTACGGCTGGGTCGGGTGGAGCTACTGCCTCTTGCTGCTCGGGACGACGGCAGTCGCGTACTTCGGGGGCGTCTGGATCGCCGCGGCCCGCAACGAACGAGCGCGGCGCATCGCGATGGCGGTGTCGGTCGGCGTGCTGCTGTGCATCTTGGGCTGGTTCAAGTACTACGGCTTCGCGTCGGTCAACCTCGACAACGTGACGCACGCGGTCGGGCTGGGCCGCGTGATCCCGCTCGAGCAAGTGGCCCTGCCGATCGCCATCTCCTTCTTCACCTTCATGGCGATCAGCTACGTGGTCGACATCTACCGTCGCGAACTCGAGCCCGCCAAGCCGCTCGACTTCGCGGTCTACCTGTCCTTCTTCCCCCACCTGCTGGCCGGGCCCATCGTGCGCGGTACCGAGCTGCTGCCCCAGATCCGCCGGCGGCGCGACGCCAGCTCGATCGACTACTCGCGGGCGTTCTGGCTGATCCTGGCCGGCCTGTTCAAGAAGGTGGTGATCTCCTCGTACGTGTCGAGCGCGATCGTCACCCCGGTCTTCACGTCACCATCGCAGCACTCGGCGCTCGAGGCGATCTTCGCGGCCTGGGGCTA
Organism: Acidimicrobiales bacterium; assembly: GCA_035503015.1. Lineage (GTDB taxonomy): Bacteria > Actinomycetota > Acidimicrobiia > Acidimicrobiales > RAAP-2 > Bog-473. The sequence goes on along the minus strand of DATJTU010000290.1, from coordinate 32,471 downwards.
CGGGGTGCAGATCTACTGCGACTTCAGCGGCTACACCGACATCGCGATCGGCCTGGCGCTCCTGCTGGGATTCAAGTTCCCCCAGAACTTCGACGCGCCCTACACCGCACGCAACCTTCAGGACTTCTGGCGGCGCTGGCACATGACCTTGTCGCGCTGGCTGCGGGACTATCTCTACATCCCGCTCGGTGGCAGCGCCGGGGGCGAGGTCCAGACGGTGCGCAACATCATGATCACGATGGTGCTGGGCGGGCTCTGGCACGGCGCTGCCTGGACATTCATCTTCTGGGGCGGACTCCATGGCGTGGGCCAGAGCGTGGGGCACGTCCGGCGCCTCAGCCGGGAGCGCCGGGGCCTGCCCCCGGTGGCCGACGGCCCCGTCCGGGTCTGGGTCCAGCGCTTCCTGACGTTCCAGTACGTCTGCCTGGGCTGGGTGTTCTTCAACGCCACCGGACTCTCGCAGGCCTTCGCGCTCATCGGCAGGGTCTTCACCGGGTGGGGCGAGGCCTCCCCGCTGATCACGCCGTTGCTGGTGTTCACCGTGTTCGGCACACTGGCCCTGCAATTCGTGCCCACACTGAGCGTGGAGCGCCTGCAGGCAGCGTTCTCGCGCCAGCGCGCCCTCATCCAGGTCGGGTTGCTCGGCTTCGCCTTGCTCGGCATCACGACGTTCGGCCCGGTCGGCGTGGCCCCGTTCATCTACTACCGCTTCTGATGACCGACCAGCGCACGCCGCCCCACGACATCGACTGGGACCCCGACCACGAACCCGCGTCCGAGGCGCGGCCACGTCCCTATGTCGAGCCCTCGGCCCCGGCGGACGGGCGCGTCCGCTTGCCGTGGACACGTGTGCTCGTGCTCGGCGTCGGCGCCTTCGCGCTCTGGTTCCTCTTGTTCGCCCCCACGCTGCAGCACAATGCGCAGGTCTCGCCCGTGGGCACGCGCCGCACTGTCAGTCTCGACGTCACAGGGCCTGTCGCCGCGCTGAGCCGCGGGCTGCAGCTCTCGCACATCGTTTCGCTGACGGGCCGCTCCAACCGCCTCCCCGGTGGGACCGAGGGCCTGACCGTGTCGGGGGCCCACGCGCAGACGCCACCACCGGCCAAGAAGACCGGACACAAGACCGGCACCAAGACCACACCGACCACCGTCCCTCCGAACCCCAAGTTGCCGACCGCGGCCAACCCGCTGCGGGTTTTGATCGTCGGGGACTCCATCGGCCTCGACCTGGGCGGCCCGCTCCAGTCCGACCTGGCGCAGACGGGCGTCGTGTCCGCCGCGCTCGACGCCCGCGAGAGCACCGGCCTGACGAGGCCCGACTACTTCAATTGGCCTGCCGAGCTCACGTCCGACCTCAAGACGGTCGACCCCCAGGTCGTCGTCATCATGATGGGGGCCAACGACGCCCAGGACTTCCTCGGGCCGCCTGACGTGCCGTACACCTCGCCGCAGTGGAACACGCTCTACACACAACGTGTGACGCAATTCATGCAGATCGCCCAGAGTGGTGGGGCGCTCGTCGTGTGGGCCGGCATGCCGCCGATGCAGAACCCCGGCCTCAACGCACAGATGACCGACTTGAACGCCATCGTCCAGCACCAAGCCGCCGCCCAGCATCCTTCGGTCGAGTTCCTCAGCACTGACCGTTCGCTGGGTACGGCTCAGGGCGGCTACACCGCCTTCATCACCAACGGAGCGGGGCAGGTGGTCGACGTGCGATCGCCGGACGGCACGCACCTCACGGCGGCCGGGGGCGAGGTGGTGGCCCAGCAGGTCATCAACGAGTTGCAGTCGCTCGGGTACCACATCCCCTGACGGCCGCTTCTCGAACGGTCGTTACACCAGGGGCCACGGGTAGGGGGGCCACCCACCGTCGTCGACCAGCTCGGGGAGCGAGCGCAGGCTGAGGAGCCACGCGGCACGGTCGAGGGTCGCGGCGACCTCCGCAGGGTCAAGCAGCGCGCACAGCGCGTCGGGAGGGCCGTCGTGGGTCAGGCGCGAGAGGTCGGTCACCACGTCCGGTTCGAGCGCGTCGCCCCCGAAGTCCCAGATGACCGTGCGCAATTTGTCATGCACGTTGAAGCACAGTCCGTTGTCGATTGCCCACAGGCGATCCTCGGCGAGGAGCACGTGCCCGCTCTTGCGGTCCGCGTTGTTGGCGACCACGTCGAAAGCGCCGAAGCGCATGAGCACGGTGCGCCAGCGCGGCTCGTCGCGCAAGGTGAAGTAATGCGACGTCCCGTCCTCGTGGACGAAGCGCTGCACCGAACCGGGGCCGAACGGGCCCTCCTCACGCACGACGGTCTCGGGCACCAGACCCCAGCCGAGGCACTCCGACAGGACGTACGCCGCGACCTCCCGGCGGAAGAGGCCGCCAGGGAAATCCCACAGGGGTCGCTCGCCCTTTGACGGTTTGTACACCGCGAGCAGTTCTTCCTCCCCTTGGCGGCAGGTGACGAGCAGCGTGGCATTCGAGCTGCCGGCAATGCGGCCGTGCACCTCCATCTCGCCCTCGGCCAGGACCTGCTCGACCGTGGTGTCAGCCACGCCGGTCAGGATGCGGGCGGCCGATGCCCGTTGGTGCGCGGGCAGTCGTGGCCCGCGGGATCGAGCGGCAACGAGCAGAGGGGGCACGGCGGGCGGCCCGCCTCGACGAGGCGTGTCGCGTGGATGGCGAACGCGGCCGCCTGCTCTCTCGTCATGGCGACCCGGAGCACATGCCCACTCTCGGCCAGGTCCTCTTCCTCGTCGTCCTCCTCGTCACCACCGACCTCCTCGAGCACCACGATGATGCGGTCGAGCTCTTCGTCGTAGGAGACGCCGATGGTGCCCACGACCCACTCGTAGTCCTCGCTCCCGTAGAAGTCGAGGTCCTCGGGCAGGTGGCCGGGCCGCCCCAGCTCCTTGACGATCCGACCGAGGTAGCCGGCGAGCACAGCCATTTGCTGCTTCTCGACCTTGACCGTCGTCTCGCTCAGCCCTTGCCGGCAGTAGAAGAGAAAGAGACGATTGCCGACCTCGCCGATCGCGCCGAGGGTGCAGTGGTCGGGTGCGTCGAAGTCGAGCTCGTCGCTCACGAGAGCCTGGCCCTCACGAGACCACCAGCTCGTCGAGCGAGCCCGTCGAGTTCACACAGAGCACGACCGGTCCGCTCGCCGTGAACAGGAGGGCCGAGATCGAGCACGGCGAGACGACGAGCCGTTGCATCAGATCGAGGGGCATGCCCGCAGCCGCCGCCACGATGGCCTTGATGTTGTCTGCGTGCGACACGGCGACGATGGTCTGGCCCGGGTGCGCCGCGACCAAGCCGAGTACCGCGTCCATCGCCCGCACCGACATCTCGGCGAAGGACTCACCGCCGGGAAAACGGAAGCCCGACGGCCAGCGCTGCACGGTCGGCCATTCCTTTGTCTTGAATAGGCGGGCCAGGGGCTTCTCGGTCCATTCCCCGACGTCGAGCTCGATCAACCCGGGAGCGGTGCGGACACGCAGACCGAGGGTGCGCGCGATCGGCGCCGCCGTCTCGCGGGTGCGCTCCAAGGGCGATGCATAGACGGCGGTGGGTGCCCTGCTCAGCGCCGCGATACGCGCGGCCGCCGCCTCGGCCTGCGCCTGGCCCTTCGCGGAGAGGTGCAGGCCCGGCGCCTGGCCCGGGAGCATCTTGCCGGTCGTGGGAGTCGCCCCGTGCCGCACGAGCAAGACGACCGTCGCCGGCGGCGCCTTGCGACGAGGCCGCGCAGTGGGGCGTGCGGAGGCGGATCGGACCGAAGGGGGCACGGACGACCATCGTAGGCTCTGGACCGTGGGGTCCAACCGTGTGCCAAGGGACTCTGTGGCCGCGGTGCAGCGGGAGGTGGTGGCGTGCCGGCGCTGCCCACGACTCGTCGCCTGGCGCGAGGAGGTGGCGCGTACCGGGCGGGCGGCCTACGCGGGTGAGGTCTATTGGGGGCGGGCCGTCCCCGCGTTCGGCGACCCGGACGCGCACCTCGTCATCGTCGGGCTGGCCCCGGCGGCGCACGGCGGGAACCGGACCGGGCGCATCTTCACAGGTGACCGATCTGGTGACTGGCTGTTTGCCGCGCTGTACCGCGCTGGGTATGCGTCGCAGCCGACGAGTGTCTCGCGGGACGACGGTCTTATCCTGCGCGACGCCTACATCACCGCGGCGGTGCACTGCGCGCCGCCGGCCAACAAGCCAACACCGGCCGAGCGCGACAACTGCGCGCCGTATCTGACTCGCGAGCTGGCGTTGCTCCGCGCGGCCGTTGTGGTGGTCGCTCTCGGACAGTTCGCGTGGCAGGCGGTGGCCGCGCACTACGCCCTGCGGCCGAGGCCCGTCTTCGGCCATCTGGCGGAGACGGCACTGCCTGACGGTCGCACCCTGCTTGGCTCGTACCACCCGAGTCAGCAGAACACGTTCACCGGGAAGCTGACCGAGCCCATGTTCGACGCCGTCTTCGACCGGTCCAAGGAGCTCACGGAACTCGCATCCCACCCGTCGCGCCATTCGCGGTCAGCTCACGAGACGACGTCGTAGAGGAGCCGGTAGAACGCGATCCGTTCGGGATCGGGCTCGACGCCGTAGCTCTCGTAGAAAAGGGGCTCGAACTCGGGTCCGTAGTTCCACCCGGTGCTCCAGGCCCCGACCGCGATGTCCCACCACCGGTCGGCCACGCCCAGTTCGCCGAGGTCGACGTAACCGGTCACGCGGCCGTCCTCGAGCAAGACGTTGGGTGGGCAATAGTCGCCGTGGCAGACGACGAGGTCCTCATGCGGCGGCGCGGTCGCTACCAGCTCGGCGAGCGCCGAAGCGGCGCTGAACCGCTCGTGCTCAGGATGGAAGTCCGCCGCGCCGATCGTCCCGGCAGCCACGCGGCGGGCCACATGGTCGAGCGCACGAGCGACGTCGAAGCGGAACGGGCACCACTCCTCCTCGACGGCCTCGTGGAACGAGCGCAGGCCGCGGCCCAGTGCGCTCACCAGAGCGGGGAGGTCGTCTCGCCAGGCCGGATGGGTCGCGTCGCACCCGGGGATCGCCTCGGTGATGAGGATGCCGACGGCGCCGACGCGTGTGCACGCGACCACCTCTGGGACGGGGAGATAGGGGGCAGCCCAGATCATCCGCTCGGCCTCGGCGCTCAACGTCGGGTACCGGGTGGCGGCCGCATCGACCTTGGCGTAGCGCACGCCGCCCATAGGATTGCGCAGGCGCCAGGTGGTGACGTCGGACACCAGGCGGTACGCCAACTCGGGCATCCAGCCCGGGGCGAGATCGGCCAGCTCGGGAGGCGGCGCGGCCTGGTCCGTCACGCCAGCCAGGGTAGGTGGCGTCGCCGGGCCAACGGCTACCGTCTCGGCACCGGGACGACCCCGGCGCACCGGCACGCCGGCGCGCCGGTGCGAATCAGGGGAGAGGAGCGCGTGCGCGAGCCAGACGACGTGACCCCGTGCGACGCAGCTGAGATCACGCAGTGGGACGAGACGGCCGACGTCATCGTCGCCGGCTTCGGTGCGGCGGGATCCGCGGCCGCGTTCACGGCCGCGACGGCGGGCGCCCAGGTCCTCGTGCTCGAGCGGGCCGGGGGCCCGGGGGGTGCCGCCGCGCTCGCCGAAGGCATCGTGTACCTCGGCGGGGGCACGCCGATCCAGATGGCATGCGGTTTCGACGACACCCTTGACGACATGTACCGCTACATGATGGCGGCGTGCGGCCCCGATCCCGACCAGGCCAAGATCGCCCGGTACTGCGAGGAGAGCCTCGGCCATTTCGAGTGGCTGGTGGCGCGCGGCGTGCCGTTCGATCCGACCTTCTGCGCGGAGACCTCAATGGCGCCGACAGGCACCGAGGGCCTCGTCTACTCGGGTGGCGAGGACGCCTACCCCTTCAACGAGATCGCGCACCCGGCGCCGCGTGGCCATCTTGCCCAGACGAAGCGCTCGACCGGGTGGTTGCTGATGCAGCATCTCGCCGCTGCTGCGACCGACGCGGGCGCCGCCGTGTCCGCTGACACCCGTGTCGACCGCCTCGTGATCGACGACGGGCGCGTCGTCGGAGTCCAGGCCCAGCGCTTCGGCGAAACGGTCTCGCTGCGCGCGAGGCGCGGCGTCGTCCTCGCCGCGGGCGGGTTCATCTTCAACGACGAGATGCTGCGACGCCACTGTCCGCCACTCGTGCGCGGCACCTTCAAAGTCGGCACGGAGGGTGACGACGGGCGCGGGATCCGCATGGCGCAGGCGATCGGCGCCGCTGTGCGCAACATGTACGCGGGGGAGGTCTCGTTGCCGATCACGCCGCCGCGGACGCTCATCCACGGCATCCTCGTCAACGGCCGGGGCCAGCGCTTCATCAACGAGGACACCTACATGGGCCGCGTCGGTCAGTCCGCCCTCTACGAGCAGGACGGCGAGGTGTATCTCGTCGTGGACGAGGCCTCCTACGAGGTGAACTGGATGGGACTCGCCGCCACCTGGGTGTGCGAGACGGCAGCCCAGCTCGAGGGCGAGATGGGCCTGCCCGAAGGGTCGCTCCAGGGGACGCTCGACCTCTACAACCGCCATGCCGCACACGGTGAGGACCCGCTGTTCCACAAGGGACCGGCGTGGGTCCGGCCGCTGGTTCCGCCGATCGGCGCAGTCGACCTGCGTCTCGGACAGGCCCCCTATGCGCCTTTCACGCTGGGCGGGCTGGAGACGAGCGTCGAGGGCAACGTGCTCGACTTGTCAGGCGACACCATTCCCGGCCTCTTTGCCGCGGGCCGGACGACCGCGGGGGTGTGCTCGTTCGGCTACGCCAGCGGGCTCTCCATCGGCGACAGCACGATCTTCGGACGCCTCGCGGGCGCCAGTGCGGCAGCGTCCTCCCTCGACACGCCCTGAACGGCGGTCACTGCTCAATCCCGGCTCGCGGCGTACTCGATCACCCGCGTCAGCACGACATCGTCGGACTTGTGCAGCGAACCTCGGTCGAACGGTGGCTGGGGGTCGTACTCGATCATGAGCTGCGCTGCCTCCGCTGCAGTGCGATCGTGCAGCAGCTCAACGAGCCGCAGTGCCATGTCGATGCCGGCCGAGACGCCGGCCGCGGTCATGATGCGGTCGCCGGGGTGCTCCACCACGCGCTCGCGGACCGGGATGACGCCGTGCGCTGCGAGCTCGCCCGTGCAGGACCAGTGCGTCGTGGCCGTCTTCCCTTCGAGGAGGCCAGCGGCGGCGAGGACGAGCGATCCTGTGCACACAGACGTCGCGTAACGGGTGCCGGTGTGCGCGGCGCGCAGCCACTCGAGCACCCGCTCGTCGTGTTCGAGCGAGCGGGTCCCGACGCCACCTGGGAACACGATGACATCAGGGCCACGCACCTCTTCGAAGACCGCGTCAGTGCTGAGGCCCAGCATGCCGTTCTCGGTGCGCACGACGCCGGGAGCGTGCCCACGAAGACGACGTCGAACGACGGGATGCGCTGGAGGACCTCGTAGGGCCCGACGGCGTCAAGCGCGGTCACGCGCGGGAACAGCGGAATGGCAACGATCATGCGGATGTCCTCTCTGAGGGGGCGACAGTGCGGAAGCGCCTGCGATAGGCGTCGGGCGCGACGCCGAGGGAGCGGTGGAAGAGGCGGCGCAACGTCTCGGCGCTGCCGAGGCCGCAGCGGGTGGCGATGACATCGAGCGTGTCGGCGGTCTCCTCGAGCTCGCGGCGCGCCGCCTCCAGCCGGATCCGCTCGACGAAGCGGCCCGGGCTCTCGCCGACCTCTGCGGCGAACACCCGGGTGAAGTGGCGCACGCTCATGCCCGCCGCCGCGGCCAGCACGGGCAGGTGGTGGTCGCCGGCGGGCGCGGCCTCCACGAGGCTCTGGACGGCCCGGACCGTCGAGCGCTCGGCCCGCGGCACCCAGACCGGCGACGCGAACTGGGTCTGGCCCCCCGGTCGGTGCAGGAACATGACGAGCCAGCGCGCCACCGTCTGCGCAACGTCGACCCCAAGGTCCTCTTGTACCAGCGCCAGGGAGAGGTCAATGCCTGCGGTGACGCCGGCGCTCGACCAGTACTTGCCGTCACGGATGTAAATGGGATCGCTGTCCACGGTGAGCTCCGGATGCTCCTCACCGAGCTGGCGGGCGCGTGCCCAATGGGTCGTGACCCGGCGGCCGGCCAGCAAGCCGGCCGCTGCTCCGACGAACGCGCCCGAGCAGACCGTCGCGACCCGACGGCAGCGCGGCGCCACCGCACGGATCCATGCGATGAGCTTCTCGTCGCGGGCGGCCGCGTCCGCCCCGCCGCCGCCGGCAAGGAGGAGCGTGTCGATCCGTGCCGTCAGGTCGGGCAGCGCCACGGTGCCGAGCTCGAGACTGCTCTCGGCCCGTACAGGGCCACCGGCGAGCGAGGCGACGGTGACGCAGTAGCTCCCGGCGTGGCCGAGACCGGCCGCGGCCTGCCCGGCGCCGGCGAAGACCTCGTGGGGCCCGACGACGTCGAGCGGCTGGACGCCGTCGAAGGCGACGATCACGACGTGGCGTGCTGGCATGCGTGCCACTCTGCGGCCTGGCGCCCTATGGCGTCAATGACACAGTTCCCACAGATTTGGCCATCGGTGGCTGTTGCTCGGAGCACCACCTTGTGACTGTGACTTTCGTCGCAACGGCGGTGACATTCGGCCCCCTCGACAGGCTCGGCCAGCCGATCAAACATTGATCTGGGAGGATCCTGAGCGGCCTTGGGGAAGGTTCGGTGGCGAAGGATGAACCTCCGTCGATGAGGAGGTGCTCACGATGAGGGCAGTTCGGCCGCTGGTCAGCGCGGGCGCAGGCGCGCTCACGCTCACGTTGGCTTTAGCCGGAGGAGCTTCTGCGGCTCCCTTTGGCCGCCCTTGGGTCGTCTCGCAGGCACCGGTGGCGGTACCGGGTTGGGCTGGCTACTACAGCAACGATGTGGCCGGGTCCGCGGCAACGATCGTTGTCGTCCCCCGGATTGATTGCGCGTCCAACCCCCCCGGCGCCTTCGAAGGCCAGGCGGCGGGCATCCAGACCCTGAACAACTACAACGGATCGGTCGCGACCGGCAACGTCGGCGCGGACGCGGTGGTCCGCACGTATTGCAATGGCCGCACTCCCACGTACGACACGGCATTCTGGCTCCCCACGCCCAGTGACAACGGCATCGAATACGTGCCTTCATCGGTGCCGGCGCGCCCCGGTGACGTGATCCAGTTCAGCGTGACGGTCTCTGCCTCGAACTCGGTGGCCTCGATCAGAAACCTCACCAACTGGCGTTTCGATTCCGTGACGGGCCTGGGCGTGACCGACGCTGGCCCCGACATCGGCATCACCGCGCTCGGCGTGCCGACCGAAAGTGCCGACACCATCGGCGCACCCAATGGCGCATCGACGGTACCGCCGCCTGCGCCGTCGACTCCGATCGCCTTCGCGTTCAGCCAGGCGAACGGGCAGCCGTTGTCAGCCCTGGCGGGCCTCGCCGCGGAGGCTTGGACGGACTCGGCGGACAGCGCCACGGTGTACGCCAGCCCCACGTCGCTCTACCTCGGTGGTTTCTTCGTCGTCAACGTCAACAGCTGATTCCAACGCCGTGCTCAGCCGAGGCGCGGCCGGTGGGTGCCCCGGGCGCGCACCCAGGCCAGGAGGTCCCCGGCGCGCCCACGGCGCACGGTGCCCGTGAAGATGTCCTCCCGCTCGGTCGAGACCTCGCGCAGCACCTCAGCGTAGAGCTCGTCGCCGACTGCGGCAGGCTGGAGGTATTCGACGAGAACCGAGGAGATGATCCCCGAGCTTTCGTCGTCGTTCGCCGCGGCGGCGACGGCCGCGCCCGCCACGGCGTAGAACACGGCACCATGCACGGTCCCGTGCGGGTTGGCGTGCTGGTCGCCCGTGGTCAGCGAGGCGAGCGTGTGGCCGGGGCCCTCTCGCCGCACCTCGATGCCCAACAGCGCGGCGAAGCGATCCGTCTGAGGGCCTGCCACGTCCTGCGCCTCAGGATGCGGCGGCGGGGAGGCGTCCCGGCATCGGCACCGCGGTGGCCGGCCAACGCTTACGGCTGGTGCGGCTGAGCTTGTTGAGGAGCGTGACGGCGCCAGGGTCGTCCTCGATCGGCCTCGTCTCGATCACGCCGGCCGCCACCATGTCGTCGAAGAGGGACTCACCCTTCTCCGTGCGCAGCAGCGTCAGCGTCCAGTCGCCGAACGCGCCGATCCCGCCGGTCGAGATGTCGGCGTGCTCGGCCGCGAAGTCCGGGCAGCTTGTGCAGCCCTCCCTCGTCCACGCGTGTGCCTCCTTGAGCGGGATCTCGTGATAGGTGCCGTCCTTCATCCACACCTGGAAGACGCCCTTGATGTTCATCTTCACGATCTCGGCTCGGGCTAGCCCGTACTTCGCTTCGAAGAGCTCGGGGAAGATGGCGTCGTCAAAGGTCTTCGAGCACAGAAGCCCGATCGACAGCGTAAAACGCCGGGCGATCTTGCCGGCCTTGCGAGCTTGCATGACCGGGGGTGCGGAGGCCTGGCACCCCATTCCCACCAGCGCGATCCGCTCGGCTCCCCCTTCGATCGCCTCGGGATAAGCCAGCGGGTTCGCGGAGTAGGTGTAACGCGAGCCCGCGGTGGCGAGGACATCTTCCTTGTTGCGGGCGACCCTGGGCACGGCCTTCCAGGTCGACCCGTCACCCTCGAGTCCCGACACCAAGGCGGCGTCGATCACGTCGTGCTCGAAGGCCCAGATCAGCAGGGCCGAGACGAGGCCGCCATCCTGGCCCACCCCCTGGACGTCGGCGTCGGTCGCCCGGGCGAGCACGGTACGCCGCGCGATGCCCGACACCTCCTCGTCGGTGCGGGCGCGCCCGAACAGGTGCGTCTCGATGTCGGGCTCCCAGGCGCGAAAGCGGGGGCAGGCCCTTGTGCACAGGGTGCAGCCCTTGAGACCGTGGGTGCAGTTGTCCGGCCCACCGTCCGCGTCGACGTGAAAGGGCTTGTAAACGCCCTCACTGTCGTCGTAGCCCAAGACGTCGTAGGGACACGAGATGACGCACGCCGAACACCCGGTGCAGAGACCCGAGGTCACGACTTCTTGGAACAGCTCGGCCCACTGCGGCTTCTCGGGAGGCATTGGCCCACCATATTCGGCCACGCCGCAGTGGTCCGATACCGTGCGCCCGTGCCTGAGATCCTCGAAGTCGAGCTCTACCGGGCATTGGCCGAGCAGGCGCTGGACCGGCCGATCGAGCGGGTCTGGATGGTCGACTCCCGCTACGGCCGCGGCGGCACCACGGCGCCCCGCCTCCGGACGGCCCTCGTCGGCCGTACCTTCACCGAGGCGCGGCGGCGCGGCAAGCTCATGTTGCTCGACACCGACGGCGGGCCCACCCTGGGGTTGCGCTTCGGCATGACGGGCGGGCTCGTCGTCGACGGCCACGAAGCGCTCGACCGTCTGCGCTACGGGCCCGGCGTCTTCGGCGAGAAGTGGGTGCGGGCCCGCGTGACCTTCGAGGACGGCGGCACGCTGCTCATGCACGACCCCCGGCGGTTCGGCTCGCTCGAGCTCGCGCCGGACGAGACTCGGCTGGGCCCCGACGCGCTCACCGTCTCGCGGCGTGACCTGGCGGCGGCCATGGCCATCGGGCCCAGGCACGGTTCGGCAGCACCCCTCAAGGCGAGACTGATGGACCAGGAGCGTCTCGCCGGTGTCGGCAACCTGCTCGCGGACGAGATCCTGTGGCGAGCACGGTTGGCCCCGGGACGGCGGACACCCTTGAGCGACGAAGAGCTGGCCGAGTTGCACACCGCGTTGCGATCGACCCTGCGGCGGCTCTCGCGCCGCGGTGGCTCGCACATGGGGGAACTGATGGCGGAGCGACACGACGACGGGCACTGTCCCCTCGACGGCACACCGCTCGTACGCGAGGTCGTCGGCGGGCGCACGACGTACTGGTGTCCGGCCCACCAGCACTGACTCCAGTCAGGTCGGAAGAAGCGCCACGGCGCAAAGGCAGCCGTCGCAGTCGTGGTCGTCGTTCAGGGTCAGCTCGTGAGCGGTGGCAGGCCCTTGGCAATCAGGTCGACGCCGAACACGAGGAAGAGCACTGCCAGCACCGCTGCGTTGTGCTCGGTGAGCCATGCCTTGGCCGAGTCCAGCGACGATCGGGCGCGCGCACCGCCGACCAGCGCGTAGACCACCGGTCCGGCGATAGAGAGACTGGCGATCGCCACGAACACCGCAATGGCGACGATGGCGTCGGTGGTCGACAGCCCGTGGATCTGCGCGAGTCCCGTGGCGGCACCGAGCGTGAGGACGAGGTTCTTGGGATTCACCGCGGCGAGCGCGACTGCGAGACCGAACGCCTTGAGGGGCGACATCGAATCGACGCTCCCGAGCCACCGGGGCATCTCGGGCTGCTCGCCGGGCGCCGGTCGCTTCCGCCAGTTACGCCGCGCCAAGCTGAGCAGCGCGACACCGAGGACGATCTTTCCCCAGGACACCGAGTCCGACGCCGTGCTGCTCGTGGCAACGTCGCCATCATGCGCGAGGACGTAGACGACCGTGCTCAACGCGGCGAGCGCAATGACCCAGCCGAGCAGGAACGCGGGACCGTTGACCTTGGCGCGCTGCGAGAACAGCATCAAGATCACGGCGATGATCGGGACGGGGCTGATCGCCACGCCGATGGCGAATGTCAGGACCTCGCTAATGCCTTGACCCACGGCGGACTCCTTCCACGCGACGCCGCAGCTTCGTCCATGAACGGCAACCCGGGGTGGACCCCGGAATCCGTTCAGCTTGCGTGTTCGGCGATCTCATCGAGCACCTTGGCCGCGTGGCCGTCGGCCCGCACGTTGTACCAAGCCCGCTGCACCTTGCCGTTGGGCCCCACGAGGAAGGTCGAACGGATCGTGCCGACCGTCTTCTTGCCGTACATGGTCTTCTCTCCCCACGCGCCGTACTTCTCCATGACCTTCTTGTCCGCATCGGTCAGCAAGGGGAACTTGAGCTTGTACTTGCTCCGGAACTTGACGTGCTTCTCGGCCTTGTCGGGCGAGATCCCGAGCACCGCCACTCCGGCCTTGTTGAAGGCGCGCAAGTTGTCGTTGAATTGACACGCCTCCTTGGTGCACCCGGGCGTGTCGTCGGCGGGATAGAAGTAGACGATCACGCGCTGGCCCTTGAAGTCCGACAGCTTGACCGGCTTGCCGTCCTGGTCGGGAAGGGTGAACGCGGGGGCCGTAGAGCCCGCATCGAGTTTCGCCATCGTCGTTGCGCTCCTTTTGCTCAGACGAGACGGCCACGCTGGCACGCGGTGTTCGCGTCGGAACCGTCCTGGGCTGGTACAATACGTGTGCGACCACCGGCGGGGGCCGGTGAGTCGGGGCCGATTCTCCTTCTCTTGACGGCGCACGGCCCCGCCGAAGACAGAGAGCGATGATGACAATCGATGCCCTGGCCGGCGCGGGAGCCGGGCCGGACGCGACGGGGGACGCTGATGCCTCCGGGAACGATACGTACGAGACGAGCCGGACCTTCGAGTCCCTGGGCGTCTCCACAGAGCTGACCAAAGCGCTGGCCGATGAAGGCATCGTCAGCGCTTTTCCAATTCAAGCTCTGACCGTGGCGGACGCCCTGGCCGGCCGCGACGTCTGCGGGAAGGCCAAAACGGGCTCCGGCAAGACGTTGGCCTTCGGGGTCCCGCTCCTGCAGCGGACGAAGGCGACGCGCGATGCACAAGCGGGTGACGCCCCGGGCGCGCGGAACGCCGCCAGGCCAGCCCGCCCGCTGGCCCTGGTGCTGCTCCCGACGCGCGAGCTCGCGGTGCAGGTGTACGAGGTGCTGGCGCCGCTGTCCCAGAAACTCGGGCTGCGGGCCGTCGCGGTCTACGGCGGCGCGGACATCGACCGTCAGGTCGCCAAGCTGCGCAAGGGCGCGGACATCGTGATCGCGACGCCCGGACGCCTCATCGACCTCGGGGACCGCGGCGAGGTCGCCGTCGACGGTCTCGAGACGCTCGTGCTCGACGAGGCCGACCGCATGGCCGACATGGGATTCATGCCTCAGGTCGAGTGGGTGCTGCGCCGGCTCGAACAGGAGCACCAGACGCTCTTGTTCTCCGCCACGCTCGATGGCGCGGTCGACCGGCTGGTCAAGCGCTACCTCACCGACCCCGTGTTCCACGAAGTGGCCTCAGCCAGCCAGACGGTGACCCTGATGGAGCACCGCTTCCTCCAGGTGCACCAGATGGACAAGGTCAAGGTGGCGGCCGCGATCTGCCGTGGGCAGGACAAATCCCTGCTCTTCGTCCGCACCAAACGTGGCGCGGACCGTTTGGTGGAGCACCTGGGCAAAGAGGGTGTCCGGGCCGCGGCCATTCACGGCGACCTGCGCCAGGCGAACCGGGAGCGCGCCTTGGCCGACTTCTCCAACGGGAAGCTGGCTGTCCTCGTCGCGACCGACGTCGCCGCCCGTGGCCTGCACATCGAGGGTGTGGATGCGGTGATCCACTTCGACCCGCCCGAGGATCACAAGGCCTATCTGCACCGTTCGGGCCGTACGGCCCGGGCCGGCAAGGCAGGCGTGGTCGTGAGCCTGGCGTTGTGGAACCAACTGGTCGAGATGGAAGTCATCCAACGCCGCCTCGGACTGCGCATCCCGATCGTCGAGATGTTCTCCAACGACCCCCGACTCGCCGATCTGGCCGGATGGACTCCACTCTCCGAGGAGAGCGTCCTCTGAGCGAGGCTTCGCCGATTCCGTTGTGGTCGCCCGGCGACGGCGTGACGCGCGTCTTGGTGGTGACGGCGCATCCGGACGACGTCGACTTCGGCTCTGCCGGCACTGTGGCCGCGTTCACGCAGGCCGGGGTCGCCGTGAGCTATTGCATCTCGACGAACGGTGACGCCGGCGGATCGGATCGTTCGATGAGCCGCGACGAGATGGCGGCTCTGCGTCAGGACGAGCAGCGCGCTGCGGCGGCGACCGTCGGTGTGGACGACGTGCGATTCCTCGGCCATCCCGACGGCCGGCTGCAGGCCACGATCGAGTTGCGACGCGACATCAGCCGCGTCATCAGGCAGGTCCGTCCCGAACGCGTGATCACGCAGTCCCCTGAACGCAATTGGGTCTTCATCTTCGCCAGCCACCCCGACCATCTTGCGGCCGGAGAGGCGGCCGTGAGCGCGGTATATCCCGACGCGCGCAACCCGTTCGCGCACCCGGAACTCCTCGAAGAGGAGGGACTCGAGCCCTGGACGGTGCCTGAACTGTGGATCATGGGCCCTGCCGGGGACCGGGCGGGGGTCGCGGTGGACACGACGACCACCTTGGCGCGCAAGGTGTCCGCGCTGATGTGCCACAAAAGCCAGATCTCGGACCCCGATGCGGTCGCCGACCGCGTCGAGACGGCAGGACGATCGTTGGCAGAACTGGCCGGGCTACCCGAGGGCTCCTCTGCCGAGCTCTTCCGCGTCACGCGCATCCCCTGAGGAGAACCGATGGCTGACGGCGACCCATGGGTGGTTGTGCAGCACGTTGCGTTCGAGGGGCCCGGGTCGATCGCCACCGCGGTGCACGATGCGGGAGCAGGTCTGGCCGTGGTCCGCGTCGACCGCGGCGAAGAGGTTCCGAAGCCCGGCGACGTCGACGCCATGGCCGGCCTGGTGGTGATGGGGGGCCCGATGAGCGTGCACGACGCGCTCGAGTGGCTCGAGCCGGAGCGCGCCCTGCTGCGCGCGGCTGTCGGGGCGGGGATTCCCGTCCTCGGCGTCTGTCTCGGCGCGCAGCAGCTGGCGCTCGCGCTCGGGGGAGAAGTCAACGCCGGTCCCGCGCCCGAGCTCGGCGTCGGCGAGGTCCACCTCACCGACGCGGCGATCCGTGACCCCGTGTTCGGGCACGCGCCGACGCCGTTGCCCTGCGTGCACTGGCACGGTGACACCTTCTTGCTTCCCGACGGCGCGGTCCGACTCGCCCGCAACGACGCGTACGAGAACCAGGCCTTCCGCGTCGGTGACAGGGCTTACGGGCTGCAGTTCCACGTCGAGGTCACGGCGAGTCTCGCGGCGCACTGGGGCCCGCACATGCCGACCGGCATGTTCGTGCGGGCTTCGGACGTCGCGCACGTCGCCCGGGCAGGGGACCGCATCGTGCGCCGTTTCGTCGCGCTGGCGGGCCCTGCCTGATGGGCGTCCGCGCGGAGACCGTTCGCAAGGCCGCACTCTCCCTGCCACACGCAGCCGAAGCTCCGCACCACGACATGACCTCGTTCCGGGTCGAGGGCAAGATCTTCGCCACGATGCCGCCCGAAGGGGGGCGCCTGCACGTCTTCTTGGACCCCGATGAGGTCGCGTCCTACTGCGCAGAGTTCCCGCAGTCGGTGCAGGAGCTGTGGTGGGGCAAGCGCCTGTCGGGGTGCCGGGTGGTGCTCAGCAAGGCGACCGTCGCGCTCGTGCGCGAGTTGCTCACCGAGTCGTGGCGGCGGCGCGCCCCGAAGAAGACGGTGGCGGCGTTCGAGCGAGGCGCGGAAGGCTGATCGCTCTCCCAGGGACCGAAAAGAAGCGAACAGACGCCGCTAGGACCCGCTCGCCATCTGGCGGAGCACGTAGTGGAGGATCCCGCCGTGGCGGTAGTACTCGGCCTCCATGGGCGTGTCGATGCGTACGATCACACGAAACTCGGTGACGTCGCCGTCGTCTGTGGTCGCGGTGACCGTCACTTCCTTGGGAACCTCGCCCTTGTTCATGACGTCGAGCCCGGCGATGCTGAAGCGCTCGCGGCCCGTCAACCCGAGGCTCTCAGCCGAGTCGCCCTTGTAGAACTGCAGCGGGACGACACCCATGCCGATGAGGTTCGAGCGGTGGATGCGTTCGAGACTCTGGGCGATGACCGCACGCACACCCAGGAGCGCCGTTCCCTTCGCCGCCCAGTCGCGGCTGCTCCCAGTGCCGTACTCACGGCCGGCCAACACGACAAGCGGAACTTCCTGCGCCGCGTATTCCATGGCTGCCTCGTAGACCGACATCTCGGTGCCGTCGGGGAGGTGCAGGGTCACGCCTCCTTCCGTGCCCGGCGCCAATCGGTTGCGCAGGCGTACGTTGGCGAAGGTGCCGCGCATCATGACTTCGTGGTTGCCGCGGCGCGCGCCGTAGGAGTTGAAGTCCTCCCGGCCGACGCCGTGCTCGGTCAGGTATTGCCCAGCGGGTGTGGTCAGTCCGATGGAGCCAGCGGGGGATATGTGGTCGGTCGTCACGCTGTCACCCACCATGACGAGGACGCGCGCTTCGACGATGTCGGTGACCGGAGCCGGCGTCATCGACATCGATTCGAAGAAGGGCGGGTTCTTGACGTAGGTGGAGTCGTCCTGCCAGGCGTAGGTCTCGCCCCCGGCAACCGCCACCTGTTGCCAGTAGTCGTCGCCGTCGAAGACTGCGGCGTAGCGCGTGCGGAACATGTCGGAGGTCAGCGAGGCACGAATGGTCTCGTTGACTTCGTCCATGCTCGGCCAGATCTCGGACAGCATCACCGCGTTGCCGTCGCTGTCGGTGCCGATTGGTTCGGTCGTCAGGTCGAGGTCCATCGTGCCGGCGAGCGCGTAGGCCACGACCAGCGGCGGCGACGCCAAGTAGTTGAGCCGGACGTCGGGGTGGATCCTGCCTTCGAAGTTCCGGTTGCCCGAGAGCACCGCCGCCACCGACAGGTCGTCCTCCCGCACGATCTCGCTGACGCCGTCGAGCAGCGGACCAGAGTTTCCGATGCACGTCGTGCATCCGAACCCGACGAGGTAGAAGCCGAGCTCCTTGAGCGGCCCCGTGAGCCCGGCGCGCCCGAGGTAGTCCATCACGACCCGTGAGCCCGGCGCGAGCGAGGTCTTGACCCACGGCTTGGCGCGCAGGCCCCGGTCGACCGCCTTCTTCGCCAACAGCCCCGCCCCGACCAGTACCTGGGGATTGGACGTATTGGTGCAGCTCGTGATGGCTGCGATCACGACGTCCCCATCGGCCATCTGGTGGTGGGGGGCGGCCGCCGGCTCCGAGGAGGCCACCGCGGGAGCCCGGTCGAGAGCGACCCGGAACGAGTCGCGCGCGCGTCCGAGACCGACCCTGTCCTGGGGCCGGGCGGGTCCGGCGAGCGAGGGCTCGACATCGGCAAGATCGAGCGTCAGGTGTTCGGAGTAGACCGGCTCCGGTGCGTCGGGGTCGTGCCAGAGGCCCTGTGCCTTGGCGTACGACTCGACCAGCGCGAGGTGGTCCTCGTCCCGGCCCGTGAAGCGGAGGTAGTCGATGGTGACCTGGTCGATCGGGAACATCGTGCAGGTCGCGCCGTACTCGGGGCTCATGTTGCCGATGGTGGCGCGGGTCTCGAGGGGCAGCGCCGCGACGCCCGGCCCGTAGCACTCCACGAAGGCTCCGACGACGCCGTGGTCGCGCAGCAGCTCGGTCACGGTGAGCACGACGTCGGTCGCGGTGATGCCCGGCCTGGTCTCCCCCGAGATGCGCAGTCCGACCACTGGTGGGAGCAACATCGACAGCGGTTGCCCCAACATTGCCGCCTCGGCCTCGATCCCACCGACGCCCCACCCGAGCACGCCGAGGCCGTTGACCATCACGGTGTGCGAGTCGGTCCCTACCAAGGTGTCGCAGAACGCGCGCCCGTCCTCCGTCGCGAAGACCAAGCGCGAGAGGTACTCCAGGTTCACCTGGTGGCAGATGCCCGTTCCGGGCGGGACCAGACGGAAGTCCTGGAAGGCGCCCTGGGCCCAGCGAAGCAATTGGTAGCGCTCGAGGTTGCGCGAGTACTCGATGGACACGTTGGCGTCGTAGGAGGACGCGGTGCCCGAACGCTCGGCGATCACAGAGTGGTCGATCACGAGCTCGACGGGGACCAGCGGGTTCACGCGGGTGGCGTCGCCTCCGAGGCGAGCGAGCGCGTCACGCATCGCGGCCAGGTCGACCACGGCCGGGACGCCGGTGAAGTCCTGCATGAGGACACGCTCGGGTGTGAAGGCGATCTCGTGGGCGGACGCACCGGCGCCCTGGCCATGGCCCTCGGGATTTGCCCCCCATGCGGCGACGGCCACGATGTCGTCGGCCGAGACGTGCGGGCCGTCCTCGTGGCGCAGCAGGTTCTCGAGCAGGACCTTGATCGAATAGGGGAGCCGATCGATGTCGTGCTGCTCGGCCAGCGCGGCCGCCTTGATGTTGAAGATCTCGTACCTGCGGCCGCCCACGGCGAGGTCGCTACGGGCGCCGAAGGTGTCCGGGTGCGCTGCTGCGTTGGTTGGGTCCGGGCTCATGACGCCCATTCTGCCGCGGGTCCCGGCACACGCCCACCGGGCGCTGCCGTGCCTCGGGCGACCGCCCGGATGTGTCCATGGGGGCGACACCCGAGTTGATGGCCCAAGTCGTAACCACTTCGTAACGACTTCGGCACCCCTCGGGGGAGAGCGAGCGTGCAGAATCGACGGGATGCGCGGACGGGGAGGCGCGAGGGCAGCCGGCGCGAGTTCGTGTCCGCGGCCACGCTGGCGGGCGCGCCTCGCCACCGCCATGGTCACTTTGCTCGTCGCCACCGCGCTTGTTCCTGCTGCGGTGGCGCTCAGCACCGCGACCGCACCACCTGCCGGCGCGGTCTATCACGACGGCGGGATGATCGGGTTCGGCAACGTCGGTCTCACTAGTCCCGCCATGCCGCAACCGCTCAACTCACCCGTCTTCTCGGGTGTGGCGACACCTGACGGCAACGGGTACCTGCTCGCCAGCGCGGACGGCGGCGTCTTCGCCTTCGGTGACGCGACGTTCCAGGGGTCGGCAGGCGCGCTGCCGCTGCAAGGCCCGATCGTCGCCATGGCCGTGACGCCTGACACCAAGGGGTACTGGCTCGGCGCGCTCGACGGCGGCGTCTTCGCCTACGGCGACGCACCGTTCTACGGGTCGATGGGATCGACGCATCTCAACCAGCCCATCGTGGGCATGGCGTCGACACCCGACGGGAAGGGCTACTGGCTCGTCGCCGCCGACGGCGGCATCTTCGCCTACGGCGATGCGGGCTTCTACGGCAGCACGGGCAGCCTCCGGCTGAACGCCCCGATCGTGGGCATGGCAGCGACGCACGACGGGAAGGGCTACTGGCTCGTCGCCGCCGACGGTGGCATCTTCACCTTCGGTGACGCGGGCTTCTACGGCTCGGCCGGGAGCTCGAACCTGCCTGATTGGGTGGTGGGCATGGTGGCGTCGCCCGACGGCGGCGGCTATCTGATCGCAACGGCGAACGGCGTCGTGCTGCCTTACGGGGATGCGCAGGCCTTCGGCGGCCTCTCGCTCACCCCGACCGCCACGCAGATCTCAGGGATCATCGGGAACAACCAGGGGACCGGCTACTGGCTGCTCGATCCCCAGGCGTGGGCGTACAGCTTCGCCACGGCGACACCGGAGCCAGAGTTCGCGCAATCGGCTGCCATCGCGGGCGCGGTGGCCTCCCAGATCCAGCCCGACCCGGACACCCAGGGGTCCTACTGCAACCCGTACGGGCCGTGTGAGCAGTGGTGCGCCCTTTTCGCCACGTGGGCATGGGAGCAGGCCGGCATCCCGATCCCGCGCTATGCCTTCACCGGGGACATCTGGGGCTGGGCCGGCACGTACGGGGCCGTGCTGCCGCCCTCGGCCAAGCCGGCGGTCGGCGACGCCGTCTTGTACGGGACGGGTCCGCAGAGCACTTCGACCTCGGTGCACGTCGGGATCGTGACCCAGGTCTGGCCGGACGACGCCATCATGACCGTCGGCGGGGACTCGGGGCCGGGCCGAGACGGCTACCTGTCGGTGGCACTGGACGGACCGTTCCTTCCCGGCGACTCGCTGTCGTACAACGGCGTCCCCATCTACGCCTTCGCACAACCCTGACGCGCGGCGCGGCCGCGACGGCGAGGGTGTTCGAGGTCCCGGGGTAGCGGGCTCCGGCTGCCCATCACGTAGGCTGCCGCCGGAGGTCAATCGTGCCTGTCTACGAATTCCGTTGCTCGACCTGTCACGCCGTGTTCGACGAACGTCGCACCATGGCGGGCGCCGATGCGCCGGCAACCTGCCCCGCCGGTCACATCGGTGCGACGCGACTGCTTCCCGTGTTCGCGACGACGGGACTGGCTGCAGCGCCGGCGGGCGGCGGGGCGTGTGGCGCTCCCGTACCCGGCGGGTGCGGTAGCGGCTGCGCGTGCTGCTGAGCGAGAGCGTATTGCCGTGACACTCTCCTCGTTCGACGACTACCCGGTCCACCAGGCATCGGAGTTCATCGCCCACCCCGCGACGAGTGACCGCAACTTCTACGACCGGTACTACTTCAACATGCACCCGAGCTCGGGCGACTGGTTCGCCATCTTCGGTTACGGCCAGTATCCGAACCTCGGCGTCATGGACGCGTTCATCGACGTACGCCACGGTGGGGCGCAGCACATCGTCCGTGCTTCGGCGCCGCTGCACGATCGCGGCACGTTGGCGGTCGGACCGATCCGCATCGAGGTGCTCGAGCCTCTCCGCCGTCTGCGCGTCGTCGTGGAGCCGACGGAGCATTCCGTCGCCATGGACGTGACATGGCAGGGCCACATCCCTGCAGTCGCCGAACCGCGCCAGTACCTGCGCAGCAAGGGCAAGGTCGTGTTCGACACGCAGCGCCTCGCCCAGACCGGGTACTGGTCCGGCACCCTCGACGTCGGCGGCACGGAGATCGCGGTCGCCCCCGATCACTGCTGGGGGACGCGCGACCGCTCGTGGGGCGTGCGCCCGGTGGGCGAACCGGAGACCGACGGCATCCGCCAGGGCGAGCTGGTGCTCGGCGGCATGTGGAACTACTTCCCAATGCAGTTCGACGACCACGCGATCATGTACATCTGTCACGAGCGCGACGACGGCGAGCGTCCGCTCGTGCAGGCCGAGCGGATCTGGGTCGACCCCGAGCGGCCCGTCGACGACCTCGGCCGCGCCGAGCACCACCACCACCTCGTGCCGGGGACGCGCGTCATCGACCGCTCGGTCCTTCGATTCCCCGAAGCCGGCATCGAAGTCACCTGCACGCCGCTGCTCGCCAACTTCGTCTCGATCGGGACCGGCTACGGGATCGACGCAGATTGGCGCCACGGCATGTACCACGGGCCCGAGCCGGTCACCCAGGGGCTGGTCCTGTCGGTCGACGAGGTGCAGGGGATCGCCCAGTACGGCATCGTCGACCACGTTGCCGAGTTCTCCTACGACGGCCAGGTCGGCTACGGGCTGCTCGAGCACGGCTTCTTCGGCCCCTACCGCCATTACGGCTTGTTGGACGGAGGTATGGGGGCGCCCGCCGACTGAGGCCGCGCGGCGGACCGTCAGCCGATCCGCGCATGCGAGAATGCGGGATGCCTGACGCGTCGAGCATCCTCCTCGAGCGGCTGCAGCGCGCGTTCGACACGATCCGCCCCGGGGCCGACCCGGTGCTGCGGGTCTCGGACCGGGCGGACTACCAGGCCAACGGCGCGTTGGCCCTGGCCAAGGAGGTCGGGCGCCAGCCGCGCCAGCTCGCCGACGACGTCGTCGCGGCGGCAGACCTCGCCGACATCTGCAGCGACGTCGAGGTGAGCGGCCCGGGTTTCATCAATCTCACGTTGTCGGACGAGTTCGTGGCCGGGCTGGTTGCCCAGCTCTCGGCCGACCCGCGGCTCGGGGTTCCCGCCACACCGGCGCCGACCCGCGTGCTGGTCGACTATTCGGCGCCCAACGTCGCGAAGGAGATGCACGTCGGGCACCTGCGCAGCACGCTGATCGGCGACGCGCTCGTCCGGGTGCTGGCGTTCCTCGGTCACGAGGTCCTGCGTGAGAACCACATCGGGGACTGGGGCACGCCGTTCGGCATGTTGATCGAACACCTCCTCGACGTGGACGGCGCCCAACGCGCCGAGACCTTCAGTGTCCGGGACCTCAACGAGTTCTATGCCGCCGCCCGGCGCCAATTCGACAGCGACCCCGGGTTCGCCGAGCGCAGCCGGCGCCGCGTCGTCCTGCTCCAGAGCGGCGACCCCGAGACCATGCGGCTGTGGCGGATCTTCGTGTCCGAGTCGGTGCGCCACGCCCAGGAGGTCTACGACCTGTTGAGCGTCCTCCTCACGCCGGCCGACGTGGTCGGGGAGAGCTTCTACAACCCGCTCCTGCCCGTCGTGGTCTCCGAGCTCGACGCGAAGGGGCTGTTGGTCGAGGACGCCGGCGCGCTGTGCGTCTTCCCCGACGGGTTCGCGAACCGCCAGGGCGACCCGCTCCCGCTCATCGTGCGCAAGTCCGACGGCGGCTACGGCTACCCGGCGACCGACGTGGCCGCCGTGCGCGACCGGACCGGTCGTCTCGGCGCGACCCGGCTCGTCTACGTCGTCGGCGCAGAGCAGTCGCTGCACCTGCGGCTGGTCTTCTCCGTCGCGGTCCTGGCGGGCTACCTGCCCGACGCGGCGGCCGCCATGCACGCCGGCTTCGGTCTCGTGCTCGGGACCGACGGCAAGAAGCTGGCCAGTCGTGCGGGCGACTCCGAACGCTTGATCGACCTCCTCCACGAGGGCATCGACCGCGCCAGCGCCGCCTTGAAGGAGCGCGACAGCGAGCTGCCACCCGAGCGCCAAGCCGCCGTCGCCCATGCGCTGGGCATCGGGGCCATCAAGTACGCCGACCTGTCGACCGAACGGATGCGCGACTACGTCTTCGACTGGGACCGGATGCTCGCGACAGAAGGCAACACCGGCCCCTACCTCCAGTACGCGCACGCCCGCATCCGGTCGATCTTCCGCCGCGGTCACGTGTCGCCACCCCCGCCCGGTGGCGTGCCGCTGCTGGGCGCGCCGCAGGAGCGCGCGCTCGCGCTGCAGTTACTCCGTTTCGCCGGGGCGGTGGAGGCCACCGCCGACACGATGAGCCCGTCGAAGCTGTGCGCCTACCTCTTCGACCTGGCGACCACCTTCACCTCGTTCTACGAGGCCTGCCGCGTGCTCGTCGACGACGACACCGTGCGGACGTCACGTCTCGGCCTGTGCGATGTGACGGCACGGGTCCTCGAGTTGGGCCTGTCGCTCCTCGGCATGGAGGCGCCCGAGCAGATGTGACCGTGGCGCCGCCTGCACCTATCCTCTGCGGGCACGCCGGGTGAGGGCGCAACGCCGCCCGGGCACCCACGAGGGCGCAGCCAGAGCGCAGGAGGAATCGCAGCAGATGGATCTGAAGGGCACGTCGGCGATCGTGACGGGTGGCGCGTCCGGGCTCGGGGAGGCGACGTCGAGACTGTTGGCCGATCGAGGCGTCCGCGTCGTCGTGGCCGACCTCCAAGAAGACAGGGGCGCGCCGCTGGCCAAGGAGATCGGCGGGCTGTTCGTGCCGACGGACGTGACGAACACCGAGCAGGTCATCAGCGCGGTCGACGCGGCGGTCGAGATGGCGCCGCTCAAGTCACTGGTCAACTGCGCGGGTATCGGGTGGGCGACGCGGACCATCGGCAGGGACGGTGACTACGCATCCGCTCACGACCTCGACCTCTACCGCCGGGTGATCGAGATCAATCTGATCGGCACGTTCAATTGCATCCGTCTCGCGGCCACCAAGATGAGCCTGAACGAACCGGACGCCGACGGAGCGCGGGGCGCCATCGTGAACACATCGTCGGTCGCGGCCGAGGACGGGCAGATCGGCCAGGCCGCCTACTCGTCGTCCAAGGGCGGCGTCGTCGGTCTGACACTCCCCGTGGCACGCGACCTCGCCGTCGTCGGGATCCGCGTCAACACGATCCTGCCGGGGCTGATCGACACACCGATCTACGGGGCCGGCGAGGGGTCCGAGGCCTTCAAGAGCAAGCTGGCACAAGACGTGCTGTTCCCACACCGGCTGGGTCGCCCCGACGAGTTCGCCACGCTCGCGGTGGAGCTGCTGACCAACTCGTACATGAATGCCGAGTCGATCCGGATCGACGCCGGCATCCGGATGCAGCCCAAGTAACGCGCCGCACGCCGAGGACCCGGGGGGACGCCGACCGTGATCGACCCAGAGCTGGCTGCCTTTGTCGAGGCCATGCCCGTCTTCGACCTCCAGGATCCGCAGGCGGCGCGGGCAGGATTCGAGGCGATGCTCGCCGAGATGGCGCGCGACCTCCCCCAAGCGGAGGCGTTGGACATCGAGGACCGGATGATCCCGGGCTGGCCCGGCGACCCGGAGGTGAAGGTCCGCGTGTACCGCCCGAAGGCGGTCGCTGACTCGCCGGTCCCGGGCATCGTGATGATCCATGGTGGCGGGTTCATCGTCGGCAGCGTCGAGACGGAGCACATCGGCGCCGTGCTGACGGCCGCCGACCTCGGCGTCGTATTGGTGTCCGTCGACTACCGCCTGGCACCCGAGCATCCGTACCCGGCTGCGTTGCACGACTGCTATGCCGCCCTGACGTACCTCCACGCCGAGGCGGACGGCCTCGGCGTCGACCTCGAACGCGTCGCCCTGATGGGCGCGAGCGCCGGCGGCGGCCTCGCGGCGGGGACCGCGTTGCTTGCCCGTGACATGGGTGGGCCGTCCCTGTGTTTCCAGATGCTGCACATCCCAGAGCTCGACGACCGCCTCGAGACACCCTCCATGCAGGCGTTCGTGGAGTCGCCGGTCTGGAACCGGCCCCTGGCGGTGCAGAGCTGGCAGGCGTACCTCGGAGACCGCTACGGGTCGCCCGACGTGCCCATCTACGCCGCCCCGGCGCGCGCGGCGGACCTGGGCGGGCTCCCGCCCGCGTATGTCTCGACGGCCGAGAACGACCCGCTGCGCGACGAGGGCATCGCGTACGCACTCGGAATGCTGCAGGCGGGAGTCTCCGTGGAGCTGCACCAGTTCCCGGGCACCTTCCACGGCTCGGCGCTGGTCCTCACTGCGGCCGTTTCGCGCCGGGCCCAGCAGGAGTCCGCGGCCGTGTTGCGGCGTGCCCTCGGGGTGGCCGATCCGGCCTGACGAGGCGCCGCAACGACTGAACGGGACCGTCCAGTCAGTGGAGCCCCTCCGCGAGGAGCACGCCGATGGCAGCGGCGACGGCGAGTGGCGCGCTGGCGACCCCGAGCAGGCTCGCCCGCCCGATGCGCGGGTCCTCACCCGCTGCGCGCGCGGCGCGCAGCCACAGCACCCAGGCGAGCGAACCGCTCACGAACAGGTTGGGGCCGACGTTCAGCCCGACGAGCAGCGAGTACGGATGCGGGGGTTGACGGGCCGCCAGCAAGGACGCTGCCGGAAGATTGTTGACCAGCACGCTGGTCAGTGCCGCGACGACGGCGGTCCCCCACGCGTCGAGGTGGCTCAGCAGGGTCGCGGGGCCGTCCCACGTCCGGCCGAGAGTCCCGAGAGCGACCGCCAGGCCGAACAGCCCCGCGAGCACGGGGAGCCCGAGGAACGCCACCGCCCGCCTCGCCAATGCGGGCCCGTCCGGCCGGGTGGCAGTTTCCGCGTCGGCATGACGTCCTGTTCGCACGCGTAGCGCGCAGGCCAGGACGCCCACCGCAGCCACCGCGAGCGCAGCGGCGGGGGCACGGAGGACGACCACCAGCACCGTGACGACGACGACGGCGACCAGGCCGAGGCCGAACGTGCTGTGCTCGGCGTCGTCGCGGGGCGACACGGTCGTCCGGAGAGCGCGGTGGTCGACGACGCCGACGACGACCGCGGTCACGGTCGCCGCGGCCAGGGCGGGCAGAGCCATGTGCCGGAAGAATGCGCCGCCCGAGAGGTGCAGGTGGCCGAGCACGATCAGGTTCGTGAGGTTGGACCCGGGCAGCATCAGCGATCCCGCATTGGCGAGCAGGAGGCACGCGTAGACGAGTGGCGCGCGGCGTTCGCCCCGGCTCCGCGCGGTGTAGACGAGCACCGGCGTGAGGAAGGTGACGGCGGTGTCCAAGTTGAGCAGCGTCGTCACCGCGACGACGAGGACCGCCGCACCTGCGTAGAGCACGACGCCGTTGCGCGCCAGGCGGGCGAGTGCATGGCCCGCGGCAGCGAAGAGGCCGTCCTCCTGGGCGACCAGGCCCACGAGCAGCAACCCGGAGACGAGGACGAACGGCGGCCAGTCCTGCGCTGCAGCGGCGCGGGCTGCGCCAGGCGCGGCGGCGACCGCGGCGAGGAGGGACGCCACACCCGCGCCGCACAGCCACCAGGTCGCGGGTGGCCGGCGCGGGGCGGTCACTCCCACACGAAGTCGAGCAGGTCGCCCGTGGCGTCGAGCTCGCGGGCCACCGGCCCGACGATGCGCGCTGGGAGGTACTGCGCCCCACCCGGCCAGGTGTGCCCGCCGCCTACGACGCGATAGAGCGTGGGGGTGGTGCCGACGTCCGGCGCCGGGCCGGCGTGCCAGCGCAAGCGCTGCACGGGAAGCGGGCCCCGCAACACGGTCTCCACCGTGGGCGCAGGCCGGGCCGGTCCGATGGCGAAGGACCAGTCCGCCGACACCTGCTCGATCGGTGCCGCCGTGCCGCGCGGCGCAAGTTCGGGACGAGCCCGGGCCAGGCGTCCGAGCAGTGCAATGGGGCCACCGGTGTAGGGCACCAGCGTGTCGGCGGTGCCGTGGAACGCCACGAAGCGCGACCGCTGCTGGGGTACCGGCGACGCGGCCCGGGACCGCTCGGTCGCGCTGGCGGCGACCAACGCGATGCCGGCGAGTTCGAGCAGGCCGTGCCGCGCGAGGTGTTCGGCCAGGAGCCCTCCGTTGGAGATCCCGACCGCGAAGACACGGCGGCCGTCGCTCAGACCCGTCCGGCGGGCGTGGTCGACGAGGGCGCGCATGAACGCAACGTCGTCGACTCCCTCGCGCCGCTTGAGGCGGGGCGCGCTGCGCTCGTCGTTCCAGACGTGTGCCACGCCGTCGGGGAACATCACCGCGCACCCCGCGGCGGGACCGCGCCGATGCAGGTCTGTGAGCGCCGCCATGCCGAGCCCCGTTCCCCCCGCGCCGTGCAACACGAGCAGCAAGGGCGCGTCGGGGCTGGGTCCGGGGGCGGCGGCGAACGTGCGGGCGATCCCGCCCACCTCGATCGAGTGCACCGGCAGGGCCGGGAGGGTCAGCCCGGCCCGGGCCAGCAGCCTGGAGCGGAGTGCGTCGCCCATCCGGTTCGATCGGGCGCGAGCGCCAGGCATTCGCCGCAGCGTAGGCCGCACGACGCTGCGAGTGATCAGGAATCAGGCCGATGCGGCGCGGGCCTTGACCTCGGTGGCCTCGTCGGCGGAGCTGAGCGCCTTCCACAACGCCCAGTAACTCGGGTAGGTGATGGCGTCGGTGACGTAGCCCGCCCGCTCGAGCTCGGCGTGGTAGGCGGGCAGGTTGCGCCAGGGCACGCCCATGTCGACGTGGTGCGCGAGGTGCCACCCCGTGTTGTAGGGCACGATCCAGAACCGGGCCGGCCACGACTGGCGCACGTGGTGCGTCGTGGCCCGGCGGTCCGAGCTGCGCTCCATGCCACCGTGCTCCGCGATGGAACGGAGGCGGTTGATGACGCGCCACTCGGTCATCCAGGGGAGGAACCACAACAGCGGGTAGATCCACCAGCGTCCTGTGGCGACCCACATGACCGCCCAGAGCACCGCCTGGGTCGCGAAGATCGACAGCCCGATGGGTCGGAACGGCTTGTGCAGCGTGTTCTTGACCAACGGCACCAGGTTCTTCCAGCCGCTGATGCCGACCGCGTCGCGGACGAGCCGGCGAGCGATCGCGCGGCGCGTGCACGGGTAGGGCGAGTAGTAGGCCAGGTCCGGCTCGTCGGGCCCGAACTCGTCTTTGTGGTGCGCGAAGTGCACCCGGCGGTACAACTGGACGGGCGTGAAGACCGGGTAGGCCACCAGCCACCTGCCGACCCAGTCGTTCCACCGCTTGTTCGTGAAAAGGAGCTTGTGCGCCGACTCGTGCATCAAGATCGCGAACCGCGCGTACATGGGACCCATGAGGACGAAGGCGATCAGGTAGCTCCACCACTGGTCGAGCCAGACGGCGCCCCCGATGATCAGCGCCACCCAGAACCACACGGCCGCCACCGAGAGGGCGTTGCGGGCGTTGTCGATGCGCCGCAGGTCCGCCCGCAACGGGGGAATGGCCATGCCGTTTGCCTGGAGGCGCTCGCTCGGGAGCACCGCGGGCCGGTCCGACGTGTCGGGCACCATGGTGGCGACCATGCGTCCATATTACTCTTCTTCATCAACTGATGCAATCTCGTAATACCACCGTTGCGCCCGACCGCAGGCCGCTGACCGCCCGGTCCGTGCTGGCCAGCGCGCTGTTGGGGATGGACCCGCCCGAGCTGCCGGTGGCCCAACTCGTCCGGCTGACCGGCTTGTTCGGCATCAGCGAGAACCGCACCCGGGTGGCGCTCAGCCGCATGCTGGCCGCCGGCGAAGCGACGACCGACGGGGCGGGCGGGTACCGCCTGGCCGGCCATCTCGTGGCTCGCCAGGCGCGCCAGTCGGCCAGCCGCGCCGGGACGACCGTGCCCTACGACGGCAGTTGGTGGCTGGCCGTCGTGACGACGACGGGCAGCACGGCAGAGGTCCGCAGCGCCCGGCGCCGTGCCTTCGCCTACGCCCGCCTCGCCGAGCTCCGCGACGGGGTGTGGATGCGCCCGGCGAACCTGTCGGTCGACCTCCCTGGCGCCCTCGACGGCGACGTCGAGCTGATGGCGGCGCGGCCCGACGGCGACCGGGAGCTCGCCGGGCGGCTGTGGGACCTCGAGGCGTGGGCGGCGAGGGCGAACGAGCTGCTCCGCGCCCTCGACGGGCTCTCGCCCGAACGTCCCGAGGCGCTCGCCCCCGGATTCGAGCTGTCGGCCGCGGTGTTGCGGCACCTCCAGGGCGACCCGTTGCTGCCGGCGGCGCTGCTTCCCGCGCGGTGGCCGGGTGGCGCGCTCCGCGAGGTGTACGACGGCTGGGACGCGCGGTACCGGGCCACGCTGCGCGCGTGGAGCCGGGCCTGAGCGTCTGCCGGCGCGGCCACGCACCGCGGCCGTCCGGCGCGGGCGCCCGGGGCGGGCGCGTCCTCCCACCCCGGGCTACCCGGCAAACTGCCGCACGAGTCCGGGTTGCCCCGGCCAGGGCTTAGTGCAGCAGTTCGAGCGTGTTGGCGGCGCCGTTGTCGTCCACGAAGAGGACGCCGTTGCCACCGGGCGCGATGGCGAGCCCGAAGAGGTCACCGCCGCTGTTGAAGGGATCGATCGTCACGGTGTCGACCTGGGCGCCGAACGGACTGATCTCGACGGCGTTGCCGTTGTTGCCGTTGACGGTGAGCAGGTCCCCGTTGGGGGCGAGGGCGAGCCCGAGCGGCGCCGCGAGGTTGTTCCCGGCGCTGAGGGTGAACCCGCCGCCGAAGACCGGGAAGAACCGGCTCGTGGCCGCGGGGATGACGGCGATCCGGCTCCTGACGGTGTCCGCGACGTAGAGCGTGCCGTCGTGTCCGAGCGCCACGCCGGTGGGCCCGAGCACGAGTGCGTTCGAATTCAGCTCTTCCGTGAACCCGGTTGCGATCGTCGTCGACCCGAAGAGGACGGGTGGCCGACCCGGTGGGTCGAAGACACTGAGACGCAGCACCGTGCCCTGGTAGGCCGGGCCGCCGCCGGCCGCCACGGTGCCGTTGAGCACGTTGGTGACGAACAGCTGTGCGAACGGGCCGAACAGCTGGGCCGCGGTCATGTCCCATGGCCCGTTGATCCCGTTGCCGGCCCACGTCTCGACGGGCACGCCGTAGCTGTTCAAGACGATCAGACAGCCGGCCTCAGGCGTGCCGTTGCCGTCCTCGGTCACCGGAAGGCTGCCCACGACGACATAGCCGTCGCCGAGGACGCTGAGCGCGGTCGTGAGCCCGACTCCGCCGGGACATCCGGGCAGGTTCGGGTTGATCTGCGCGAAGAGGCTGGGGTGGCCGTTCGGCGAAACCTGCACGATGGTGGTGCCGGTGCCCTGCAGGTTGTTGCTCGAGTTGAAGTTGCTCACCAGCGTCGCGTTGCGCTGCAACAAGCCGGTGCTGAACGGCACGGTCGCGACCCCGTAGGGGTTCTCGTCACCGTTGGTCGGCACGGTCGACGCGACCTCGCTGATCGTGCCGAAGTGCGAGAGGAACGGCGGGGGCGCGGCCGCCGCCGGCGCCACGCCGATCGCGCCGAGCGCGACCGTCGCCACCAACGCGGCGAGCGAGATGAGCCCGGCGATGGCCGCCGGTACGTGCCGGGCGGAACGAGCTCGGCCGGCCTCCGGGACCGGAGCCGATGCCGTCGACCACGGCCGAAGATGCCGAACAGGCCGAACATGCCGAAAATCACGAACGCGCCGAAGACGCGTGAAGAGTGTGCGCATGGGTTGGTGACCCTCCTTCCACCTGCCTCCCGGATCCGTTGGAGGTCAACGGGCCCGCCCCCCTCAAGCGACCTACGGGGGCCGGGAGCGGGGGGATTGCACGGCGGTAACGTCGCAGCTCATGGACGTGCAGGTCGCCTTCGTCGCCGTGCCCGTCTCGGCGCTGCCCCCGAGCCGGCGGTTCTACGAAGACGTGTTCGGTCGTTCCCCCGACATCGTGCCCAACGAGCACGAGGCGATGTGGCGGCTGACGGACACCGCCTGGCTCTACGTCGTGTCCGACGCCGGGCACGCCGAGCGTGCCGGGCACACGACGGCGACGCTCTCGGTCGCCGACCTCGACCGCGCGCTGGACGAGCTCGCGTCGCGCGGCATCACGCCCGAGCTCGTCGAAGCGGTCGGGAGCGCGGGTCGCAAGGCCACGGTGCGCGATCCCGACGGCAACACGGTGGCGCTGATCGAGGTGCGCTGAGCGTCGACGGCGTGACGCACGTCACCCGGCGGGAGCCGCCGCCTGGGGCTTTTCCCACACCGAGACGTGGGTGCGGCTGTCGTTGCCGAAGGGCGCCTCGTCCCAGTCGGCCCACCGCTCGCGCCGCGACAGGCCGGCAAGGCGCGCCATGAGGTCGAGCTCGGCCGGCCAGACGTAGCGGAAAGGCGCGCTGAACGTCTCGGCGCGCCCGTCGCCGGCGAGCCAGAAGTGGTGCGACCACGACCGCTGCGTCGCGACGTCGAATTCGTCCACGCCGATGTGTTCCTCCCTCACCGCGAACGCGCGCACCGTCGTCCCGGGCGGGAGGCGCCGCAGCTCGGGGACGATGACCTCCACCACGAACCGCCCGCCGGGCGCGAGATGGGCGGCTGCGTTGCGAAAGCACGCCACCTGCTCGTCCTGGGTCGTCAGGTTCATGATCGTGTTGCGCACGAGGTAGACGAGCGCGTAGGTCCCGAGCCCGCCCGGCCCCCGTGCCGACGCGAAGTCGCCGACGGCGACGCCCACGGCGTCGGGTCCGACGTGGGTGCGGAGCGCCGCGACCATGTCGTCGGAGAGCTCGATCCCGTCGACGCGCAGGCCGCGCCGCTGCAACGGCACGGCAAGCCGGCCGGTGCCGATGCCGAACTCGAGGACGGGCCCGGGGCCGGCGGCGCGGGCGAGGAAG
>DATJTU010000289.1:0-2332 GCA_035503015.1 Acidimicrobiales bacterium | reverse complement strand
CCCGAGACCTCTCGCGAGACCGACGCCGATCTCGCCCGCCGGTTCCGCGCCATGACCACCTGGGTGCGCGAGCAGGCGGGCATCGTCCCGATCCCGCTCGGCACGCCCAATGCCATCGACCCGCCCTATCCGGTGCCCACCACGACGTTCGGCTGGGCCGCCGGCGACGCCGCCTACGCGATGGGCGCGTTCGAGCTCGAGGACGACGAGGCACTCGTGATCCGGGGGCGCTCACCGGCGTGCGTCTTCTGGAACATGTGCCTGTGGAACCGCCTCCTCCACACCTACAACTACGACTACGAGCCGGTCACCATCAACGGCGCGCAAACCGTCCTCGAGGACGACGGGTCCTGGATCATCGTCGTGTCCGCCCGCCGTCCCTCCCACCCCAACTGGGTCTCGACTGCCGGCCACCGCAAGGGGCGCATCTGGTTCCGATGGTTCCTCCCCGACGAGACTCCTGCACAGCCCCAGGTCGAGGTGCTCCCCGTGGAGACGGTATGAGCGCGCCGAGCGAGCGGCCGCCGCGCGTCCGCATCGACGATCTCGCCGAGCCGCGTTTCAGCGACGAGGCCCGCGCCATCCTCGACTTCATGGACGACGCGGGTTCGCAGCTGCATCTCGAGCCCGGACCGCTGATGGAAGCGGCGACCGCGGAGACCGGACTCGACGATTTCGGCCCCATCGACTTCGCCGACCGCCTCGACGTGCTGTGCCGGGCCATGCGCGACGAAGGCGGCTTCAACGACGCTGGCGTGTTGCAGCAGCACACCCTCTTGGTCGGGCTGCTGAAGAACCGGCTCCTGATCGAGGATCTGGTGCAGCGCCACCCCGAGATACTCGACGAGCGCATCGAGTCACCCATCGTCATCTGCGGCCTGCCCCGCACCGGGACCACGCATCTGCACAACTTGATGTCGTCCGACCCCTCCCTGCGCTCGCTTCCCTACTGGGAGAGTCTCGAGCCCGTGCTCGCCGACCGCGAGCGGCCGGGACCCGGCGAGCCGGATCCCCGACTCGAGCGCACGGCAACCGCGCTCTCCTTCCTCGATGTCGCCATGCCCTACTTCAAGCGCATGCACGAGATGACCGTCGACCACACCCATGAGGAGATCCAGCTCCTCGCGATCGACTTCTCGACGATGTTGATGGAGACCACCGCACCGATGCCGTCGTGGCGCGACTACTACCTCGGGCACGACCAGCGCCCCAGCTACGCCTACTTGGTGAAGGTCCTCAAGGTGCTCCAGTGGCTACGCGGCGGCACCCGCTGGGTGCTCAAGTCGCCGCAGCACCTCGAGCAGTTCCCGGCTGTCCGCGAGACGTTCCCCGACGCCACCTACGTGGTGACGCACCGCGACCCGGTCTCGGTGACGGCGTCGATGGTGACGATGCTGGCCTACAGCGCCCGCTTGACGCGCGACAAGGTCGACGTCGAAAGCATCGGCAGCTATTGGGCGGACCGCCTCGTCCGCATGCTCCGCGCCTGCGCGGAGGACCGCGACGTCCTGCCCGACGCCCAGACGATCGACGTGCACTTCGACGAATTCATGGCCGACGACATGGCCATGGTCGAGCGCGTCTACGACCTGGCCGGCCAGCCGATGGACGAGCGCGCGAGGACCGCGATGAGCCAGTTCGTGCAGGATCACCCGCGCGGCAAGTACGGAGCCGTCGTCTACGACCTGGCCGAGTTCGGCCTCGATTCGGCCGAGCGGCGCGCGGCGCTGTCCTTCTACTCCGAGCGCTTCGGGGTCACGCCGGAGTCCTGACGGCCGCGGTCTACTCGGACGGGCGGCTCGCGATCCCGCTCGGTTCGCGTCCCGCCAGCACCCAACCGATGAGCACGGCCGCGGCCGGCATGGCGATCAGGATGAGGAACAGGTTGTCCCACGGGATGTGGTCGATCACGTCCGACACGCCGCCTTCGAGCGTGTTCGTCTGGAACCACCCGAGCAGGCCGACGTAGGCCGCCACCGTTCCGAGCAGGGCGCCGAGGAACGCCAGGCCCCCGGCGGTGACCGCTGTCAGGCCGCGCCGGGCGCGGGAGCTGGCGCCGGTGGCGGTGAGCGTGCGCAGGTCGCCCGCCGTCTCGCTGCGGATGAGGCCGACGCTCATGGCGAGGACGCCGAGCGCGAGCGCGATGCCGAAGACGGTCGCCCAGTTCACGATCTCGGATGAGGAGGGCGCGTCGTTCTTGGACTCGACGCTGAGGTCGGCCGACGCCGCCACCGAGTTGGCGCTCGTGAGCTGCGACGAGGTGATCGGGCTGTTGGCGAGGATCATCCAACCGTCGAGGCTGTTCTGACCGGCGATGTGCAACCGGCGCAAG
>DATJTU010000288.1:0-6469 GCA_035503015.1 Acidimicrobiales bacterium | reverse complement strand
TTCGAAAACATCGCCGGCTCGACGACGAGTTTTCTCACCGTGGATGCAGGGGACTCCACCACCATCAACGACTGGACCGTGGTCACGCCGTCGGTGTACGGCGGAGGCGGCGGCAGCGTCGACGTGGTGTCGAACGACTACTGGAACGCCGAGGACGGGAACTACTCCATCGACTTGGCCGGCACGACCGGCGTCCCGGGTGGCCTCTACCAGGACGTGGCGACCACGCCCGGCGTCGAGTACTCGCTGTCCTTCTATTCGGCGGTCAACGGCGACGAGAGCCCGGGCAACAACCACACCATGGGCGTCACGGTGAACGGCACGACCGTCGACACGGTGCAGGCGGTCGGACAGGGACGGCCGCTGGTGTGGGTCCCGAACACCGTGACCTTCACCGCCACGTCGGCCACCAGCCGCATCGAGTTCGACGACACCACGCCCACGGACCAGAACCAGGGACCGGCGCTCGACAACGTCTCGCTCACCGCCGTGCCCGACGTGATCACGGCCAGCCCGGTCACCATCCCGGGTCAGACCACGGCGACGTCGTTCACCGCGTCGGTCGCGACGTTCACGGACAGCTACCCGGCGGCGCCGCCGAGCTTCTTCACCGCCCTCATCACGTGGGGTGACGGGACGACCAGTAACGGGACCATCACCCAGTCGGGAGGCACCTACACGGTCAGCGGCATGCACAGCTACGCCAGCGCCAACACCTACACCGTCGGCGTCGCCATCACGTCCGGCGCCGGTTCGACCGCGTCGACCTCAGAGTCGGTCACCGTCGCCGATGCCGTCACGACTTGTTCGGGATCCGGCTGTTCGGGATCGGTCACCACGCCGACCGGAAACGTGCAGATCAACTCGACGTCGTCGACCGGCACCATCTTCACCGACATCACGCCACCCTCGACCGGCTTCTCGTGTGGGGACCCCTTCCGCCACGCCCCACAGGTCGTCACCGTGACCGACACGAACCTCAACGCGAACATCGTCTACACGGTGACGTTCACCAACAAGAGCGCCGCCGGCTCGTGGCTCGTGCCCTTCGCGGTCTGCTATCAGGCGCAGACCCCCTTCAAGGACGTGTTCGGCAGGACGGTCACCACCGGACTCCTGCCACTGTGCACCCTGCTTCCCCAACCGAAGAAGCCGATCGTCGCCCCCTGTGTGGAGTCGATCACCGAGCTGCCGCTCTACATCGGCAACGTCGTGGAGAAGATCGTGGTGCCGCCGGGTGACCCCAAGTTCCACTGAGCCGACGGTGGTGCCGTCCGGTGGGCGGTAACAGCGACTGACGAGTCGCGCGGAGGAACCGCTCAGGCGGCCTCGTGGGTGTCGACGACGAGCACCGAACAGGGCGCACCGTGCGCGACCGAGTTGGGCACGCTGCCGAGCACGCGGCGAGCCCCCGCCATCCCCTTGTTGCCGACGACGATGAGATCGGCTTTCTCCTGTTCCGCCACCTTGATGATCACCTCCGCCGCACGACCCACGGCCGGGTGGATCCGGGACTCGAGGCCTCGCTCCGTGGCGATCAGCGACAGGTTCTGCAGCAGCACGTCGGCCGGGTTCACCGCGTGCGTGAAGCGGAACTCCTCTGGTAGGTCCTGGACGCTCACCGAGTGCGGCGAGTACGCGGTGACGATGTGCAGGGTCCCGCCGGTCAGCTTTGCGATGTCGGCGGCCACGACGACGGCCTGACGGGCGGTGGACGAGTCGTCTGCTCCGACCACGACGGTGTTGAACACTGCAGCCTCCAGCTCTTGAGTTGTCGGGACTGCCCAAATCCGCAGCAGCGGCCGAGCCCTCGGACGCGTGACGTTAAGCCACCTCGATGCGCACGTCAACGGGCGTGTGGCGCGGCCCCGTCTACCCTTCGGGCCCTGACGCGGCGGGCACGCTCACCAGACCAACGGGCCGCCGCCCGGCCGCGCCGTCTCTGCCGGGGCCCGGTGACAGCAGATCCGGCGTCCACTCCACGTTGAGCTTGTCCAGAATCTCTTGGGCCGAGCGCCGCAGGCGCTCGTGCTCACCAGGATCGGCCTCGAGCGCGGCGAGGACGCGCAGCGTCAGCGCCATCTGGTAGTCGGCCTCGCGCGACTGGGCGGCCTCGAGGCTCTGCCGAAGCGAGCGGCGCGCACCCTCGTCGTCGCCGGCGGCGACCAGTGCGGCGCCGCGTACCCGCAACAGGGCCGGCATCTGCGGCGCCACGCCTCCCAAAGACTGGGCTTGCGCGATGGTCTGGTCGGCCAGCGAAAGGGCCTGCGCACGCTCTCCTCGAAGGAGGAGGCACTCCGCCATCGCCGCCTGGACCTCGAGCACCTCGCTCCGGCTCCCGATGTCGGACAGCTCGTCAATTGCCTCTTGGTACAGACGCACGGCGTCGTCGTAGCGCTGCTGCCCCGTGGCGACCCCTGCCAGCTTCCCCTTCGCGTAACCGGTCCCCGAGCGGTACCCGGCGGCGCGCCAGGTGCGCAAGACGGACGAAAGTGCGCGCTCCGCATCGTCGAGACGGCCTTGGTCGAGCGCGATCTCACCGAGGTTGAACACGTAGAACGCGTCCATCACCGCGTTGCCGGTCCGGCGCACCGTCGCCTGCGCCCGCAGATACAGAGCCGACGCCTCCTCCCAATCGCCCTTGAAGTAGGCGAAGCCGCCGAGCATGTTCAGCACACCGGCCTGACCCGGCAGATCGTCGAGCTCCTCGAAAAGGGCGAGCGCCCGCTCGAAGTTGTCGGGGCGCTCGAGCGTCCCGAGGTCCATGGCCGCCCAGTCCATGACGCGGAGCGCGTCGGCCAGCACCGCCTTGTCGCCGGCCGCTTCCGCGCCGGCGACGGCCAACGTGCACCACTGCACGGCCCGCCGATGGTGTCCCTGCTCCTGGCAGAAGCGTCCGTACCAGCCCATCAGCTCCGCGCGCTGCCGGTCGGCGTCGCTCCCGCTGGCATCGTCGAGCACGCGCAGGCCCCGGCTGATCCAGCGCAGGGCGCTCCCGTAGCGGTCGAGCCACCCCTGGACCCGGGCCAGCTTGAGCATCAGACGCGCCTGCGCCACCGTGTCGTCGCCGATGACCCGGCGCGCCGAACGGTAGGCCGCCGCCGCCGCCGTGTACTCGCCCGACCGGTTCCGTGCGTCGCCCATCGCCTCGTGAATCTCGGCCACCTGCGAGGCGGCGAGGTCGGGGAGTCGCCGGGACGCCGTGATCGCCCGTTCGTAGAACTCGGCGGCCTCCGTGTTGGCGTAGACGGCCACGGCCCGCTCCGCGGCCCGCAGCGAGAACTCCCAGGCTTCGGCATAGCGCTGCGAGTGCAGGTAATGGAACGACAGGATCTCGGGTTGCTCGTCGTGGCCGTCAGTCGACTCCCGGCGGATCGTGTCAGCAGCGCGCGAGTGCAGCTGATGGCGGAGCCGGAACGTGAGGCCGCCGTAGGCGCTGTCCCGCAGGAGGCTGTCGCGGAACGACAGGACCCCCATGGCGTCCCATGCGACGAACTCCTCCAGCTGCTCCCAGGTTGGGTCGCCGGCCTCGGGCAGGTCCTCGAGCACGTCGGCCAGGAGCTCGAACGTGAACGACTCGCCGAGCACCGACATGCGGCGAAGAAGGCGGCGGGCGTCGGCGGGGAGCCGGTCGACGCGGGCGGCGGCAACCTCCTCGACGGATTCGGGAAGGCTCTCGACGGAGTCGCCGCTCCTCGCTGCCGCGATCAGCTCTCGAAGGAAGAGCGGGCTCCCCCCGGCCCGGGCGACCAGCAACGCGAGCTCGCGTTCGGAGAGCGGCGCGTCTTCGGTTGCCGCCCGGGCGAACTCCAGTGCCGCTTCCTCGCTCAGTGGCCCGAGCTCCATCCGGATGCTGCTTCCTTCGGGAGCGTTGAAGCCAGACGGGAGATCCGACCTGGTCGTGCACCACAACCACGACGTGGCCCCGACCGCGGCGGCCAGGTGGCCGAAGAGATCAGCCGATGCCTCGTCCATGTTGTGGGCGTCCTCGATGACGAACAGCCCGGTGTCCGGAAGGAGCTTGGCCAGGAGGTCGATGACGGCGCTCGCCAGGCGGGGCCGCCGGAACTCTTCCTCGAGATCACTCGACTCCGCTGTCTCGGGGACGCGCACCCCGATGGCCATGGCGATCAGCGGTGCCCACGGCTGCAGTTCCGGCGCCTCGTCCGCCAGGCGGCCGAGGAACAGGGCCGACATCTCGTTGTCCTCACCCTTGAGGGGGAGGCCGAGCAGCGAGCGCAGCAAGCGCCGGACCTCGTGGTACGGCGTGGCGGAGTCATAGCGCTCACAGACCGCG
Organism: Acidimicrobiales bacterium; assembly: GCA_035503015.1. GTDB lineage: Bacteria > Actinomycetota > Acidimicrobiia > Acidimicrobiales > RAAP-2 > Bog-473. The sequence goes on along the minus strand of DATJTU010000288.1, from coordinate 2,172 downwards.
GTGAGTTGCAGGCGGTCCGAGGTGATCGCGCGCAGCGCGGAGACGAGGCGCGACTTGCCTGATCCGGTCTCGCCCACGATCTCGACCACTGCTCCATTGCCGGCGGCGGCGGCAGCAGCCAACTCGGCGAGCTGTCGTGCCTCGGCTTCCCGGCCGAACAGCGGGAGCTCGGTCGCCGCCCCCGCTGCCGTAGCCCCGACGTGCGCACCTACGGCTTGTGCAAGCACCGGCTTCGCCTTGCCCTTGACGTAGAAGGGTTCGAGATCGACCGTCTCGAAACGGGTTCGCGAACGGGCCACCAGCTCCGGAGTCGAGAGGATCTGCCCCGTTTCGGCCCGAGCCATCAGACGCGCCGCGAGGTTGACCGCGTCACCCATCACGGTGAAGGTCCGCCGGTACGGCGGCCCGACCTCGCCGGCGAAGACCGACCCCCGGTTGACGCCGATGCGAATGGGCAGCGGGGTCCCCGCGTCCATGATCTCGCGGACTGCAAGGAGCATCCGGTGCTCGTCGTCACCTGACGTGGCCGGTGCCCCCGCGGCGAGAATGAGCTTGCCCCCGTCGCGGTCGGCGTCGGTGGCCATGAACGTGACCTCCTGGCGCTCGACCGCGCGCTGCGTGACCGTGACCAGAGCGTCGAGACGGTCTGCCGTCACGGCCGCGCCCTCGCGCCTGATCATGTCGTCGGTTCCATCGAAGTGCACGAATGCCACGGTGACCCGACGGTGCTCCGATTCCTGGTGTTCGGTGACCGCCCTCCGCAATCCCACCGGGATGCCGGAAACGAGATCGACGCCCTCGGGAACCGGCTCGAACGGCCACTGCAGATCCCGCGACACGGAGGGAGCGCGTCGCAGGAGGTGGCCGGGTCCCTTGGCGGCACCGACCACACCTGGCCGGAGTGCAGCCGCGGTCTCCGGGCTGAGCACGATCTCCCCGGCATCGGCGGTCCCCTCCATGAGCACGACGGTGCTGGCGCCCGGACCGACAACCATGAACTCGCGGTGCGACTCGCCCACGAGGAAGAAATTGAAGACGCCGCTGTGGACGCCCACCGACATGCGCAGCGCGACCCGCTGGCCCAAGACGGTCATGCGCCCGACCTGGCGCAGAGCGCGGCGCATCTCGACCGCAGCCCGACAGGCGCGCGCCTGGTGCTCGTCCCCGGAGAAGAACAGCAGCAGCGCATCGCCGCCGAACTTGAGCAACCGCCCGCCGTAGGTGACGGCGATGTCGAGGAGCACCACGAAGCAGCTCCCGATGGCTGCAGTCAGCTCCTCCGCGCCCACCTTCCCGTGTCGCGCGAGCCCCTCCGACAGTTTTGTGAACCCGGAGATGTCGACGAACGCCATCGTGCCGACCTCTTCCCGGTGGCGCTCGCCTGGTGCCGTCGCCATCCAGTCGATGACCAGCCGGGGAAAGTACGGGGCCAGCGGCTGGTGCGTTTCGACGCCGGCGGCGGGTGTCGAGAGACTCAAGGTTGTGCTCCGAATGGGCCGGCGTCGGCGGCGCAATACCGACAGGGCGACGACGCCGGATGGTTCGAGGGGAACTCTATCCCCCGCCTCCTCCGAACAATCTGCTGCGATCGTCCGTCGTCGCGACCTCGACACGCAGCCCGTGGCCGCGCCGCCCGGGCTCGACCGGCCGGATCAGCGATCGCGTCGCGGTTCGACGGTGCGCGCCTCCGCCTCACTTCTCAGCTGCGCCTCGTCGGGATGCCGCGGCGAAGCACCCTCGATCACCCGCCCTCGTGCGTCAAGACACGCCACGGTGACGATCTTGTGCGAGCGGTCGGGATACGGATCGGGGTAGTCGACGAGGCGGACCCAGCCCGTGGGTCGGTAGCGGCCGGATTCGACGACGTGCCGCGGGACGTAGGGATCGAGGTCCATCTGGCGGAACAGCCGGGTGGCCGGCTCCCAGATCGAGACCCGCTCGTGCCACCGGAGCTGGTCCAACTTGCGGAGCAGGACCATCAGTGCCGTCAGCGTGCCCGCCAGGACGCCGGCCGCGACTGCGCCCAGCGGCGTCGCGCCGGGAATCCCCGCGATCAGCCCGATGAGGATCAGCAAGAGCAGGAGCAGGCTCGACCACTCGAGCGCCGAGAGCGACTGACCGGTGATGGACTCGATGATCGAGCGGTTCGCTCCGACCTCGACGCACACGCGC
>DATJTU010000287.1:0-7186 GCA_035503015.1 Acidimicrobiales bacterium | reverse complement strand
CGACCTCGGCGCCATCGACGAGGCCGACGCGGCGCGTGCGCTCGTCCTGTGGTCGAACTCCCCGTCGAACCCGACCGGTGGCCTCGGTGACCTCGGTGCCGAGGCGGCGTGGGGCAGGGCGCACGGTGTGCCGGTGTTCTCCGACGAGTGCTACTGCGAGTTCACGTGGGACGGCCCGCCGCGCACGGTGCTCGAACACGGCACCGACGGGGTGGTGGCGGTGCACTCGCTGTCGAAGCGGTCGAACCTCGCCGGCGTGCGGGTCGGGTTCTATGCGGGCGACGCCGAGCTCGTGGCGTTCCTGCGCGCCGTGCGCCAGCACGCCGGCCTCATGGTCCCGGGCCCGGCCCAGGCCGCCGCCGTGGCGGCGCTGGCCGACGATGCCCACGTGGACGCGCAGCGGGCGCGCTACCGCGAGCGCCTGTCGTATCTGGCCGGGGTGCTCGCCGACTACGGCTGCCCGGTCGACCTGCCCGAGGGCGGCTTCTACCTGTGGGTCCCGGTCCCGGCCGGCCGCTGGCCCGACGCCTGGGCGTTGGCCGAGAGTCTGGCGACCGACGGCGGCCTGCTGGTGAGCCCGGGCGACCTCTACGGCGAAGCCGGCGCCGGCCATGTGCGCGTGGCGGTCGTGCAGCCGATGGAGCGGTTGGCGCTGGTGGGGGAGCGCCTCGCTAGGGTGAGCCATGGCTGATCTGCAGGCGAGCATCGAGGAGCTGTGGGAGCGGCGCGACGGGCTCTCGCCCGCCGACTCCGATGCCGCACGGCTGGTGGAAGAGGCCATCGAGCTGCTCGACAGCGGCCAGGCGCGGGTGGCCGAGGTCGACCCGGTGACCGGCGAGGTCGTCGTCCACGAGTGGCTCAAGAAGTCGATCCTGATGCTGTTCTCCTTGCGCGGCATGGAGACCATCGAGGCGGGGCCGTTCGAGTACGCGGACAAGCTCCCGCTCAAGCACGGCTTCGCCGAGGCAGGCGTCCGTGCGCTCCCGGGCGCGTCGGCGCGCTGGGGCTCCTTTCTCGGGCGCGGCGTCGTCCTCATGCCCTCCTACGTCAACATCGGGGCCTGGGTCGGCGCCGGCTCCATGGTCGACACCTGGGCCACCGTCGCCTCGTGCGCGCAGATCGGCGAGCGCGTCCACCTGGCCGGGGGCGTGGGCATCGGCGGCGTGCTCGAGCCACCCAACGCCGTGCCCGTGGTCGTCGAGGACGAGGCGTTCGTGGGCAGCCGGTGCATGGTGACCGGTGGCGCCCGCATCGGCACGGGTGCTGTGCTCGGCGCCGGGAGCTTCCTCGACCCGTCGATCCCGGTCATCGATGCCGAGACGGGGGAGGAGCTGTCCCGCGGCGTGGTCCCGCCCTGGTGCGTGGCCATCCGCGCCAGCCGCCGGCGCGAGTACCCCGGCGGCGAGTTCTTCGTCCCGTGTGTCCTCGTGATCAAGCGGCTCACCGAGGGCGAGCGCCACGACAAGGCGCAGCTGAACCAGGTCCTGCGCGAGCACGGCGCCAGCACCTGAGCCGATGCGCGACCTGCTCGTCGCCACCAGGGACCTGATGGCGGTCCCGTCGGTCAGTCGCCACGAGGCGTCGCTCGCCGACCAGGTCGAGGAGTCGGTGCGCGCGTGCCCGTGGCTCGAGGTCTCGCGCGTCGGGGACAACGTCGTCGCCCGCACCGGCCTCGGGCGCTCACAGCGGCTGGTGCTGGCGGGCCATCTCGACACCGTGCCGCCGGTCGACAACGCAGACCCCCGGCTCGAGGGCGACACGGTGTGGGGCGTCGGAGCGTCGGACATGAAGGGCGGCGTCGCCGTCATGCTCGACCTGGCGACCAGCGTGCAAGAACCGGCGGTCGACGTCACGTGGTGCTTCTACGCGCGCGAGGAGATCGGGCGCGACGAGAACGGCCTGCTCGAGTTGTGGCAGCAACGGCCCGACCTGCTCGCCGGCGATGCCGCCGTGCTCGGCGAGCCCACCAACGCGCTGGTCGAAGCCGGCTGCCAGGGGACGATGCGCGTGCGCCTCACGCTGCGCGGCATCCGCGCGCACACCGCCCGGCCCTTCACCGGGCGCAACGCAATCCATCGGCTGGCGCCGGTGCTCGCACGCGTCGCCGAGTGGCCCGGACGCGAGGTCGTCCTCGACGGCTGTACCTACGCCGAGCAGGTGCAGGCGGTCGCGATCGACGGTGGCGTGGCGGGCAACGTCGTCCCCGACGAGGCGTCGCTCACGCTGAACCACCGCTACGCGCCCGACCGGGGCCGGGCCGAGGCAGAGGCCTTCCTCCACGAGCTGCTCGATCCCGTCCTCGAGCTCGACGCCGGGGACACCTGGGAGCTCGTCGACGCCAGCGACGGTGCGCCGCCGTCGCTCGACCACCCGCTGCTCGGTGCACTGGTCGCGCGCAGCGGCGTGCCACCCCTGGCCAAGGTGGGCTGGACCGACGTGGCGTCGTTCTGGGAGCACGGCGTGCCGGCGGCCAACTTCGGCCCGGGCGACCCGTTGCTCGCGCACCATCCCGACGAGCGGGTGACGGCGGCCGCGTTGGACCAGGCCCGCGCCGTGCTCGGCGCGGTCATCGGCTGAGCGAACCCCCCGTCGTAAGGGCGGTCCGCCTACACTCGTCTGTGACTCGGAGGGGCATGGGATGACGCTGCAGCTCGCAACCGATCCCGGTGCGTGGAACATCATCGGCTGGATGCTGATCCTCGCCGTCGTCGGCAGCGTCGTGCTCTGGGCCGTCTCCACCCTGCTCCTGCGCGGCGCCTCCCGTGACGAGACGCGGCCCCGCGCCGGCGAACGACCTTCCTGACGCCCGGCGCGTGCAGAGGTCGCCGCGCACGCCGCGCACCGGCGCGCCCGAGAGTGCCGGTCCGAGGATCGCCTGGTCGTGGCCCGCGGCACTGCGCTGTGCGGTGTGCACGCTGCCCGCGGCGCTCGTCGTCCTCAGCGGCGATCCGAGCAAGGGGCTGGCGTGGGCGGTCGGGATCCTGCCCGCGGCCATCGTCGGCATGGCTCCGGCCCGACGGGCCCGGCTGCACCTCGTGGCCGTCGGCGCGCTGTTCGCCCTCTCCATCCTGATCGGGTCCGCGCTGGCCCAGACGAGCGTCACCACGGTGGTCGGCATCTTCGCCGTCGCCTACGCGGCGGCGATCCTGGCCAGCCGCGCTGCCTTCGGTGCGGTGGCCATGGCGCTGTGCGCGCCGGTGGCCGCCATCGGGCTGAGCTACGGCGACGTCGGCGAAGCGGCGTGGCTCGGCCTCATCATGTTCGGCGGCTCGCTGTTCTCCTGTGCCGTGTTCCTGCTCTGGCCCGAGTCCGCGGCATCGCCGCCGCCGGCGCCGGCGTTGCTTCCGCGCCGGCGCGCCCGCGCCTACGGGGTGTGCCTGGGCCTGGCCGCCGCGACGGCCGCCGGCATCGGCATCGCGATCAACACGGACCACGTGGGCTGGGCGCCGGCAGCCGCCCTGTTGGTGATGCGCCCGTCCGAGGAGATGCAGAAGGTGCGCAGCGTGGGCCGCCTCGTCTCGGTCCTGCTCGGCGCGCTGGCCGCCGTGGCCTTCCTGCGCGCCGACCCGGCCCTGGGCTTCTACGCGGTCGTAGCCATCGCGGCCATCGCCGGGGCCGGGGGCACCCGGGGCAGCCGCTGGTACGTGACCGCGGCCTTCACCACGTTCCTCGTCCTGGTGATGTTGCTCTACGCCAACCCGACCGTGGCCACCGAGCAGTGGCGCGTCGCCGAGCGCGTCGGGGAGACGGCGCTGGGCGTCGGCCTCGCCTACGTGTTCGGGTTGCTCCTCCCCGACGTCGTCCACCGCGTGCAGCTGCGCCGTGCGCGTTCAGGCGCGGCGAGCGGGCCGACGGCGTAGCGTGTCGCCATGGCCATCTTGAAGCACTCCGGCTCGGTCGTCGTTGCACGCACGCCCGAGGAGCTCTACGACCTCGTCTCCGACGTGACACGCATGGGGGAGTGGAGCCCCGTGTGCAAGGAGTGCTGGTGGGTCGAGGGCGACGGTCCGCGCGTGGGCGCGCGGTTCACCGGGCGCAACGTCGTACCCGAGCGCACCTGGGAGACGGTGTCAGAGGTGGTCGAGGCCGAGCCCGGCCGCGGCTTCACCTGGTTCGTCGCCGAGCCCCCCACCCACGCCACGTGGAGCTACGCCTTCGAGGCGGTGGACGGGGGCACCAAGGTGACCGAGGCGTGGGAGCTGCCGCCCGAGGGCGTCGCGTTCTTCGAGGCCCGCTTCGGCGAGGACGCCAACACGCAGATCGAGACGCGCAGCGTGGCCGCAGAGGCGGGCATCGCGGAGACGCTGGCCGCCATCAAGCGCAGCGCCGAAGCGGCCTAGCGACCGCGCGCCCGCCTGCGCATCTCAGCGCGCGGCGACGACCTCGATCTCGACCCTGAGCTCGGGGAAGGCGAGGCGGGTCACGCCGATCAGCGTGCTGGCCGGCAGGTTCGAGCCCAGGACGCGCTGCGCCTCGGTCCCGATCACGCCGATCAGCTCGTCGACGTCGGTCGTGTAGATGGTGGACTTCACGATGTCGGCCGGCGTCATGCCCGCCGTCTCGAGCACGGTCACGACGTTGTCGAGCGCGCTGCGCACCTGGGCCGCCATCTCCGCGGTCGTCGGCACCGAGCCGTCCTCGCCCATGGCCGTCTGTCCCGAGCAGATGAGGAGCTCGTTCGCCCCGGTCAGCTTGACGGCCTGTGAGAAGCCGAATGCCTTCGACCATTCCCAGGGGTTGATCTCCGTGTGCTCCATCGCACCTGCCTCCCTCCTGCTGCGGGTCGCGCGCGGCGACGCGCCACCCTACCCAGGGGTGCCCGCCGCGCGGTGGTCCGGCTACGCCGCGAGGCGCGCCACGGCGCTCGTGAGCAGGTGGAGATCGCCCTGTCCCGGGAGGCGGTCGACGCGGCGGTCGATGCGCTCGAGCATGCTGGCCCCCTTGTCGCCGTGGAAGAGGTAGCGCACGAGGAACCCGACTTCGTGCTCTGGCATGACCCCGGACCCGACAGGTCGCCACCAGTGCGACAGCGCGAAGCGGGTCAGACGTTGCGCCCGCACGCTGTCGCCCAGGCGGCGCGCCGCCTCGGACGCGTAGAAGTCGATGTGCGAGCCCTCTTGGCGCATGATGCGCCGCAGGAGCTCGCGCAAGGTGGGATGGCCGGCCGTCTCGGCGAGGCGCGCGTAGCCCGCTTGCGTCGTCCACTCGTTGATCGCCCCCCAGGTCATGTGGAGGGCGACGAAGGCGCGGCCGGCGAAGGCGGCCGACACGATCGTGCTCAGCGTCGTCAGCGCCTGGCGGCGCCGCCGCCCGTGGCGCAAGGCGGCGATCCGCGACGCGCCTGCCTGTTCGCCGTGGGCGTCCAGCACGCGGGCGATCGCCTCGCCGTGCCACATCTCCTCGAAGACCCAGCACGACAGGAACGAGGTGATCTCGGGGTCCTGGTGCGCGGGCGTGAGCAGCAGGTCGCGCAGGTAGCAGACGGTGTGGTGCTCGACGTCGTGCATGTAGCGCAGGGAGCGCAGCGCGTCGTCGGGCAGGGGCTGGTCCTTGAAGTCGCCGAACTCGATGCCGTCCAGATCGAGCCGCCCGGCCCTGGCCAAGTAGGAGTCGATGGTCGTTCGCATAGCGCCTACTATTCGGACCACGGCGGTTGCCCGGATGGGCGAAATTCCTGACATCCACCTACGGGAGCGGGCCCGAACAGGTCATAGATGCGCCAATTCGACGAAGCCAGTGACGCCCAGCTGGTGACCTCCGTCGCTCGCTACAACGAGGTGGCGCTGGCCGAGGTGTACCGCCGCCACGGTGGCGCGGTCTACGGCCTGGCGCGCCGGGTGCTCAACAACACGGCCGAGGCCGAGGACGTCACCCAGGAAGTCTTCTTGCGGCTGTGGAACGAGCCGGAGCGCTACGACCCCGCCCGCGGGTCGCTGCGCACCTTCCTGCTCGCGCAGGCACACGGGCGCGCGGTCGACGCGGTCCGTTCCTCCAACTCGCGCCGGCTGCGCGAGGCGCGTGACGCCATGCGCACGGCGGAGAGCGCCTACGACATGCAACACGAGGTCTGGGACCTGGCGGTGGCGGAGCAGGTGGCGCGCGCCATGGGCGAGCTCCCCGAGGAGGAGCGCCGCGCCATCGAGCTGGCCTACTTCGGCGGCCGGACCTACCGCGAGGTGGCCACGCTGCTCGACCAACCCGAGGGGACGGTCAAGAGCCGCATCCGCAACGGCATGCGCCGCATGCGCGCCGTGCTCACCGACGCCGGGATCCGCGAGGTCGACGCGTGATGACGCACGACGAGGCCAACGACCTCCTGGCCGCGCACGCGCTCGACGCGGTCGACGGTGACGAGCGCAGCGAGCTCGAGGACCACGTGGCGTCGTGCCCGCGCTGTCGTGCCGAGCTCGACTCGCTGCGCGAGGTCGCCGGCGCCATGGGCAATTCGGTCGAGCCGTTGCCCGAAGGACTGTGGTCGCACATCGCGAGCCAGCTGCCCGAGCGCGACGGCGAGAGCGAAGAAGAGCCGCCGCCGATGCCCGCGCTCGGATCGGACGGTCCCGCCGGCCCGGCCGCCCCCGACGGCGCGGCGCCGTCCCCGTTCCGGTCTCCGACCCCCACCCGGCGTCCGCACCGCGTGGCGCTGGCGACCGTCGGAGCCATCGCCGTCGCGGCGGCAGCGGTGGCGGTCGTCCTCGGCATCGGACTGGTGCGGGCGGACGACCGCGCCTCGAACCTTCAGGCCCAGGTGTCCCAGCCGCCGTCGGCGGTGGCCGAGGCGTTGTCGACGCCGGGTCATCGCGTGGTGCACCTCTACTCGACGTCGGACACCGAAGTGGCGCAGTTCGTCGTGGTGCCCGACGGGCGGGGCTACCTGGTCTCGTCCCGCCTGCCGGCCCTCGGCCCGGGCCGGACGTATCAGCTCTGGGGGATCATGGGCAGCCGGCCGGTCTCGCTCGGCCTGCTCGGGTCGGCACCGCACCAGGCCGCCTTCACCGTGGCGGGGGCCACCCGGCCCTCGCGCCTGTCGATCACCGCCGAGCCCGCCGGCGGCGCCGTGACGCCCAGCGCACCCATCGTCGCCACCGGGACTGTCTGACGGCGCGGCGCTGCTGTTAGGTTCCCACTCCATGCCGGAGGACGCACCCAAAAAGAGCAAGCCGATCGAGGTCTACGCGGAGGCCGA
>DATJTU010000286.1:0-12396 GCA_035503015.1 Acidimicrobiales bacterium | reverse complement strand
CTGGGTCGTCGGGGCGATGCCGGTCGACGAGGTGCCCGACGCCCTCGTCCGCGTCGTCGCGCGCTACCGCGAGGAACGCCGTCCGGACGAGCCGTTCTACCTCTGGGCCCGGCGCAGCGCGTCCGACGACCTGCGCTCCACATTGGCCGGCGTGGCCGAGGCCGTGACACCGTGAAGCGCTACCGCCTCCGCGAGCAGATGAACGGCATCACCGAGCCGCCCGGCAAGGTGTGGTTCTGGGAGCTCGAAGCGGGCGTGATCCACGCCGACCGATGCATCCAGTGCGGCACCTGCGTCGCGGTGTGCCCCTCCAACTCCATCGGTGTGGACGAGGACACCAACTTGCCCGAGCTGGTCAAGATGTGCACCGGGTGCTCGCTGTGCTGGGACTTCTGTCCGCGGGGCGGACTGCGCTACGAAGCACTCTGGCCGCCGTCGACGGTGATCCCCGGCGAGGACGCCGAGGTGCAGCCGGCGCAGGTTCGTTCCGACTCGTCCGACACCTACTGGAAGATCAGTGGTGGTCCGCCCGCCGACGGCCTCGGCGCCGTCATGGAGTCCTACGCGGTGCGTGCGAGTGCCCCGATCGACGACGTGCAGGACGGCGGCGCGGTGAGTGCGTTGTTGATCGGCCTTCTCGCCGCGGGCGAGATCGACGGCGCACTCGTGTCCAAGCCCAGTCCCGACCCAGACGAACAGTGGAAGGGCGTGGCCACCATCGCGACGACGCCGGACGAGGTGCGAGCCGCGTCTGGCAGCTTCTACAACCAGACGATGGCGCTCGCGGAGCTCGACCTCTCGGCCTATCCGTTGCCGCCCAGGCCCCGCATCGCCGTGGTCGGCACTCCCTGCGAAGTGCAGGGTCTGCGGGCGATGCAAGCGCGCCGCTGGCCGACAGGCGCCCACCGCGTGGACGCGGTCGTCCTCACCATCGCGCTGATGTGCACCAAGAACTTCGACTACGAGGCTCTGACGCTGAAGGAGCTTCGCGACAAGCGCGGCGTCGACCTCGACCGGGTGTCGAAGATGGACGTCATCCGGGGCCGGATGATCGTCGAATACCGCGACGGCGAGTTAGCAGTCGATGAGCCCGTCAAGGACTTCCACGGTGCCGCGTTGAAGGGCTGCGACGAGTGTGCAGACTTCCTCGGGCGTTCGGCCGACATCTCTGTCGGCAGCGTCGGCTCCATGACCGGCTGGACCAGTGTCCTCGTTCGCACCGAGCGCGGCCGGCTGGCCTTCCAGGCGGCCCGTGCGAAGCTCGACGTGCGAGGTCTCGATGATGCCGCTGCGTTGCTTCGTCTCGACGCGCTGGACAAGAAGATCGCGAACCGTTCCCTGCAACGAAAGCTCGACCCCGACGCGCCCCTGTTCATCGACTTCGAGGAGCACGTGCGCGCGTACGACGGGACAGACCGTCAGCCGGTCTTCATCCGGCACTGATCATGACGCCCGCACCGGTGCTCCACGTGCCAGATGAGCCGACCGCGCACGCGGAGCGCTGGCTGGCGGCAGTCCTCGACGGGCAGGAGCTCGACGACGTGCTGACCGGTGCCGACGGCGTCGTGGAGTGGCTCTGGACGCGCTGGCGGTCGCTGACCGCGGCCGGCCTGGACGAGGCCGACCTGCGCGGCGTGGTGCTGGGCTATCGCCGCGAGATCTGGCTGTGGCTCGCCGGCGAGAGGACGTGGGCCCAGTGCTGCTCGGGCCTCATCGGCCGCATCTCACGGCGGATCGCCGCGCGCGACGGCGTCACGGCCGACGCCGGCGTGTGAGCGAGGGCGCCCCTCCGGCATCCGCCGACCCCGTCATCTCGCTGAGCGGCGTCACGGTGCGGCGAGAGGGGGTCCCCGTGCTGCAGGGCGTGGACTGGCGTGTCCGGGCAGGGGAGCGCTGGGTCGTCCTGGGGCCGAACGGCTCGGGAAAGACGACGTTGTTGCAGGTCGCGTCGGCTCGCCTGTGGCCGACGGCAGGGATCGTCGAGATCCTGGGTGCCCGGCTCGGGCGCGTCGACGTCCGCACGCTGCGGCCCCGGGTGGCGCTGGTCAGCGGGTCGGTCACCCGGCAGCTCCGGGCGGACGCCCCTGCCCGTGACGTGGTGGCGAGCGGACGCTACGGGGCACTCGAGACCTGGTGGAACCGCTACACGGATGACGACTGGGAGAAGGCGGACGCCCTGTTGGCACGCGGTGGCGTCTCGGAGATCGGAGATCGCGCGTTCGGCGTGATCTCGGAGGGAGAGCGCCAGCAGGTCCTGCTCGCCCGCGCCCTCATGAGCGACCCCGAGATCCTCATGTTGGACGAGCCGTTCGCGGGTCTGGACCTCGGTGCACGAGAGCGGCTCTTGGTCCAGCTCGCGAGGCTGGCGGCCGACCCTGCCAGTCCACCGATCGTTCTGGTGACGCACCACTGCGAGGAGATCCCGCCGGGGTTCACGCACGGTGGCCTGGTCTCGAACGGCACAGTGGTGGCGTCGGGCCCGCTGCGCGACGTCGTGACCTCGGCGCACGTGTCGTCGTGCTTCGGCGTGCAGGTATCCGTCGGCCATACCGACGGGCGGTGGTGGAGCCGCGCGACGTAAGGCGCGTCGCGCACGAAAAGCTCTCGTCAACTGCACTCGCGCGACGAGACGCGAAAGGGTCTTGATTCACTGTGGTCGCGCGGGTACAAACGAAAGGCAGAGGAGAAGTGTCGACGGGTGTCGGCGCTTTGGCATTTCCCCCACCATCCACCATTTGCAAATAGCCGCTCATTAGGCTTTTCGCGGAAAGGCAAAGGTAGGTCGTCGGGGAGTGACGATTTTGATCCTGCTGGTCCTCGTAGCGCTTCTGTGGATGGCAGTGCTCGCGCCGAGCGCATGGCGACGCTTCGGTGAGCGCCAGGGAGTGGGTTCCATCGACCACTTCCATCACCAGTTGCAGCTTCTCGAACATGCCGGGCCGAAGACCGTCGCGCCTGCCTATCGCCTGCACACCTCCGGCGCCGCGGCCGCCGCGGCCGCCGCGGCCGCCGCGGGCACCGCCGCCACCGCCGCCACCGCCGCCACCGGTGAAGCACCGAATGCGACCGACGCGGGCGACTCCTCCCGGCCGAAGCTGGTGTTGTTGCGACCGACCGAGGACGCCGACGCCGCTGATCTCGATGACGAAGACGGGGCGCACTACCAGCGCGTCGGGGTGCTGGACCGTCCAGAGCCCGTCTGCCTTCCCGAGACGCACGCGGATCTTCCTGCGTTGCGCCGCGACCAAGCCAGGTACCGCTGCACGATCTTGTTGCGCTGCTTGTGCGCCGTCGCCGTCTCGACCGCCCTCATCGGGGTGTTCCCGAAGCTCCACCTGGCCTGGATCGTGACCGGGTTGTCCGGCATCGCCGCCCTGGGTCTCGTGGGCCTGATGGCTTATGCGAGGGAGCTCGAGGCAGAACAGGAACGGCGTCGCGCACGCCGGGCGCCTCGCCGCGTCGAATCCTCAGATCCCGAGCCCGCCGGAGCCGCGGCGACGACCGCCGGTGCGGTCGGGGCCGAAGGGGCAGGTCGCCGCGCGACCGCCGGCTACCCCGGCGCCTGGGACGACATGGGGTTCGACGACGAGGACTTCGACTTGCCGCAGGTCGCCACTCGCTGACCCCCGTCCGGATCGGTTCGGCCTTGTCCGCGCCGCCGGGCCCGATCAGCCTGAAGGGGAGATCGTCGTCGCCCGACTATTCTGAGGGCGCCCCGGGGGTGTAGCTCAGTTGGAAGAGCGCTACGTTCGCAATGTAGAGGCCGTGGGTTCAAGTCCCATCACCTCCACCCGGATCAGCTTGTGCGAGTTCTCTTTTTTCGAACCTTCGACACTCTGGTCTCGCGTGTTACGCGAATCAGCATCGCCGTCCTTCGTTGATCAATCTCGGCGACCCGTCAGTCACTCTGTCAGAGGTCCAACTGAAACTGTCAACCCTCGGGCATCGCGGTGTACTCCTCGTCGGTAACGTGCTCAGCCCACGTGACAGCGTTTCCCTCGTCGTCGACCTCCTGCATTGCGAGGTGGGTCATGAATCGGGTTGGGTTCGCACCGTGCCAATGAAACTCGCCAGGCTCCGAGAACACCCGGTCGCCAGGTCGGATCACCTGAACTGGAGCGCCCCGACGCTGGCATAGGCCGATCCCCTCGGTCACGTAGAGGCTCTGGCCTCGAGGGTGAGTGTGCCAGGCGGTCCGGGCACCTGGCGCGAATCGAACGACGAGAGCCTGCAGGCGGGACGACCCAGATGGAGTCGCAACCGTGTCATTAAAGACAGGACCCGTGAACCAGGCGCTAGAGCCTCGCTCCGTCTCCTCGCCATTTCGAATTATCTGCATGGCGACGTGAGTAGCCGTCCGTAGCCCGTCATGCTGACGTCGGAGCCGGCTTGTCGAACGGCGTACCAAAGGGAGGCCTGGTTCGCAGTGAGGACCGGTCGGCCGAGGTCCTGCTCCAGGGCTGCGATCACGCCAATCGCCCTGAATCCGTTTCCGCCGATGAACACGGCCTGCGCGGAGGACGGCACGTTGGCCCGAACCCATTCGTAGAGCCGAGCTGGAGTCGCCGCTTCGCCGAGATTCGGGTGGGGAACTTCGATCGGCGGAAGCAAATGGCTTGCGTGGACCACGTCGAATCCGCTTTCCCGAAAGTACGCGACCCCTTTCTGATCGAAGTCGTCGGAGAAGAAGGGCGCGTGGACCAGCGCGATCCGTTCTGCACCGAGCGCCCGAAATCCAGCCGCGGCCGCGCTCGCAGACATCACAACAGGAACACCGTTGGAGTGCTTCTCGACGCGGGTCACAAGGTCCTGTTCCCCGACCCTCCCATGGAAATAGCAGCCCACCGTCCAGGCATAAATGATCGAGGCCAGCGACAATCTGGCAAGCAAATCCGCGGCGTTCTCGGGCCCCGGAGGATCGGCGTAGGTGCTCAAATCGGTGAAAGGGATCCGTGCAGCGTGGAGGGAAACCCCCTCTGGGGCCATCGTCCAGAGCTCAGACTCTGACACCGTGTTGTCATCGTGGGTAAGTACGCCTATTCGGGCGCGCCAACCGAAACCATCGGGGGCAAGATTGGCGCCGTTAGTGTCCATGCGCTCTCCTTCGGCTGGGGTCCTGATAACGGCTGGTTGGTTAGTCCAGGAACTGCAACAGTGCGGAGCTGACCAACTCTGGTGCTTCTTCGGGAAGAAAGTGTCCGGTGGGCAGCGACTCCGTTCGGACGTCGGCTGCATAAAGTTGCCAAACCTCGACAGGGTCCGACACCGTGCTCTGGGTCCCCCACAGAACCAGAACTGGGCATTCGAGTTTGCGCTCCGCCGTAACGGTCTCGTCGTCGTGATCGAGGTCGATTCCTGGCGCTGCTCGAAAGTCGGCGCAACACGCGGCAATGGCGTCCGAGTCGCGGAAACACCGTATGTAATCGTCCATTACTTCAGGCTCGATTGACGCGCCTTTGCCCATGAGGTGAGCGGTCTGCTCGCGGACCCAGAAGCCGGGATCGGCGGCAATTAGGTGCTCGGGAACACCGCGTCCTGCCGGAAGGAAGAACCACTGGTAGTTGTTCATGACGGTGGCGAGACTCAGATGGCGTAGGGCATAGTGCATCGGGACAACGTCAAGCACTGCGAACCTGGAAACCGCCTGCTGGTGATCCAGTACGAGTCGCATCCCGACGCGTGCCCCGCGGTCGTGCCCAACGAGCTGGAATGAGTCGAAGCCCAGGCGCAGCATGAGGGTCACTTGGTCGCGGGCCATAGCCCGCTTGGAGTACACGATGCCGGCTTCATCCGGCGCGGGCTTGTCTGAGTCTCCGTACCCCCGCAGGTCAGCCAGCACGACGGTGTGACCCTCGGTCAGGGCTGGGGCGACGTGGCGCCAAGCGAGGTGGTTCTGCGGGTAGCCATGCAGCAGTAGGACAGGCGGACCGGATCCCCCGACAGCACAATTGATAGTCACCTCCCCGATGTCCATGCGCTGGTACTCGAAGCCCGATACGCGTAAAGAGGTCATGGTTGGGAGCTGTCGAGGTCAATCAGGGCGATCCCGACGTCAGGGCGAAAGACCTTGCGCAACTGGGCTGGCGCTTCGGTCACCACTGCCTCGAGCGTGGGGAAGACGCGTCCTTCCAGGAGGTGGCCACCGCGTGTCGTCCCATCCGACAGCCCGAGCACTACATGGACGTGCACGATAGGACCGTCCTGGCCCTCGGCCACATCGCCGATGAGGGACAACAACTCGCACTGCTCCTCTACCCCGATGTGGCGATAGTCGCGGACCTCGCGGTCGAACCAGCCGACGGTGGCGTGCTCAAACGCCCCGACAGCAGTGATCTGGGCGGCCTCGAGCCGTTCTGAGCGGGCAAACTCATTCAGCGCGCTGACGGCTTCATCGCCCGGATCGCACACCACCACGTAGGTGACCACATCGGCGTCCTCGACAACCTTGGCTTTCATCGCTGACTCCTCTCAAGGTCGACACGAGAGACGCCCCCTTACGTCTTGTGGGACGTCGCCGAGTCGCACCCGAGGCGCCCACGGACACGGCCAAGAGGAAGGCGGATCAAAACCCTTCGTCACGCGGCGGAGAACCCTCATGCAACCCTCCAGGCCGGATGAGGTCGCCCTACCCCCTGACCACGTACTCCAAACCTGCAGGAATCGTGCCATCGCCTCCCGGTTCGCCGGAGCCAGGGCGCACTCGGTCAGCCAGGCGCGTGGGCTGTCGCGCCGACGGCCACGAGATGCGCCGTCTGCGTGGCGGGATGTTGCCCGATGTCGACGGTGAGCGTCGCCGTCGCTGCGGTGTAGGTCCAACGCGGCCCCTGCCCGGATGCGGCGCGCAGGGCCCGGCCGTTGAGCGTGACCCGGTCCGGCCGCGTGACGTCGACGATCTTGACGGTGGTCGCAACGGAAGCGGGCTCTCCGGGATAGCTCCCCCGGGCGGCGTCGATCGTGACGCGGACCGTGGGCGTCCCAGCGACGCCTGACGACGAGGTCGTAATGAGGGTGCGGGTGTCCTCGCCCTTGCTGTAGCCGAGACCGGACCCTGCGTCGCCGTAGAGGTCGAACGACCCCGATCCACCCGGGTACACGGACGCGGTCAGTGCGTGGGGCGGTCCCGACCCCGCCCCGGCCGGCTGCTCGGTCACGATGCCGCCTTGGCGCACGAAGACGGGCATCTGGTCGAGGGGCACCGACAGCGTGGTCGTCGCCGGACCGGTGAAGGTGGCGCCGGTGAAGTAGTCGACCCACCGTCCCGGCGGGAACCACACCGTCGTCGAGGCCACGTCGCCCGGCGTCGTGACCGGTGCGACCAACACGTCCTGCCCGTAGAGGTACTCCGTCGGGTTCTCGTAGGCCTCCGGCTGGTCGGGGTAGTCGAGGTAGAGCGGGCGCGCCATAGGGAGTCCCGTCTCGTGCGAGTCCGCTGCGAGCGTGTACGTGTACGGCAACAACGCTTCGCGGAGCCGGAGGAACGACTCGGTGATGCCTTGCACGGGTTGGGGATACTGCCAGGGAAGACGGTTCTCGTCGTTGGAGTGGAGCCGCAGGATCGGTTGGAACGTTCCGAGCTGGACCCAGCGGTCGTAGAGGTCGGGGGGATCGGCACCCGACTGCGTGGGCGGGGGCCCGAGATAGCTCCCGATGTCGCTGCTCACATACGGCTCACCGATCGTCGCCTCGTCGGGGACCAGCGCCGCTTCGGTCGCGAGCGTGTTCCAGGTTCCCCAGGCGTCCCCGGTGAACGCGATGGCCGACGTGTGGTCCGACCACGGTCCCGCGGGGTACACCTGCTGCGGGGACCCGTTGGAGCCGCCGATGCGCGCGAGGACGAAGCCCCGTTCGCCGAGGTTGACCATGTCCTGCGCGTAGAGGTGCCCGATCCACGCGTCCGGCGTGACGCCCGGCGACGAGACGACTGAGTTGTCGCAGCACCAGTCGAGCCACCAGAACGCGACCCCTTGGCGCTGGAAGCTCTGCTGGAGTGCGAAGTTCGACTCGGCCTGGGACGCCGTGCTCCAGTCCCAGACCTTGCAGGCCCCGTTGGTGCAGCTCGAGGAGGCGAGCGCGTGCCCCGCGATGCGCTCGGCCTCGGGCAGCTTCGGATCGTTGTCGTCGATGCTCGAATGGATGTTGAGTGTGACGTCGATGCCATGCGAGTGGGCCCAGTTGAGGAACTGCGAGGGGTCGGGAAAGAGGGAGCTGTTCCACTCCCACCCGTTCCAGTCGTTGGGCGCCTTCCAGTCGGTGTCGAGCGAGAGGGTGTTGAGCGGGACGTCGTTCTCGGCGAAGGCCGGGTAGATCGAGTTCTCGATGTCACTGCTGGAGTACGGGGTGTAGTCCGAGTACCACACCCCGAACACGTCGCGGGGCAGCATGGGCGCTGGTCCGGTGAGCTGGGCCAGGGTCTGCAGGGCGCCTGAGTAGTCGTTGCCATAGGCAAAGAGGTAGCCGTCCTCGACGTCCCCACCCGCCGGCCGCGGCGCGACCCATCCCTTCGGGGTCCACACCGCACTCTGGGTGTCGTCGAGCAGGCGCCACCCCGACGTGTCCAAGAGCCCGTCGGTGTTGAGCGGCTGGATGCCCGCTTGGCATGTGTCACCCGACTCGCCTGGCCCGCAGGTGGGCGTGACGTTGTAGGTGTCAGTGTCGAAACCCCGGAACCAGCCCCCGAGCGGACCGTCCGCGTTGGGCGCCGGTGGGGGCGACCCCCCGGGCCCGATGGCCAAGGTGTCGATCCCCAGATCGAAACTGTTCGGGGTGGTGTTCACCACCGTGACGGTGTTGGCGCCCGAGACGAGCGGGACCGTGGTCGTGAACGTGGACCACGGCTGGGCAGCCGTGGTCGGGAGCGCGTCGACGGTCTGCCGGAGCGTCCCGTTGACCTCGAGGTCGAGCGTGCTGGGACTCGGCGCCAGGGGCGGGCTGGCCTGGTTGTAGTACCGGAGCGACAGCGCTGCAGGGCCTGACGTTGCCCCGAGCACGTGCCAGGTGACGCTCGATCCGGGCTTGACGAAGTACCCCGCATACCCCGCCGTGCTCTCGTACCCGCTGAAGGTCTGGCTGAGCGTCGCGCCTCCGCGCAGCGTGGCCGCGCCGGCCTGGCACACCTGTCCGAAGGTGCACTCCCACTCCCACGCCGGTGTCACCGTCGACGTCCGTCCCCCGGTGGAGAGCGTAAGCGTGGTGTCGCGAGGGGTGAACGGGCCCGTGCCCAGCTTGTAGCGCAGCATTGCCTGCGCAGTGCGGATCGTCAGCCAGCCGCCCGTCGTCGAGACGGCATAGCGGGGGACCGGCATCGAGCGGTCGACGACGTTGACGGTGGGGCTGTTCTCGAACCGTTGCCGCGGCGAGTACTCGAGGCGCAGCAGCGTCGGAGTCAGGACCTCGACCCGAACATCACCGACGTGCACGATCGCCGAGCGGTGTGCCATGCCTGCGGCCATGTCGACCGGCGTCGCCAGGTCGACCGGGGACGTGGCCCCATCGGCCGATCCCGCGCTCGTCGCCTGGGATCCGGCGGCGACACTGCTCGACGCGAGAGCGAGCAGCACCGACGCAGCAACCAGCGCCCCGCAGGCGCGGCGTGCCCAGACCCATCCCCGTCCCCTCGCCCTCACAGGGCCATCTTCGCATTGCCGCCCGCACGGCGCCCGGTTAGCGCGCGAAGAGGTGATACCCGGCGAAGGCCCACGCCACGATCAGCACGGCGTGCGCGACCTTGGAGGTCGAGATGAACCGGACGAACTCTTCGGCTGTGGCCATCGTTCCGTTCGACCGTCGCGCCACGATGTCGATGACGAGTGCCGCGACAGGCACGGCGATCCAGAACGCGACACCGACGGGCGGGCTCGACGGCAGCAACAACGCGGGCGCGTTCGGGTGAGGGCCGAGGCCGCGTCCGAGTCCGAGCAGGCACGCGCCCAGTGCGCCCTGCGAGCTCGCCTCGCCGCCCGGCGCGTCGCCCTGGCCCTGTGTGCCATCGGGACCGTGCGCCGCCGCCGCCGCCGCCGACGCCGTGCTCCCCGTCAACGGCGCGCGGACCCGGGCCGCCTCGTACCCGATCCCCACCGCGATCCAGAGCAGCAGCACGGCGGCGTTGAGCGGGCGGTAGGCCTGTGACAGTGCACTGACGGTCAGGTGGTACTGGTGCGGTCCGCTGTCGATGCCCAAGATGTCCCAGGCGAGCGCGACGAGGATCAAGATGAGCCAAGGCGACACCCCGGTCAACGCGCGCCGGCTCCCGCCCCGGCCCGGGCGCGGCCACGGATCAGTTGCCCGGGTCAGCCGCCACCCGAATGGCTTGTCCCGTGAGCCACGCCACAGGGCGACGTCGACCGCGAGGACCGCCGCCAACGACACGACCCAGCTGACTTCCGCCGCGCCGGACGTGCGGTGGAAGGCGCTCACCCAGCCGCACCACGCGCACAGCACGAGAATGGCGACGACGGCGACGAGCACGGTGCGACCTCGCACGACACCGGTCTAACCGCAAGGCACAGTGCAGCCAAGCGGCGCGGTGGCGCATCCGCTCGCGGTTAGGGTCCGGCCGTGGCCAAGGGAGGGGTGTTGCTGCGGCATCGCGACTTCCGGCTGCTGTGGGGCGGTGAGACGATCAGCGAACTGGGGTCGCAGGTCAGCTTGTTGGCGATTCCGCTGCTGGCCGTGCGGACGCTGCACGCGACGACGTTCGAGATGGGGCTGCTGACGGCCGCGTCGACCGCTGCCTTTCTCGTCATCGGACTGCCCGCTGGCGTCTGGGTCGACCGCATCCGGCACCGCAGGGTGATGATCGCAGCCGACCTCGGACGCGTGCTGGTGCTGGCATCGGTGCCGATCGCCTACGCCGTGGGCGGGCTGACGCTGGCCCAGCTCTTCGTGGTGACGTTGGCCAGCGGGATCCTCACCGTGTTCTTCGACGTGGCCTACCAGTCGTACCTTCCGGTGTTGGTAGGCCGCGAGCACCTCGTCGAGGGAAACGCCAAATTGACCGGGAGTGCGCAGGTGGCTGCGGTCGCGGGCCCGAGCGTCGCCGGCGGTCTCGTGCAGGCGATCGGCGCCTCGGCGGCGGTGGCGGTCGACTCCGCCAGCTTCTTGGTGTCGGCTGCGGCGGTGCGCGCCATTCGCGCGCCCGAGCCGGAGCCGCACGTCCCGGAGGGCGGCCACCCGCGGCTCGGGCGCGACATCGCCGAGGGCCTGCGCTTCGTGTTCCACAACGTCCTGCTCCGCGCGATCACGGCCACGACGGCGACGTGCAATCTCTTCAGCGGTGTGGCGGCGGCCGTCGAGATCGTGTTCCTGGTCCGAGAGGTGCACGCGTCGCCCGGCGTGATCGGGCTCCTCTTCAGCCTCGGCGGCGTGGGTGGGGTGCTCGGGGCGCTGGCGGCAGGCCCGATCGCGTCCCGGTTCGGTGGCGCGAGGGCGACGCTCATCGGCATCGGCGGCAACGTGGGCGGGCTCTTGATGCCGCTCACGATGCCCGGCGCCGGACTCGCCTTCTTCGGCGTGGGCTTCCTCATCGAGTCGTTCTTCGTCGTGGTCTACAACGTCAACCAGGTGAGCTTCCGCCAACGGCTGTGCCCGGACCGCCTGCTGGGGCGCATGAACGCGACGATCCGGTTCGTTGTCTGGGGCGTCCTGCCCATCGGCGCGCTGATCGGCGGCATCCTCGGGTCCGTCCTCGGACTGCGCACGACTCTGTGGATCGGCGTGGTGGGTGAGTTGCTGGCCGGTACGTGGCTGTTGGCGTCGCCCATGCGCACGATGCGCGACTTCCCCCAAGGCGTCGGCGAGTCGTCGCCCGCGACGGACGGCGGCGCCTGACCGGTCGGCCTCAGGCGGCGCCGGGCTTGGAGAGGTCCACTGCGGGCAGCTCGCCGATCTCGTGCTTGCTCATCGAGACCGAGATGCCGCCGTCGTCGATCCTGGTCACCGTCGCGACGGGAATGGACACGTCCTTGCGCCCCCAGAGGTGGCCCTCTTGGAGCAGGACGTGGGTCACGTGGCCGCCACGGGTGTCGACGACGAGCCCTTCGACCTTGCCGATCTCGCCGTCGCTCGCGTGCACGCGGTCACCGCGGCGCACGCCGATCTCTCCGGGCGGCAGCGTGTCGTGGGTCACGATGGCGCTGGCGTTGGCCACGACCGGGTCGGGTCCGCCCTCGATGCCGAAATAGGGCCAGTAGTACGCCTCGTGCGCCTCGTAGTCGGCGTACCCGCTGCCGCCCGGGAGGAAGTCGTTCTCCTCGGCGTTCGGCAGTTCGTAGAACTGGTCGAGCGTGTAGCCGAGCTGGACGCCGTTCGCGCTCGGCTCGACATGGTCGAGCGGGACCAAGCGCCCGAGGCCGGCCCGGTGCTCCGGCTCGACCACCAGATGGGTGACGGCGCGGGCCA
>DATJTU010000285.1:0-7917 GCA_035503015.1 Acidimicrobiales bacterium | reverse complement strand
AGGAGGTCGCTGTACCCGTGCTTCGCCGTGTTTGCTTCGCTGTCGGCCACCGCGCCGACCGGGATCGTGCGGTGGCCGTAGGCGGTGTCGATCGCATCGATGGCGGCGGCGGCTTCGGGGTTCTTCACGTCCGACATCACGCCGAGGACCTTGACCTTCCCCTGCTGCTCGAGGACGTTCGCCATGCCGAGCGCCGTCGTGTCGTCCCACCAGAGCGACAGGTCGGTGTCGATGATGATGCGCGGCGGGGTACGCGCGGCGGTCAGCTGGGCCGTCGCGACGGTCGGCGATGCCGGCGCCGCGGTCGTGGGGGCGGTGGCTGCGGCGAGCACGAGCACGGTGGCGACGGACGCGGCAAGGAGCGGCAGGAGCACCAGCGCGCGGGCGCTTGTTCGGGTACCGGCGGGTGACCGTCTCATGGTCCGGACACCGGCTGGCCGGCGGGCGCCGTGCCGTGCCGTGGCTTCGGCGCGTGGCAGTAGTACACGGACCGGATGGACTGCGAGGCCGGGTCGAAGGGCAGCGGCTCTTGGAGCGTGCAGTGCGACACCACCCAGCGCAGGTCGGGGTTCCGGGTCAGCGGCCTGGTGGTTGCGGTGACCCGGTTGACCCGGCCTTCGGCCACGAACCGCTTGAACTCGGCCAACGACGGCGCCGGCACGCTCCCGGTGAAACCGCCGACGGGCAGGAATTCGTGCCCCGTGGCCATGATGTCGTAGCCCGCCCCGGCCGACGTCTCGAAGACGTCCGCCGCAACGTCCGCCGGCAGGTTCGCCACGAACTCGTTCAAGGACAGCATCTCGTCAGGGAACCGCGCCGCCGCCACCTGGCTGTAGTTGTTGACCGACGTCGGCGCGTAGGGGGAGTCGAAGGGACTGAGGGTCGCGTTGACGACGGCGGCGGAGGCCCAGGCCGAGCCGAGCAGCACCGCCGCGCCCGAGAGCGCGAAGGCAGCAGTGACTCTCACAGTCGTGTCGTGGTCCGGGCGCAGTGACGTCGCGAGGAACCACACCGCCAGCACGCCCGCCACGACGGTCGTGGTCAGGATCCACCAGCGCACGCCGACGTACCCCGGCACCAGCGCGACGGTGATGGCGACCGTCGCCACGACGAGGGCGATGAGCGCGCCGCGGACCGCGTGCGACTGGCGCCGGTGCCAGGCCGCGGCGGCGCCCATGCCGCAGAGCGCCGCGACGGCCGGAATGAGCGCGGCGGTGTAGTACGAGTTCAAGAACCAGCTGGCGCTGAAGAAGCCGAAGGTGAGCACGAGCCAGCCGAACCACAGGAGCACCGCGGCGCGCAAGAGATCGGTGCGCGGCTGGCGGCGCTGCAGGACGAGGAGCCAGACCGCGGCGACGAGCGCGGGGAGCAACAGCCATGCGTCGTCGTGGCCGAAGGGGCCGCGCAACAGGCGGTCCCAGGAGGCCGCGATGGCGAAGGTGCCGTAGCCGTGCGCCGTCGAATAGTCCTGCAGGGTGTACAGGAAGGTGGAGGGACGGGTGCATCCCGCCGTGTTGAGCGTGGCGCCACCGAGGCGGTCGAACCCGTTGTACCCGAACACCTGGGAGAAGAGAGAGTCGTTGCAGCTCCCGTCGACGTAGGGCCGGCTCGATTGGGGCACGAGCGAGACGGCCGACATCCAGCTCAGCGACACCACGGCGGTGGCGAGCGCGCCGAGCGCGAGGTGCCCCACCCGGCGCAGCCACGAGACGGCCGGGGCGGCCACCAGGTACGCGAGGTAGAAGGCGGGGAGGACGAGCCAGGCCTGGAGCATCTTGGCCTGGAACGCGAAGCCGACCAGGACGCCCGCCCAGAGCAGCGAGCGGAGGCTGCCGTGTTGCGTGGCGCGCACCGTGGCGTCGGCGGCCAGCACGAGCAGGAGGAGCAGCAGCGAGTCGGAGATGTTGCCGCGGTCGAGCAGGATCACCACGGGGCTGCACGCCATCACGATCGCCGCCACGATCCCCGCTCCGGCGCCGGCGACGCGCCGCACGACGCGGTAGAGCACGAGAACGGTGAGCATCCCCTCGACGACCTGGGGCAGGACGACCGCCCACACGTGGAAGCCGAAGAGGCGGATCGAGAGGGCCTGTATCCAGAGCGCGCCGGGCAACTTGTCGACCGAGACGGTGCCCCACGGGTCGGCCGCGCCGAAGACGAAGTCGTGCCAGCTCGTCGCCATGCTGCGCGCCGCGCCGCCGTAGAACGGCTCGAGGTAGGCGCCGTTCATGCTCCAGGCGTAGGCGAAGCCCGCGACCGCGGTGACGACGAGCAAGGCCGGTCGGGCCCAGCGCGGCTGGCCGGCAGGGGAGCGCCAGAAGTGCAGCGCGCGGGAGAACCACGACGGCGACGTCGCCGGCGGCGTCGTGCTCGGGGTCGGGTGTGGCTCGAGCTCCAGCTCCAGGTCGGCGTCGACGGTCAGGGTGCCCTCCCCTCCGGGCCGCACTGTAGGCGGGCCGGTGCCGGCGGGCCGGGATGACGGTGGCGCCCCGCCGGAGGTGTCAGGCGATCATCTCCATGCGGAGCCCGGTGCCGTCGACGTCGCCGCCGAGCTGCACGTGCCGTCGTGCGACGTAGCGGCCCGCGGTCCACGCGCCCACCAGTGCGTCGAGCACGTCGTCGGGTTGCGCGCCGCGCAGGCGCTCGCCGGTCACCGCGTCGAGGGCGTGTCCCGGGAAGGCGCGTCGCAGCGCATCGAGGCGTTCATTCCGGCCTTCGTCGGTGCTCTTGTGGAAACGCATCGGCGCACCGGCGAGCTCGGTGAAGGAGACCTCGGGATGCATCTCGAAGAGACGGTCCTGGAGCGCGGGCGACTCGAGCTCGTCGACCTCGCGGATCTTGTCGAGAATGGCGAACAGCTGGCGCGAGACCCCTCGGGCGCAGACCGACCGGGAGATGGCGCACGCGTCGGCATAGGACTGTGCCGCCAGCACGGACCGCACGGGTGCCGGGAAGACCGAACTCCTTCGCTCGCCGATGCGACGGCGCGCTTCGCGGTCGACCGGGCGCGGGCCGTCGGGGGCGAGGCCGATCGGGATGTCGATGGCGGCGGCGGCGAGATCGCCATCGTTCAGGCGACGGACGACCTCGCGCAGATCGGTGACCACGCCGACCTGCAGGTCACCGGGCTGGAGTGTGACGCCGGACTCGAGTGCCGGCGCGGTCGCCAGCACCCAGCCGACCCGGCACCCGTCGAGGCCGGCGACGAGCATGCGTTGGCCCGGTCGGAGCCCGCACACGTCCGCCACCCCGCCGACCCGCTGACCCGCCGACCCGCCGACCGGTCAGGATCCGCTGGCGGCGATGATCGGACCGTTCAGGCGCGTGCCCGACATGTCGCCCGCGTTCGGCGCGTCGCCGAAGGTGAACACCTTGCCGAGCGCGTCAGCCACCCAGTAGCCGGCGCCGTCGCCTGTGGAGAAGATGGCGGTCGCGGGGTTGAACCCACCGGTCGCGTTGGCGGCGACGTTCCCCAGCCTGATCGCGTCGCCGTACGCGAACACCTGGCCGTTCTGGTCGAGGATCCAGTACCCCTTCCCGTCCGGAGTGGCAGCCGCCGCCGAGATGGGTGAGGACTGCAGGCCCGGTGCGCCCAGGTACGGGGCGTCGCCGAAGGTGTAGACCGCGCCGGTCTTGGTGATCAGCCAGTAGCCGTTCCCCGTGGCGTCGGGCATGACGGCCACCGCTGCGCCCGCGCACCCGCCCGGGATGCCGGGGCAGCTGCCCTCGAACTTGGCGTCGCCGAAGGCAAAGATGCCGCCGTCCGACGCGACCATGAAGTAGCCGTTGTCGTCGCTGCTCGGCACCATCCCGACGATGGGGGCGTCGAGGCTGTTGGGCAGGCCCGATCCCGCGGGCTTCAGGCCGAGGCCGGGGATCGACCCGTGGAACTGGGTGTCGCCGAAGCTGAAGACGCCGCCGTCGGAGCCCACGAGCCAGTAGCCGCCGCGGTCGGGAGTCGGCACGATGCCCACCACCGGGCGCTGGAGGGTCGTCCCACCCATGGAGCCGTAGAAGCCGGCGGACCCGAAGTTGAAGATGCCGCCGTCGGAGCCCACGAGCCAGTAGCCGTGCGTCGTCGAGGCGGGCGCGGGGGCCGGCGCCGTCACGGGGCTCACGAAGAAGGACTGCGCCGTCCCGCTCGAGGCGGCATAGTCGGCGTCCGCTGCGACGGAGGCGATGAGCGAACAGGTGCCCGAGGCCACGAAGTCCACGGTGAGGCCGTTCCCGCCCACCGTGCAGGTGCCCGGCGTCTGCGACGCGACGGAGGTCGAGCCGTTGGAGCTCGTGTTCACCGAGGCCACGAAGCTCCCGCCGGCCAACGCGGACCCTGGGATGTTCGTGATGCGCGGTGACGACGGCGTCGCCGGCGCAACCGTGAACGACTGTGCGTTCCCGGTGCCGAGGGTGTAGTCCCCGCTCGCCGCGACGTGCGCGGTCAGCGTGCAGGTACCGGTGCCGACGAACGAGACCGTGTCCCCGTCGTCGGCGACCGTGCACACGGAGTCCGTGCTCGAGGTCACCGATGTCGCGCCGGTACTCGGGGTGTCGAAGGACGCGACGAACGAGCCCCCGAACGCGGGCGCCCCCGGGGCGTTGCTGATGGACACCGTCGGGGTGCTCGGTGCCGGCGAGCCGCCCTGCGTCCCGCACACGCTCGACTCGCCGCCCACCGTGCTCTGTCCACCCACGGTGCTCTGGCCCCCGACGGTGCTGCACGAACCGACCGTCGAATCAACGCCGACTGCGTGGTCGAACGTGCTGCCGGCCAGGGGCATCAGGAACCAGACCACCGCCCCGGTCAGCGCCGCAGCAGCGACCGCCTTCGGGACATCTTTCGCTCCCGCCTTCGGGACATCTTTCGCTCCCGCCTTCATGTGACTAGTTCCTCCTGGTCGCCAAGCCAAGACAGAAACCGCCCAACAGCCCGATGAAGGAGAGATGCCAGTCGAAGTCGAAAGCCCCGCCGACTGCCCAGCACACCAACCCGGCTGTGGCGCAGGAAGATAGCAGGTCAAAGCGCCTGACAACGCGGGTGGCGCTCACTCCCGCCAGCGCGAGAAGAACCAGGCCGATCACACCGGCGTCGGCGGCGACCTGGAGATACTCGTTGTGGGCGAAGTGGGCGTAGGTCCCATCCGCCGCGTGGAATGTGAGCAGCCGGTCGGGCCCGACCCCAAAAATTGGGTCTGACCTCCACTGATGGAAGGCTGCGGACCACTCGGTCGAGCGATCCTGGTCGCTCGGTGCCAGCGCCCGGACGCCGATCTCGTGATGCAACCCGGCGAGCGCCGCCACCACCAGGACCAGGGCGCCTGCGACCAGGGCCGCCCGGGCGATCGACGAGGTCCGCCATGCCCTGACATCACCAAGGTCGCGCGAGGCGAACGCCGAGATTGCGCACGCCGCCACTACGACGACGGCGAGCCACGGCACGTCCGCGGTGTCGGGCGAGGACGCGATGGCGGCGACGCCCAGTCCCACACCGGCCACGAGCGGCACCGCGAAGCGGAGGTACTGGCGCCACGGCACCAGGAGGCACGCACAGGCGAGGGCGATGTAGGCGCCGCGGCTCTGGGTGGCCAGTACCCCGCCGGCGCAGAGACAGACGCTGATCCGCACGAGCGGCGGGCACAGCTCGACGCCGAGCGCGACCAGGAGGCAGACGCCGAGCACGAGCCCTGCCGCGTCGGAGTAGGTGAGCGTCGTCGCCATGCGCCACAACGACTGCGTCGGGATCGCGATCGGGTACCAGCGCCACACGAGCGCCGCGAAGCCGGTCAGCGCGCCCGCCGCGCCGAGGCACGCAATGGCCAGCCCGGCCAGCTCGCGCGCGCGGCCAGTGAGCGGGCGCACCGCGACGAACGCGGCTGCGAAGCCGAGCATGCTCGCGCCGAGCGGGAGGAAGGAATGGAAGGTCTCGGCCGTGAGCGCGCGGACGAGCCACCAGAGCGCAAGGAGCAGCACGCTGCCGACGAGGAGCAGGCCGCGGCGGTCGGGTCGCACGAGGACCATGGCGGCGACGAGGACGACGATCGACACCAGGGCGACCACGAAGGCGTCCGACGGCCAGAAGCCCCCCTCGCGGATGCCCTCGACGACGAGCAAACCGAAGAGGACGGCGGCCAGGATCCACTCGCGCATGCTCTGCGTCGCCGGCGCAGCGGGTGGGGCGCTCGATCCCGTGCCGGGCCGGTGGTCGGTCGTCATATCTACCTCGCCGTTCTCCCTGGCAGGCGGGACACGCTATCCCCAGCGGATGGGAAACCGGCGCCAATCTGGCTGTTCAGCGGGGTGTGGCCGCCCTCGCGTCGACTCCGTGTCGCCCGGCGCCAATTCTTTCGGACGCGGAGGCAACCTTTTGGCATATCGGCAGGGTTGAGAGAAGTAATGGAGCGCGACCGGTGACGGGCAGAGGCCGGACACGGCGGGAAGGGCGGCTCTCGTGACACGACGCCGAGTCCGCGACGAGTTCGACCGGTTCGTCGCGCAGTCGGCCGACAGCCTCTTGCGCGCGGCCTATCTGATCGTGTGGGACGCCGCGGAGGCCGAGGACTTGGTGCAGGAATGCTTCTTCCGGTTGGCGCGGCGGTGGCCGCGCGTACGCGCGATGGAGCATCCGAAGGCCTACGCCCGCAAGGTGCTCGTGAACTTGGCTCTGGACGCCAGCGGCCGCCGCCGTCGCAGCGCGGCCGAGCTCGGCGACGGACTCGACGCGGCGACGGAGCACGCGGACGACGCAGCGGTGCGCTTGTTCGGGCGAGTGGAGGTCGGCACCGACCTTGAGCGAGCGCTGGGTGATCTGGCCCCACGCCAGCGGACCGCCTTGGTGCTCCGGTATTTCGAAGACCTGCCCGAGGCGGAAGTGGCCGAGCTCATGGGGTGCTCCGTCGGCACGGTGAAGAGCACGACCGCCCGCGCCCTCGAGCGCTTGCGGGGCCACGACCTGCTGGGCGACGGCCTCAGCGACGGCGATGGCGACGACGGCGAGGGTGCGCTCGGCGGACCGGCGCAGGAGCGCCGCGGCGTCTCGGTGATGGGGGCCAGTCGCGCCAGCACGTCGAGCAACACGAACATCGACACGAACACGGACACGGACGGCAACACGAAGACGCACCCGGACACGCAGAACGAAGCGGTGGCCACGAGCGAGAGGAGCGGCACGCAATGACAACGGAACTCGAGAACGAAGTACGGCAGGCGATGGCGACCAAGGCTGGTGCCTTGCCGGGTGGTTCGGCCGCCCGGGTCCGAGCCTTCGACTACCACCCCCGGCGCCGGCGTGCGCCCGTGGCGGCCGCGTTTGCGGGCGCCGCCACTGCCGGCACCGTGGTCGCGGTCGTGGTCACCGGCGGCGCCCCTGCCGCCTATGCGGGATGGAGCGCGACACCGACGTCGGCGGCCGCGCCTTCGCCAACCGCTGATGCCAGCTGTCAGAGCCAGCTCGAGAACTCGGGATCCGTCCCGCCGGGTACCAGCGAGCCGGCTTCGGGCACGTGGTCTAGCGTGCTCACGGACGTGCGCGGCCCCTTCACCGTTGGGCTGTTCCAGAACGGGAGTGCCTACGCGGCCTGCTTCACCAGCCCGACGTTCACCGTCTTGAACCAGGTCTCGTCCGATGGTTCTGGCCACGCAGGGGGCCGGATCAGCGTGAGCCAACAAGCTGGCGGCCCGCAGTCGCCGTCGTCGGCCGGGCAGGCGATCAGGAACTCGGTTGGCATCTCGATCTCGCGCACGAGCTCGGGCTCGTTGACCCACGTGGTTCAGGACCACCTGTCGAACACCAGCGACGGCGCCTACACGTTCGTGGACGGAACGACAGCGGCCGGGGTCACCGGGGTCACCCTCGGGCTCGACGACGGACAGGACGTCGTGGCCACGGTGGCTGACGGCTGGTTCCTCGCGTGGTGGCCGGGC
>DATJTU010000284.1:0-3556 GCA_035503015.1 Acidimicrobiales bacterium | reverse complement strand
AGGACGTCACTGCTCCCGTCACTCGGACCGGTGTGGATGCAGTACCCGAACTTGGCCGTCATCGCCATCGCCGACAGGGCGGTCGAGGCGCTGATCCCCAGGTCCGTCGGGGCCGGGGCCGCATCCGGGAGGTCCGGGGCGACCTCTGCCCCGGCAGGCGGTGTCGTCGTCGCCACCGACACGAGCGCTCCTGAGCACAGCCCGACCGTCACGACGACGGGCAGGCACAGGCGCGCGACGCGCGACCATCCGCCTGGTTTCGACATCTGATCTCCCCCTGTGCGTGGCCGCTGCCCGCGCCTGTGGCGCCTTCGAGAAAGGGCAAAGGCTGCGTCCGTAGATTCGGAACGACCGCGGCACCCCTTGAGGTCGCCTGATCGTCCATTGACCGTTGGGCCCGGTCCTCGGCAGCACCTCCCGCACGCCCGCCACCGGCCCCAGCGTTTGCAATCCCCATTTGCACGCCCACCGACTCCCACGTCGAACGGCCAGCCCAACCGATTCCGGCCAATCGTCTTATGCATGCCATGCATAAATATGCAGACGACCACCGGTCTCGGGACTTAGTTCGCGGTGTATCGGGACCCCGATACACCGCGAATCGACTCCCCGGAGAGGCCGAGTCACGCATATGTATGCATGGGGATGCATGAGCGGCGAGCCGAGGCTGGACGCTCGACTGTGACCGCGACGGCTACGAGGCGGTACGCCCCAACGAGACCGGGATCGCCGTCGGCCCGCTCAACCGGCCCGAACCGCCCGACGACGCCGACGATCCGGCGGCCGACGCCGCCTCGCGGGCGTGATAGCTCGAGCGGGTCAGTGGCGAGGCCTCGACATGGGTCAAGCCGAGTGACAGCCCGGCGTCACGCAGCCCGTCGAACTCCTCGGGGCTCCAGTAGCGCGCCACCGGCAGGTGCTCCCGGCTCGGTCGCAGGTACTGCCCGATCGTCACGATCGAGACGCCGACGCCGCGCAAGTCCGCCATGGTGGCGACGACCTCGTCCTCGCGCTCGCCGAGGCCGACCATGAGGCCCGACTTGGTGACGAGGCCGGCCGCCTTCGCCCGTGCGAGCACACCGAGGCTCCGGGCGTAGCCGGCCGAAGGCCGGACGGCCCGCTGCAGCCGTGCCACCGTCTCGATGTTGTGGTTCAAGACGTCGGGCCGGGCGTCGAAGATCTCGTCGAGCGACGCGCCGTCGCCCCGGCAGTCCGAAATGAGCACTTCCACCGTCGTCCCCGGCGTGCGCGCCCGGATGGCGCGGATGGTCTGCGCCATGGCGCCCGCACCCCCGTCGGCCAGGTCGTCGCGGGCGACGCAGGTCACGACCGCGTGGGCGAGCCCCATGCGCGCCACGGCTTCGGCGACCCGTCCGGGCTCGTCGGGAGAGAGCGGCAGCGGGTGGCGCGTGTCGACCAGGCAGAAGCCGCAGGCGCGGGTGCAGCGCTCGCCGTTGATCATGAAGGTCGCGGTCCCGTCGGCCCAGCACTCGTAGATGTTCGGGCAGCCGGCCTCCTCGCACACCGTCACGAGCCCGAGGTCGTGGACGGTCGCGCCGAGGCGCCGGTAGCCCGTGCCGATGCGGACGGGCACGCGCATCCACGACGGCTTCCGCTGCCCGATGTCAAGCCCATCCTCGGGCGAGACGCCCGCCTGGCGAAGGCGCCTGAGCAGTGGCCGCTCCCCCGCCTCCCATGTCGCGGGAGCCGTCGGGCCTGTCACGACGGCAGCGTGCTCCGTGCGCGCCGCGTCGCCGACGAAGGCCGCCGCCGCGCGCGCCACGAAGGCCGCCGCGACGTCGTCCATCGACACGTCGAGACCCTCTGCCCGGAGCGACGTGACGCCCCGATCGGCGATGCCACAGGGGACGATGTGGCCGAACATCGAGAGGTCGGTGGTCACGTTGAGTGCCACGCCGTGCACGGTGCGCCGGCGGCCCGGTCCCGCACGCAATGCCCTGACACCGATCGCCGCGATCTTGCGGGGGGACGGTCCGTCCGCATCGAGCCAGACGCCGGGGTACTCGGGGACGCTGCGCGCCCCAGGCAGCCCGAGGTCGGCGAGCGTGTCGACCACGACCTGCTCGAGCCGGTGGACGTGGGCCGGTCCGGCTCCCGGCGCGTCCGGCACGCTCACGACCGGGTACGCCACGAGCTGCCCGGGCCCGTGGTAGGTCACGTCGCCGCCGCGGTCGGCCCGAACCAGCGCCGCGCCGACCGTCTCGGGGTCGACGAGCACGTGGCGCAAGTCGGCGTGCGCGCCCAGCGTGTACGTGTGCGGGTGCTCGAGGACGAGCAGGTAGTCGTCGTCCGACTCGCGCGCCAGCGCGTGCTGCAGGACGTCCGCTTCGTGATACGGGACGGTCCCGAGCGAGCGGATCCGCAGCACGGGGTCTGCCCTCAGAGCTCCGCGGCCCAGTCGCGGGTCCCGATGAGCTCGGCGACGCGCGCCAGGAAGAGGGAGACGTAGGCCCCGTCGACGGCCCGGTGGTCCCAGCTGACGCCGAGCACGCCCGTGGAATGGATCGCGATGGACTCCGACCCGTCGGGCTGGGTCACCACGACCGGACACCGCGCGATGCCGTCCGTGGCCAGGATCGCCACCTGGGGCTGGTTGATGATCGGGACCGTGAAGTAGGTGCCGAAGGGCCCGTCGTTGGTGATGGAGAACGTACCGCCGGCGATGTCGTCCGCGTTGAGCTGCCGGCTGCGCGCCCGCTCCGCCAGGTCGCGGATCCGGCGCGCGATACCCCGCAGCGTCACCTCTTCGGCCCGGTGGATGACCGGGACGATCAGGCCTTCGTGCGAGAGGTCGACCGCGATGCCGAGATTGACCTCCGCGTGGACCAGCAGCGACTCGTCGACGACCGAGGAGTTGAGGAGCGGGAAGTCGCGCAGGGCTTCCACCGCGGCACGGGCGACGAAGGGGAGGTAGGTGAGCGAGAAGCCCTCCTCGGCCTTGAAGCGGTCGCCCCACGTGTTGCGCACGCGTTCGACGGCCTCGAAGTCGACCTCCTTGGCGATGAACGCGTGGGGCGACGTCGCCTTGGAGCGCACCATGTGCTCGGCCGTCCGCTTGCGCATGTTCGAGAACGGCACGATCTGGTCCCCGGCTGCGCGGAACGACGCCATCGAGACGGGCGGCACCGGCTGTGCGACGGGCGCGGGCGGAGCCGGCGGCGCGACGGGGGCGGCCGGCGCTGCAGGCGCGGGTGCGGGGGGCGGTGCTGCCGGCGGTGGGGGCGGTGCCTGCTGCGGAGGCGCCGGCGCAGCAGGGGGCGCGGCGGGTGCCGCAGGCGCGACAAAGGGTTCCGCGGGTGCCGTGGGCGGTACGGGGGCTGCGGGAGCGGCCGGAACCGCAGCCGAGGCGGCGTTGGCGGCGCGACGCGCGTCGGCAGCGCGCAACGCGTCCTCGCGCGTGATGCGGCCGCCCGCGCCGGTCCCGACGACCTCGGTCTCGCTGATCCCGTTCTCGGAGAGGATCTTGCGCACCATCGGTGAGAGAAGGAGCGGTTCCCCGCCTCCACCGTCGGTTGACGCCGCCGGCGCCGGAGCG
>DATJTU010000283.1:0-13532 GCA_035503015.1 Acidimicrobiales bacterium | reverse complement strand
AGCGCGCAGGCGTAAGGGCGCGGCGCCCGCGCCGTATCCTTCCAAGATGGGCTTTGAGGTTGCCCCATTCGACGTCGTCGAGGCGTCGCGCAAGGTCTGGCTCGACCGCTGGGAGCCCGAGGCCGCATCGGGCATGGCCGTCTACACGTCGATCCTCCGGTCGTACCAACTCCTCAACCACCAGGTGAACGAGGTGATGCGGAGTCACGACTTGACCTTCGCGCGCTACGAGGTGTTGGCCTGGCTGGCCACCGACCCAGAATCCGCCCTGACCCTGAGCTGGATCAGCAAGACGCTTCGCATCCCGCCCGCCACGGTGACCGACATCATCGACCGCCTCGAGGACGAGAGGCTGGTGCGTCGCGAGCCGCACCCCTCCGACGCGCGGACGACGCTGGCCGTCATCACCGCGCGCGGCCGACGCGTTGCGACGGATGCCACCGACGATCTGAACGCGACCGTCTACGAGCGCATCGGGCTGTCCGAACGCCAGCGGACTCAGCTCGTCGACCTGCTCGCGCAGCTGCGGATGAGCGGGAACGAGTTCGACGCCGAACGGTCGAGCGAGGTCATCGAAGAGCTCGGATCGCGCGAGGCCCGCAAGGCCGGAGCCTGAGCGCGCAATCCGGGAAGCGGATCAGGCGCGCCGCCGCCCGCCTTCGCCGGGACGCCGGCCGTCGGCCACCGCCTCCTGGACGAGCTCGATCAGCCACGTGACGGCCCTCGTGGCCTCGCCGGGTTCCATGTCCCAGTCCGACGCCAGGCGTTCGTAGGTGGCGACCGACCAGAGCACGTCGAGCAGCGCCGCCACGGCGTGACGGTCGGGCTCCGGCCACTGACCCGCTTCTTCGTCGAGCGCGGCGAAGAGGGCATGCCGTTGCCGGAGGTTGGCGTCGGACAACGTCGAGTCGAGCGCAGGTTTCGGACGGAGCGGATACGTCGAGATGTGGGCGAAGAGGCGCGCCGTCATGTCGGCCACGTCGTCGAGGCGCATCCCCTCGAGCTCGATGCCGGCTTGCTGCTCGAGCCGGTGCATCACCGTGTCGCGGAGGCCCCGTTCGTTCCCGAAGTAGCGGTACACCGTTCGTTCGTTCACGCGGGCGGCGTCGGCGACGCCGCGGATCGTCAGCGCCTGCCAGTCGCGGACCGAGGAGCCCTGCAACAGCCTGCACCCGGCCGCGACGATCCGCTCACGGGTCTCCTCAGCCCGTTGGCGGCGGATCGGGCTGTCGTACGTGCGCGAGGTCGGCTGGGACGAGACGGGCACCGTGGGCTGCCCTAGGAAATGACGGCTGGAAGGGTCTCCCAGCCCCGGACGGTCGATGTCGGGGAGAGGCGGGCCCTGTCGGTGTCGATCTCCCACTCCGGGAAGCGCGTCAGCACCTCGTCGAGCGCGATGCACCCCTCCATCCGGGCCAGGGCCGCGCCCATGCACAGATGGATCCCGTTTCCGAAGGTGAGGTGCCGGCCGTCCTTGCGGTGGATGTCGAAGGTGTCGCCGTTGGGAAAACGCCGGTCGTCCCGGTTCGCCGAGCTGAGGAGGAACAGCATCACGCTTCCCTCCGGGACCGGGGTACCCCGCACGTTGAGGTCCTCGCGGGCGACGCAGCGGCCGACGTGTGGAGCGGGGGACTCGAACCGCAGGATCTCCTCGATTGCGTTCGCGATCAGCGAGCGGTCCGCCACGAGCTCGGCCCGCTGGTCCGGATGGTCGGCCAGCACCTTGGCCGTCCAGCCGATGAGCCGGGTGGTCGTTTCGTTCCCGGCACCCGCCAGCACCTCTATATACGTCAGCAGTTCGCCCCGGGACAGCGTGCGGACGGTCCCGGTCTCGTCGGCGAACTCGACGTTGAGAAGCTCCGTCATGATGTCGTCGGAGGGGTGCTTGGCCCGCCAGTCGACGTAGTCCGCGAACATCGCGCCGGTGACGAAGGTCTCGCCCACCTCCATGGGCTCGCCCTCCTTGGTCCGCAGGCTGGCGTCGACGTGATCGCGGACCGCCTCCTGGTCGCTCTCGGGAATCCCCAGCAGCATGCTGATGACGCGCATCGGCATCTGTGCACCGAGGTCCGCGATGAAGTCGAAGCCGCCGGAGCCGACCAGCGGGTCCAGGCTGTGTGCGCAGAACTCACGGATCTTGGGCTCGAGCTCGGCCACCCGGCGTGGCGTGAAGGCGCGCGAGAGCAGGCGCCGGTGGATCGTGTGGGTGGGCGGGTCCTCGAAGATGATGACGCCGGGGGGGATGTCGATGTCCGCCTTGATGATCTCGAGGATGGCGCCCTTCCCCGAGATGTAGGTCTGCGCGTCCAGCAAGCCCTTCTCGACGTCCTCGAATTGGCTCACCGCGAAGAAGTCGTGGGTGTCGTTGTAATAGACCGGCGCCTCTTCCCGCAGCCGCTTGTAGACGGGATAGGGGTCGGCGTTGATCTCGGCGCTGTACTGGTCGTAGTAGACGTCGTCCACGCGTACCTCCGCAGCCGTTGGAACGGGTATTTCGTGTCAGGCTACGACATGAAATCCTGATCGGTCAAGATACGGCAGGTCAGAGCGAAGGGGAGTCGGGACATGGCAACGGTGGAGACGGTCCGGGGCCCGGTGGACACCGCCGCGCTCGGGCGGACCTACATGCACGAGCACGTCTTCGTGCTCGACGCCGACGTGCAGCAGAACTATCCGGCGGAGTGGGGGAGCGAGGACGACCGGGTGGCCGACGCCGTGGTCAAGCTCAAGGCGCTCGCCGGCCAAGGCATCACCAGCATCGTCGACCCCACCGTGGTCGGCCTCGGTCGGTACATCCCGCGCATCGAGCGGGTTGCCGAGCAGGTCCCCGAGCTGCACATCGTGGCGGCGACGGGCTGTTACACCTACGACCAGGTGCCATGGTTCTTCCAATACCGCGGCCCCGCGCTGTCCGCCGCACTCGGCATGGACGTGCCGGATCCGATGGTGGACATGTTCGTCGGAGACATCACGGAGGGGATCACGGGCACGGGGGTCAAAGCCGCTTTCTTGAAGTGCGCGATCGATCACAACGGGATGACCGACGGCGTGGCGCGGGTCATGCGCGCCGTGGCCCGGGCGCACCGGCAGACGGGCGCGCCGATCACCGTCCACACGCACCCGGCCACCCACACCGGCTTCGAGGTGAAGCGCCTGCTCTGCGACGAGGAGGGCGTCGACCCCACCCGTGTCGTGCTCGGCCATTCCGGTGACAGCTCGGACGTCGACCATCTCAGCGCGTTGGCCGACGAAGGCTTCATCCTCGGGATGGACCGGTTCGGCCTCAACGTGGAGACGACCTTCGAGTCCCGCGCGGACACGTTGGTTGAGATGTGCCGGCGCGGCTATGCGGATCGCATGGTGCTGTCCCAC
Organism: Acidimicrobiales bacterium; assembly: GCA_035503015.1. Lineage (GTDB taxonomy): Bacteria > Actinomycetota > Acidimicrobiia > Acidimicrobiales > RAAP-2 > Bog-473. Next base: position 10,160 of record DATJTU010000283.1, on the reverse strand, counting down.
GACGTCGCGTGTTACATCGACATGATCGACCCCTTCGCCTTGTCGATCCTGTCTGCGCAGTGGAACTACCTCCACATCCACGACGCCGTCCTGCCTTACGTGCGCGAGCGCGGCGTGACCGAAGAGCAGATCGACACGATGCTGGTCGACGTGCCCCGCCGCTATTTCGAGAACGCCGGCGCCTACTAGTCGGCGGGCGCGCCGGAGCCTCCGCCGCACCGGTGGGTGGAATGCGGAAAAGGTTGGGGTTCTGCTCAGTCCGTCGTGACGGCGTCCGGGGCCGTCAGCGCGCCGGCCCGCATGCCGTCGAGAATCATGCCGAGGAGCCGGGCCGACTGCTCCGGCGAGATGCTGACGTTCGTGCAGACCGGCGTCACGAGCGCCATCACGTCCGAGCCGTCGACGTCGAACCGGACCACGCCCGCTTCTTTCGCGCGGTCGATCACGAGGTCGAACGAGGACTCGATCATCGCCCGCGCTTGTGGCTTCAATCCCGGCTTCTTCTCGAAGGCCTGCTGGAGTTCCGTCAGCAAGGCCTGCTTGGTCTGCGCGTAGCGCAGGAAGGCGTCGAAGAAGGCGTCGATCGCCGCCGACGGGTCGAGCTCGGCGACGACGCGCTGCGCGGTGGCCCACAGCTCCTCGACGTCGGACTGGTAGACGGCTTCGACGAGGTCGAGCCGGTTCGGGAAGTGGCGGTAGAGGGTGCCGACTCCGACCCCTGCGCGCTTCGCGATCGCCTCCATCGAGGCGCCGGTGCTCTCCTCGGCGAAGACCTCGCGGGCGGTCGCGACGAGGAGCTCGCGGTTGCGGCGAGCGTCGGCGCGCATGGGCCGGGCATCCTCGCCCACGTGTTCACCTGACGGGCTCGCCTGTACGAGCGAGCCGGCTTTCTGCGTCGCCATCTCTTTTTCTCCCCGATGGGGTTGCTAAACGGAGGGACCCTCCGTATAATAAACGGAGGAAGCTTCCGCTTCAACAGATTACCAGCGGAAAGGTCTGCGTCAATGCCCCAATCCTCCTTAGCCCCGGCGCGGCCGGGAGCAGCTCGAACCCACGTCACCGGGGACGTTTCCCCAGGTCAGGGTTCGGCGTCACGGCCCCGGAACTCGGCGATCCTGCTGGCGGTGATCCTCACCGCACAACTGATGGTGGTGCTCGACGCCACCATCGTGAACGTCGCCCTCCCGCACATCCAGCGCAGCCTGGGCTTCTCCTCGAGCGCCCTCTCCTGGGTGCTCAACGCCTACATCCTCACCTTCGGTGGGTTCCTTCTCCTCGGCGCGCGAGCCGGTGACCTCTTCGGGCGCCGCCGGGTCTTCCTGCTCGGGATCGCGGTCTTCACGATCAGCTCCCTCGTCGGTGGCCTGGCTGTCAGCGAGTGGACGCTCCTCGCCGCGCGCGCGGTCCAGGGGATCGGGGCCGCCCTGGCGGCACCGTGTGCACTGTCGCTGCTCACCACTGCCTTCCCGGAGGGACCCCAGCGCGTGCGCGCGATCGGCCTCTATACGACGATGTCCGCCGCGGGCGGCGCGACCGGCCTGGTGATGGGCGGGCTCCTGACCGAGTGGGTCTCGTGGCGCTGGGTCATGTTCGTCAACGTGCCCATCGGCCTCGCAGTGTGGCTGATCGGCCGGTCCGTGCTCGAAGAGACAGAGCGCCAGGACGGGCACTTCGACCTGATCGGCGCCATTACCTGCACCGTCGGTGTCGGCGGGGTGGTGCTCGGTCTGGTCGAGGCTGGCTCCCAGGGGTGGACGAGCCCGACAGCGTTGGTGCCGCTCCTCGGCGGCGTGGCCGTCTTCTCGTACTTCTTGCACCACGAGAGCCGGGCGTCGGAGCCGATCCTCCCATTGCGCCTGCTCGAGCACGCCACCCGCAACGCGGCCAATGCGTCACGTGCGCTGTTGTACGCGGGCTTCTACGGCCTCTTCTACTTCATGGCGCAGTTCCTCCAGGACGTGCAGGGCTACAGCCCGCTGCGGGCCGGCGTGGCGTTCGTCCCCATGCCGGCGGCGGTGTTCCTCGCGTCGCAGCTCACCAGCCGCGTCCTGCTCCGCCGCCTGCCCGAGAAGGCGGTGATGGTCCTCGGCAACGCCATTGCGATCATCGGTCTCGTGCTGTCCACCCGGGTGGGCGCCGCGTCCTCCTACGGCCAGATCGTGCTGTGCCTCGTCCTGATCGGCGCCGGCAGTGGCATGACCCTCGTCGCACTGACGTCGGCGTCACTGGCCGACGTCGAGCCCGACATCGCGGGGGCCGCGTCGGGGTTGGTGAACGTCTCCCAGCAGCTCGGTGCCGCGGTCGGTCTCGCCGTCCTCGTCACCGTGTTCAACTCGCTCGCTGGGCACGGCCAACTCGGCCCCGGCGCGACGGCACCGGCGTCCGTCCACTCCCTCGACGACGTGTTCTTCGTGGCCGCGCTCTTCGCGGTCGGTGCGCTGGCAGCCGTGCTGTTCGGCGTGCGGCGCCCCGCCCAGGTCCCGGTCCCGGCGGCAGAGCCGGTGTCGGCACTGGAGCACGAGGCCACCGACGGGTTCTTCGTCGATGTGGCAGAGCTCACCACAGCCGACCTCGCGGCCGCACACGGTGCGCCGCTGGCCGAGCCGGTCGCCCTGGCCGTGACCCCGTGCGACGAGTGCCTCGCCCGCGGCGTCCGGAGCGCCTGAGGCGGAGGCTGGCCGAGCCGTCGTCGGCAGGGACGCCGCGGACCCGCCCGGCGGGGCCAACGGGCGTGAGCACGGTGCCGGGCGGCCGGTGCAGGGCAGCGGGCAGAATACTGATACTCTCTTAATAGTTATGGAAACACAACAATCGTGGCAGCGCCGGTCGCAGGGTTCCGGTGCGCCGGTGGCGATGCACGAGCTGAGCCGGAACCGGCGCATCGGGATCCTGCTGATCTGTTCCATGAGCCTGCTCATCGTGGGCCTCGACGTGACGATCGTGAACGTGGCGTTGCCCTCCATCGGGAGAGACCTGCACGCGTCGGTCTCGGGCCTGCAGTGGGTGGTGGACGCCTACACGCTCGTCCTGGCCAGCCTCTTGATGCTGTCCGGCTCCACGGCGGACCGGCTGGGGCGGCGGCGCACGTTCGTCATCGGCCTCTCCGTCTTCGCCGCGGGCTCGCTCTTGTGCAGCCTGGCGCCGAGCCTCGGGCTGCTCGTCGTGTTCCGCATGCTCCAAGCGGTCGGGGGCTCGATGCTCAACCCCGTCGCCATGTCCATCATCACCAACACCTTCACCGACCACAAAGAGCGGGCTCAGGCGGTCGGCGTCTGGGGCGCGGTGGTCGGCATCTCCATGGCGCTCGGTCCCATCGTGGGTGGCCTCTTGGTCACGTCGGCGGGCTGGCGGTCCATCTTCTGGATCAACATCCCCGTCGGCCTCGCCGCCATCGTGCTCGCCCTGCGCTTCATCCCCGAGTCGAAGGCGCCCCGGGCCCGGCGGTTCGACCCGGTTGGCCAGTTGCTGATGATCGTGCTGTTCGCCACGCTCACCTACGGGATCATCGAGGCACCCGGCCGGGGCTGGGGATCGCCGATCATCGTGGCGGCGTTCACCCTTGCGGCGCTGGCCCTCGGCGGTCTCCTCCTCTACGAGCCCCGTCGTCGCGACCCGCTGCTCGACCTCCGCTTCTTCCGGTCGATCCCGTTTGCGGCCGCAACGGTCACGGCCGTCGCCGCCTTCGCGGCGCTCGGTGGGTTCCTCTTCTTGAACACGCTGTACCTCCAAGAGGTGCGTGGCCTCTCGGCCCTCCAAGCCGGGCTCGACACGCTGCCCATGGCGGCGATGACCGTGTTGGCGTCGCCCATCTCGGGCCGGCTGGTCGGGCACCGTGGGGCGCGCGTCCCGCTCGTGGTGGCGGGCATCGGGCTCACGACCGCGTGTGCCATGCTCGCCGGCATCGACCCGGTGACCCCCTTCACGTGGCTCTTCGCGGCCTACGTCGTCTTCGGGATCGGCTTCGGCTTCGTGAACGCGCCGATCACGAACGCGGCGGTCTCGGGCATGCCGCGCGCCCAGGCCGGTGTGGCCGCGGCCATCGCCTCGACCTCGCGGCAGATCGGCCAGACGCTCGGCGTTGCGATCGTGGGCGCTCTGGTGACGTCCAAGGTGGCCGGCGGCGCGCCGCTCGGCGCGACGTTCGCTGAGGCGAGCCACGCGGGATGGTGGACGCTGGCCGCCTGCGGCGGGGTCGTCCTCGTCCTCGGGGTCGTGGCCACCTCGCGTCGTGCCCTCGAGTCGGCGCGCCGGACGGCCGCCGAACTGAACCCCGAAGTCCTCGTGCCGGCGGAGGCGGTGCGCTGATGCCGAAGGGCACGACAGCCGCTCACGTGTCGGACGCCCCCTCCGCGGTCGCCCGCGCCGCCTGGTCGAGCATGTGCGACCTGGTGCTCCACAACGTGCGGCGGCGCGAGGTGTCCGAGGCCCTGGGCATGAGCTTCGGCAAGATCCGCGCGCTGCGCCGTCTGGCGGCCCGGCCCATGGCCATGTCCGAGCTGGCGGCGGCACTCGGCATCGACGCGCCGTACGCCACCGTCGTCGTCGACGACCTCGAGTCCCAGGGCCTGGTGCGACGCCGTCCGCACCCGGTGGACCGGCGGGCCAAGGTCGTGGAGGCGACCCGCAAGGGGAAGGACGCGGCACGCCGGGCCGACGAGATCCTCGGGACGCCCCCGCCGGCCCTCGACGCGCTCAGTGCCAAGGACCTCGAGACACTGGTCAAGATCCTGGAACGGGTCACGCTCGACGGCGACTAACGGAGTCCGCCGCCACTCCATCGCTCGGCGCGCCAGGCGCGACGACGGACGTGGCCGGGCTCGCGCCGTGACCTACGTTGGCACCGGACAGGAGCGAGCGCATGACGACCCCGGCAGAACTCTTCGACCTCAGCGGCAAGGTCGCCGTCGTGACCGGCGGCGGCCGCGGCATCGGCAAGGGCGTTGCCGCCGGTCTTGCCGCCGCCGGCGCCGACATCGTGATCGCCAGCCGCAAGGTGGAGAACCTCGAGGCCGCGGCGCGCGAGATCGAGGCGGCGACCGGGCGCCGGGTGGTTCCTGTCGCCTGCCACGTAGGCCGCTGGGCTGACTGCGACGCGCTCGTCGAGGCGGTGTACGACACCTTTGGCCGCTGCGACGTCCTCGTGAACAACGCCGGCATGTCGCCCGCCTACGACGGTCTCGCCTCGGTGACCGAGGACCTCTACGACAAGGTGCACGCGGTCAACGCCAGAGGACCCTTCCGGCTCGGCGTCCTGGTCGGGGAGCGGATGGCGGCCGGCGACGGTGGCTCGATCATCAACATCTCCTCGGTCGGCTCCCTGCGCCCGTCGGCGATCGACCTGCCCTACGCGATGGCCAAGGCGGCGCTCAATGCGCTCACGCTCGCGCTGGCGGGCGAATGGGCGCCCAAGGTGCGGGCGAACCTCGTCCTGCCGAGCGCGACCGAGACCGACATGAACAGCATGTGGCCGGCCGAGACGAAGGCACGGGTCGCCGAGTCGAATCCGATGAAGCGCCTCGGGCGGCCCGAAGACGTTGCGGCGGTCTGCGTCTTCCTCGCGAGTGATGCCGCCGCCTACGTCAACGGCGCCCAGGTCTCGGTCGACGGGGGTCTTTACCGGGCGCTCTGATCCGTGAGGTAGCGGTCGATGACCCGGTGCATGTGCAAGAGGTTGGACTCCTGGCGACGGTTGAGCCGGAGGGCTGGCCCACCGCGCGACTTCATGCCGATCTGGACGTGCGCCATGTTGGCGTAGTCCTGGTTGGTGATCTCGCCCCAGTCGCGCTCGGTCCAGTCGGCGAAGAAGCGCCGTTCGGCGCGCCTGGGCTCCGCGCCTTCGTCCGGCCATTGCAGGAACCACGTGTCCTTGATACAGCTGTCGGGATCGAGCCCGTTGGGCCGCACCCGGAACACGATGGCGATGCCGGGATAGATCGGCCCGACCATGTTGGGGAAGAAGAAGACGTCGTCGGCGCTCGTGAGCTGGTCGTCGGTGAACACGTCGACCGCCACGCCTCGCGCTTCGAGCAGGGCGCGGCGGCCCTTCTGGTAGTGGCGCAACATCGTCTCGCCGTCGAGCCCCGCGGCTCGGATCTCGGCCACGAGTGCCTGCTCGTCGCGGTAGAAGAGGCCACCGAGCCCCCGGATGAAGTTCTCCAGGATCTCGCCTTCGTCGTAGTCGCCCGGAGCGAGCCCGAGGCGCGGGCTCGGTCGGAGCTGGCGCCGGGCGTTGGGCAGGCGGCCGTAGTGGGCGTGGATGCCGAGCGGCTCGTACTCGAGGCTCACGTCGTCCGTCCACGGCAACAGTTGGGGGTGTGTCCCCTGCACGTGGTAGCCCTCGTTGAACGCGTCGACGGCGACCTTCCAGTTGGCGGGGAGCACGGTCGAGAGGTAGGTGCGCAGGCGCAGCCGGTCCAGGTGGTAGGGCGCCAGCAGGGTCGGCAACGGCTCGAGGTACTCGAGCAGCGGTGGCGCCTCGGGGTCGAGGGACACCCAGACGAAGCCGCCCCAGCGTCCCACTCGGACGGGCGCCAGTCCGGTGCCCGGCGGGATCGGGTCGAACTCGTCGGCGTCGACGACCTCGACGAGGCGGCCGTCGAGGTCGTAGCGCCAGGCGTGATAGCGGCAGCGGAGGCACGCGTCGGGAAGGTGCCCGGTGCCCTCGGCCAGCCGGGTACCCCGGTGCAGGCAGGTGTTGTGAAAGGCACGGATCGTCTCGTCGTCCGAGCGGACCACGAGGATGGACTGGTCGCCGATGACGTACTCGCAGAAGTCGCCGGGCTCGGGCACCTCCTCTTCGCGGCATGCCACCTGCCAGACGCGGCCCCACACGCGCTCGAGCTCCAGCGCGGCGAACTCCGGACTCGTATAGCGCGCACGCGGCACCGTGCCGTCGTCGCCGATGAGGACGCTGTCGAGATCCATGTCGCCGTTCCCTCCGATCACGGCTCACCGCACCACGCGTCCCGGCCCGCATCAGGCTGCGCAGTTGTCGCCAGCCTACGGCGCAACGGCGTGCGGAAGGGTCGAGTCCCGCATGCAGGACCCGGACCGCAAAACGCGTCATCACGTAGGGTGTCGGCGCAATGTGCGCGACCGAGCGACGGCCCCCCGGGGAAGTATCGCCGCTGACGTTCGCGCCGCCGCTCCCGGAGGTGCCCTTGCCGGCGCCCGACGTCGAGTCGTTGCTCCGGCGCAATGCCGACGAGCGGGACGAGCTGCCCGCGCTGCGCTTCGGCGACCGGATCTGGACCCACAAACAGCTGCTCGGCGAAGCGGAGCGTTTTGCCGCGCTCTTCCGGGCCCGGCTCGACCCGGCCCGTCCGCCCCACGTCGGCGTGCTGCTCGACAACACGCCCGACTACGTCTTCGCGCTGTGCGGCGCGGGGCTGGCGGGCGTGACGCTGGCTGGCCTCAACTACACGCGTCTGGGCGAACACCTCGCCCGCGACATCGTGCACACGGACCTCCAGCTGGTGATCACCGAGCCGCGGCACCAGGCGCAACTCGACGCGGCGCTCGGCTCGCACGACCTCCCGGGCGGCGTCTTGGTCTCCGAGCGCTTCGTCGACGACGACGACCCGCCGCCGACCGCCCCGGGGCTGGATGTCGCCCTGGCCGACGCGTGGGCCGAGCAGCCGGCCGGCTTTCCGAGCGAGACCTCCAGCACCGAGCCAGACGCAGACGTGCTCTGGGTCTTGCTGTTCACCTCGGGGACGTCCGCGGCGCCCAAAGCCGTCCGTTGCACACAGCATCGGCTGCTGACCACCGGAAACCGCATGTCGATGATGCTCGAGCTCGGGTCCGACGACGTCGGCTACGCGGCGATGCCCTTGTTCCATACCAACTCCCTCATGGCAGGCTTCGCCGCTGCGCTGGTCGGTGGCGCGTCGCTGTCCCTGGCCCGCCGGTTCAGCGCCTCACGGTTCCTCGGCGACGTGCGGCATTACGGGGTGACGTGGTTCAACTACACCGGCAAGCTCTTGACGTACCTCCTGGCGACCCCCGCACGGGCGGACGACGCCGACAACACCCTGCGTGTCGCCTTCGGCAACGAGGGCGCGCCGCACATCGTGGAGGAGGCAGCGACGCGGTTCGGCGTGCGGATCATCGACGTCTTCGGTTCGACCGAAGGCGCGATCGCCTTGGACCGGACCGGCGATCGCCCCAGCACGTCCATCGGCCGGCTGCGCCAGGGGATCATGGTCGTCGACGAGGGCGGCCGGGAGGCCCCGCGGGCCGTGTTCGACGGGCGCGGCCGCCTTCTCAACGCTGACGAGTGCGTCGGCGAGCTCGTCAACACGCTCGGCGTGGGGCCGTTCGAGGGGTACTACCGCAACGAGGACGCGATGCGCGACACCACGCGGAACGGCTGGTACTGGAGCGGCGATCTCGGCTACGTCGACGACGACGGCTGGGTGTACTTCGCAGGGAGAACCGCAGACTGGTTGCGCGTCGACGGCGAGAACTTCCCCGCGGCGCCGATCGAGGGCATCGTGGCCAGGCACCCCGACGTCTTGTTGGCCTCCGTGTACGGCGTCCCCGACGCCGACTCGGGCGACCAGGTCATGCTCGCGCTGGTCCTGCGCGAGGGCGCCGCCTTCGACGGCGACGACTTTGCCGCGTGGCTCGACGCGCAGGCGGACCTCGGTCCGAAGTGGCAGCCGAGGTTCGTGCGCCTCTGTGCGTCGCTGCCCACCACGCCCACCAACAAGGTCCTCACCCGAACGCTCGTGCACGAGAAGTTCCGCACCGACCGCGTCCGCGGCGACCCCGTGTTCCGGCGGCTGCGGGGGGAAGCCGCCTTCGGGCGCTTCACCGAGGCCGACGAAGCCGCGCTCCGCGCCGGGTTCGACGCGAACGGCCGGTCCGCGGCCTGGGAACTCTAGGGGCCTGAGCCCGCCCGCCTGTGGGGGTCGTCCTCGGACTGCTGGTCGCTGCGAGCTTCGGCACCGGGGACTTCCTCGGTGGGCTGGCCTCGCGCCAAGCGAAGACCCTCGCCGTGCTGGCCGTGGCGCAGCTCGCCGCGGTGTGCCTGGCCGTGGTGGTCGCATTCGCCGTCGGCGGGACGGTGTACGCGCACGACGTCGAGTTCGGCGTCGTGGCGGGCGTGCTCAACGTGGCAGCCATCGGATGTCTGTACCGCGGCCTGGCAATCGGCCAGATGGGTCGTGTCGCCCCCGTCGCGGCCGTGATCGGGGCAGTCGTGCCCGTGCTGTGGGGCGTGGCGCGCGGCGAGTCCCTCAGCGGGTTCGAGATCGCCGGCATCGTCCTGGCGGTCGCCGCTGCGGGCCTGCTCTCGAGCGAGCCCGACGAGCGCAGCGGTCCGCTCTTCGGCCAGGCCTTGCTCCTGGCGACGGTTGCGGGCGCCGGGTTCGGCGTCTCGCTCATCCTCTTCTCGGCCGCCAGCCACCACGGTTCGATGTGGCCGGTCCTGGGCGCGCGCGGCGCGGCGTGCGTGGCGGTGTGGCTGTTGCTCCTCGTGCGCCGAGGCGTGCCGTCGCTGGCCGCCGTCCCCAAGGTGGAAGCGTCCGCGGCCGGGGTGTTCGACGTCGGCGCGTCGATGATCCTCCTCGTGACGTTGAAGTCGCACCTGACGGCGGTGATCGCGCCTGTCGCCTCCTTGGCGCCGGCCTTCACGGCCGGGCACGCCTGGTGGTATCTCCACGAGCGGGTGTCACGGCTCCAACTCGTCGGCCTGGTCGTGGCGCTCGCCGGCTTGGCGCTCATCGCGGTCAACTGACACGGCACGAGGTCTGCCTGCCAGACTGCGGCCTATGACGAGCCCCCTCCCGCTGACGGGACCGATCCGGTTGGCCGTGGTCGGCCTCGGTCAGATCTCCGAACTGATGCTGCCGGCGTACGCGGCGAACGAGGACGTCGTAGTCGTGGGGCTGTGCGACCGGAACGACGAGCGGGTGCGGCGCTGGTCGGCCGCCTTCCCCGACGCGGTGACATCCACTGACGTCGACGACATCGTGGCCACCGGGCCCGACGTGGTCGACGTCCTGGTCCCGACGCCGCTCCACGCCGAGGTGGTGACGCCGATCCTCGAGCGCGGGTTCCACGTGCAGGTCCAGAAGCCGATCGCACGCGACCTCGACGGTGCCGACGTGATGCTCGCGGCAGCGGCCCGTAGCGGCGCGACCCTCAACGTGCTC
>DATJTU010000282.1:0-3518 GCA_035503015.1 Acidimicrobiales bacterium | reverse complement strand
CGCGGCACGTTCGACACGATCTACCTCGACGTGGGCGAGCCCGAGACGGTGTTGCTGCGCACGCACACGTCCCCGGTGCAGATCCACCTGATGGAGCAGGCCGTGCGCGACGGCACGCTGCCGATCCACGCGGTCATGCCGGGCAAGTGCTTCCGTCTCGACACGCCGGACGCGCGGCATCTGCCGGTCTTCAACCAGATCGAGGGGCTCGTCGTGGACCGCGCGATCACTTTTGGCGACCTCGCCGGCACCATCCAGGTCTTCACCGAGGCCTACTTCGGTGCGGGCATGCAGTCACGCCTGCGGCCGGCCTACTTCCCCTTCACCGAGCCGTCGGCCGAGCTCGAGATCACGTGCACGCTGTGCCTCGGCGAGGGGTGCCGCACGTGCTCGCACACCGGCTGGATCGAACTCGGGGGCTGCGGCATGGTCGACCCCGCCGTGTTCGCCGCCGTCGGTATCGACTCGACGGAGTGGTCGGGCTTCGCGTTCGGCTTCGGCATCGACCGCTTGGCGCAGATGCGTCACGCCGTGCCCGACATGCGCTCGTTCCTGGAGAACGACATCCGCTTCCTCTCGCAGTTCTGACGAGTGCGCTCCACTTCGCCCTCACATTTGCCCTTCCACGTGCCTTCACATTCGCCCACCACCTGAAAGTTCCTCGACGACCGTGCGCGCACCGCTCAGCTGGCTCCGTGACTTCGCTCCCTTCCCCTCTGACATCGGGGCGTTGCGCGATGCGCTCGACGACCTCGGGCTCGTCGTCGAGTCGATCGAGTACGTCGGCGAAGGGCTGGGCGACGTCGTGGTCAGCCGGGTCCTCGAGATCCGGCCCATCAAGGGGGCCGACAAGATCCGCCTCGTCCTGGTCGACGCCGGGGCCGGTCCGGACGACCCGCTCGAGATCGTGTGCGGCGCCCACAACTTCGCGGTGGGGGACCGCGTGCCACTGGCGCCGGTCGGGGCCATCTTGCCGGGCGGCTTCGAGATCGGCCGCCGGAAGCTGCGCGGCGTCGAGTCGAACGGGATGCTGTGCTCGGGCCGCGAGCTCGGCCTCTCCGACGACGGGGCAGGCTTGCTGATCCTGGGCGACGAGGCACCGGGCGAGCCCGGCACGCCGCTCATGGAGGCCCTCGGGCTCGAGCCCGACGTCGTCTTCGACATCACCGTGGAAGGGAACCGGCCCGACGCGTGGTCGATCTCGGGGATCGCGCGCGACCTGGCGGGCCGGCTCGACCTGGCCTTCACCTTGCCGGAGCCGCCGTCACCGCCCGCCGGCGACTGGCCGGTGGAGAGCGCCGCGTCGGCGACGGTGGAGTCGCTCGATCTGTGTCCCCGCTTGACCGTGAGCGTCCTGGGCGGGGTGGCCGTCGGCCCGTCACCGCAATGGATCGCCCGGCGGCTCCTGCTCGCCGGTATGCGCCCGATCAACAACGTCGTCGATGCGTCGAACTACGTCATGCTCGAGCTCGGCCAACCGACGCACCCCTACGACCTGGCGCGCCTGCCCGGCCGCGGCCTCTCGGTCCGCCGCGCGCGCCCCGGCGAGACGGTCGAGACGCTCGACGGCGTGACACGCACGGTCGGTGTCCGCGGCCGCAGCCTCGGCGACACCGGCGAGGACTGCCTGATCTGCGACGCCGAAGGCACCCCGGTCGGCATCGGCGGGATCATGGGCGGCGCCTCGTCGGAGATCGCGGCCACCACCACCGAAGTCCTGCTCGAGGCGGCGTACTTCACGCCGATGGCCATCGCGCGCACCTCCAAGCGCCTCGGCTTGCGCACGGAGGCGTCGGCGCGCTTCGAACGCGGGTGTGACCCGTGGGCGATCGAGCCGTCGGTGAACCGCTTCTGCGAGCTGCTGACCGAGAGCATTCCCGGCCTCCGGGTCGCCGACGGCATGCTCGACGTCCGCGGTCAGGTGCCCGAGCCCTTCGTGGTCTCCGTTCCGATCGCCCGCGTGCAGAGCCAGCTCGGTGTCGCGCTCGACGCCGAGCAGATCGCGCGCTTGCTCGAGCCGATCGGCTTCGCCGTCCTCGAAGAGGTCGGCGCCGGCTCCGGTCCCGGCGGCGCGGGCTCGGGCCCGTCGGGCACCGGCGTGGCGGGCGGCCACGTGACGGTCGAGGTGCCGACCAACCGGCCCGACGTGCGTCGCGAGCCCTACGGGGTCGACGACGTGATCGAGGAGATCGCCCGCACCTACGGCTACAGCAAGGTCCCGCGCCGGATACCGACGTGGCCCCAGCCGGGCGGCCTCACCTCGTTGCAGCGGTCGCGGCGCGAGGCCAAGGACGTGCTCGTCGGCCTCGGGGCGTCCGAGGGGTGGACCGACACCTTCGTCTCGGCCGACGCGCATAGCGACGTCAGCCTGCGCGGCGACGCGGTGCGGGTGGCGAACCCGCTCGACGCCGAGAAGCCGTTCCTGCGCCGTTCCCTCATGCCGGGCCTCTTGAGCGCGTTGTCCTACAACGCCAGCCGCCGGCAGCCCGATATCCGCCTCTTCGAGGTGGGGACAGTGTTCTCGCATCCCGGCGAGGGCGCGCCGCGCGTCGTCGAGCGCGCCGGGCCGGGCGGGTTGGAGCGGGCGGAGCTACCGGGCGAGCGCGAGCTGCTCTCGAGTGTTCTCGCGCTCGAAGACGACGACGCGCGCACCGCCGTCGCGGCGTGGCACGTCCTCGCCGACACCTTCCGCGTCGACGGGGTGCGGCTGGTGCCGCCGGGCGCGGGTACCGGCGCCGGCGCCGGCGGTGACGCTGCCGGTGACGAGGCAGGGCCGCTCCCGGGCTTGCACCCGACCCGTTCGGCGCACCTCGTGGCACGTTCGCCCTCGGGCGAGGCGGTGGTGCTCGGCGCCGTCGGCGAGATCGACCCCGACGTCGCCACGACGTTCGGCCTCACCCACACGGTCGGGGGAGTGCCGGCGCCGCGCCGCGTGGGCTGGCTCGAGGTCGACCTCGGGCTGCTCTTCGACGAGGAGCGGGTGGCGCGGCGACCGACGGTCGTCGGTGCGGTCAGCCGGTTCCCGTCCTCGGACATCGACCTGGCGTTCGTCGTGCGTGACGCGCACCCGGCTGACGTCATCGCGGAGGCGCTGGGGCGTGCGGCCGGAGACGTGCTCGAGTCGGTGCGGCTGTTCGACGTCTACCGCGGGACGGGGATCGACGAGGGCTCGCGCAGCCTCGCCTACCGGTTGCGCTTCTGCTCGCCCGATCGCACGCTGACGGACGAGGACGTCGGCGAGGTGCGGGCGCGTTGCATCGAGGCGGTCGCAACGGAGTTCGGCGCCGTCTTGCGCTGACGCGCTCTGAGGCGTGCTCGTGTCCCCGGCGCGTTCGCCGTGGCATGGTGGGCCGGTGGAAGTGCGCCGGATCGAATCAGACGACGACGCCGGGTTGGACGAATCGGCCGACGTCCTCCGGGCGTCGGACAAGGACATGTGGCCGGACCTCGAGGGCTTCTCCCGGCGGGACATCCGTGGGTTCGCCCGCTTTCGTGGGGGCTCCCGCCGCTTCGACATG
>DATJTU010000281.1:0-19991 GCA_035503015.1 Acidimicrobiales bacterium | reverse complement strand
CCGGCCCGAGGTCCGCAACGCCTTCGACACCGTCATGTACCTCGAGCTCACGGCGGCGCTGCGGGCCGCCGACGGCGACGAGGCGGTGGGTGCCGTCGTCCTCACGGGCGCGGACGGGGCGTTCACCTCGGGCGCCGACCTGGCCGAGATGGCAGCGATCGCGACGGGCACCAAGGTGGAAGGCTCCGACCGCGGCTTCCAGGGGCTGCTCGAGTGCCTGGGCGAGATCTCGGTCCCCCTGCTCGCTGCGGTCAACGGCGTCGCGGTCGGCCTCGGCTTCACCGTGCTCGCCCACTGCGACCTCGTGTTCGTCGAGCGCGGTGCCCGCTTGCGCGTCCCGTTCTCCGAGCTCGGCGTGCCACCCGAGGCGGCCAGCAGCCTGCTCTTTCCCGCCGTCATGGGCTGGCAGCGGGCCGCCCGCGTCCTGCTCACGTCCGAGTGGGTGAGTTCGGAAGAGCTCGTGGAGCTCGGACTCGCCCTGGGGGTGAGCGAGCCCGGCGCCGCGCGGGACGACGCGGTGGCGCTCGCGTCCCGGATCGCCGCCTTCTCGCGCCCGTCGACGCGGGCGATCACGTCGCTCATGCGGGCGGCGCGCCGCGACGCCGTGGCGGAGGCCAACCGGCGCGAGCAAGCGGCGTTCGCCACCGTGCTCTCCGGCGCCGCAGAGAGTGGGACGCTGGCCGAGTTCGTGGCGAAGGCACCGCCCGGCTGAGCGTGCGACTCGGGATCACCGCCGCGCTGACCGACCTCGACCTGGCGCCGGCGACGCTGGCGGCGGCGGTCGAGGAGCTCGGCTTCGACTCGGTATGGTTCCCCGAGCACACCCATCTCCCCGTCCGCGAGGACCTGCCGCCCGCGCTCGTCGAGGGGGTGCGCCTCGACGACTACAAGCGCTGCCTCGACCCGCTGGTCGCGCTGGCGACCGCGGCGGCGGTCACGACACGGATCGGGTTGGGTACGGGCGTGCTGCTCGCCGCGCAACACGACCCGATCCTCTTGGCCAAGGAGGTCGCCACCTTGGACCACCTGTCGAACGGCAGGGTCACGCTCGGCGTCGGCTACGGGTGGAACCGCTCCGAGGCAGAGGACCACGGTATGGACTTCGGGCGGCGCCGCGCCGTCGTGGGCGAGCACCTCGCCGCCATGGAGGCGATCTGGTCGCACGACGAGGCCGAGTTCCACGGTGAGTTCGTCGATTTCGCACCCACCTGGTCGTGGCCGAAGCCCCGCCAGCAACCCCGCGTGCGCACCCTGATCGGCGGGGGGACCAGCGACGCCGTGCTCGCGGCTGCCGCCTCGTTCGACGGCTGGATCCCCATCGGCGGCAGCGGCCTCGCCACCGCGCTGCCGCGCCTGCGGTCCTTGGCCGAACAGGCAGGCCGCGACGCCGCCACCCTCAGCGTCGTGCCCTTCGGGTCGATCGCCGAGCGGGGGAAGCTCGAGCACTTCGCCGGCCTCGGCGTCTCCGAGGTCGTGCTGCGCATCCGGGCCGGTGACGAGAGCGCGGTCCGCCGCGAGCTCGAGGCCCTTGCCCCCCTCGTCCCGTTCGCGGCCACACTGGAGCAACCATGACCGACCTGATCGAGGACGCGGCCCCCCGCCTCGGGAGCACCACTCCGCTCCCCAAGATCGTCAGCGTCGACGACCACATCGTCGAACCACCGCATCTGTGGGACACCTGGCTGCCCGCCCGGTTCCGTGACCGCGGGCCGAAGGCCGAACGGCGCGGCATCGGCGAGATGGAGCACATCGGCGGCGGCACCTACCGCCAGTCGTTCGACCCCGCCGGGCCCCAAGCCGACTGCTGGGTCTACGAGGACCTCGTCTACATCAACAAGCGCCACGTCGCCGCCGTCGGCTTTGACCGCGACGACATGACGATGTCGCCCATCACCTACGACGAGATGCGGCCCGGGTGCTACGACCCCAACGCGCGGGTCGCTGACAACGAGGCGAACTGGGTCGAGGCGTCGCTGTGCTTCCCGACGTTCCCCCGTTTCTGCGGCCAGACCTTCCTCGAGGCCAAGGACAAGGAGCTCGCCGAGGCGTGCGTCGTGGCCTACAACGACTTCATGGTCGAGGAGTGGTGCGGCGACAGCGGCGGCCGGCTGCTCCCGCTGTGCATCATCCCGCTCTGGGACGCCGCGAAGGCCGCCGCCGAGGTGCGCCGCAACGCGGCCCGCGGCGTGCGCGCCGTCTGCTTCAGCGAGATCCCGCCGCACCTGGGCCTGCCCAGCATCCACGCCGGCTACTGGGACCCGTTCTTCGCCGCCTGCGCGGAGACCCGCACCGTCGTGTGCATGCACATCGGGTCGTCCTCCAAGATGCCGGCCACCTCGGCCGACGCCCCGGTCGCGGTGGCCGCGACGCTCAGCTTCGGCAACGCCATGTCGTCGCTGACCGACTTCCTCTTCTCCGGCGTGCTGATCCGCTTCCCCGAGCTGATCCTGGCCTATTCCGAAGGCCAGATCGGCTGGCTCCCCTACATCCTCGAGCGGGCGGACGACGTCTGGCGCGAGCACCGCGCGTGGGGCGGGGTGAAGGACATCGTCCCCGAGCCGCCGTCGACCTACTTCCACCGCCAGGTGTACGGCTGCTTCTTCCGCGACCAGCACGGCCTCGACTCGCTCGGCGTGATCGGGGCCGACCGCATCACGTTCGAGACGGACTACCCCCACACCGACTCGACCTGGCCCGACACCCGTGCAGTCGCGGAGCAATTGGTGCGGGGCCTCTCCGACGACGACGTCTACCGCATCATGCGAGGCAACGCGATCACCATGCTGGGCCTCGACATCACGTGACGCGCCTCGACCGCGCGTCTCGACGACGCGTGACGGAGGGCAGCACGTGAAGCTGGGCGACGTCGTCAACGCCGAGGCGGCGCGCTGGGGCAAGCCGCTCGACGGCGTCCGCGTCCTCTCACTCGAGCAGATGCAGGCGCTCCCCTTCGCCACCCAGCTGCTCGGCCGTCTCGGTGCCGACGTCGTCAAGGTCGAGGCACCCGGCACCGGCGACCTGGGGCGCAGCGCGATGCCCGCGATGGCCGATCCCGACGGTCGCCCCGTCGGCGCCACGTTCCTGCGCAACAACCTGTCGAAGCGCTCGCTCGTCATCGACCTGAAGTCGACGGCCGGGCGCGACCTCGTGCTGCGCCTCGCGCCCCGCTTCGACGTGGTGGCCGAGAACTTCCGCGCCGGGGCCGCCGAGCGGCTGCGGCTCGCCTACGACGACGTCGTGGCCGCCCACCCGAGCGTCGTGTACCTCTCGATCTCCGGCTTCGGACGCCCGGTGCAGCCGGGCGCGGACACCTCCCCCTACGACGGCTGGCCCGCGCTCGCCTCCATCGTCGAGGCGATGAGCGGCGCCTACGAGTTCAAGCGTCCCGAAGGCCAGCCGCCGATCGGCTCCCCGATGGGCGGCCTCGGCGACATCGCCACCGCGCTGTTCGCCGTCATCGGCACGCTGGCCGCGCTGCGCCAGCGGGACCGCACCGGGCGGCCCCAGCGCGTCGACGTCGCCATGCTCGACGCCATGGTCGCCATGCTCGACGTCGTCCCCAACTTCTGGTCTATGGGCATGCCGATGGGGACGCCGTGGCCCGGCATCCTGCACGGCTTCCGCGCCGCTGACGGCTGGTTCATGCTCCAGGTCCTGCGCCCGCACCAGTGGCCCGACCTTGCCCGCGCGATCGGACGGCCCGAGTGGGCAGACGACGCGCGCTTCGCGACACCACAGGGCTGGCTGGACCACCTCGACGCGGACATCCGCCCGGCCATCGAGTCGTGGGCGAGCACGCGCAGCCGGCGCGACGCCTGCGACGCGCTCAACGCCGCCGGCCTGGTGGCCGGCCCGGTGGCGACGGACGCCGACGTCGTGGCCGACTTGCAGCTGGCGGCGCGCCACATGCTCGTCGAGCACCCGCGGACCGACGACGTCACCCAGCCGGTCCTCGTGCCGGGGCTGCCGGTCAAGTTCGCCGACGTGGCCGAGGGGCCCGAGACGCGGGTGCCGTGGCTCGGCGAGCACACCGACGCCGTGCTCGGCGCGGAGCTCGGCCTCGGGCCCGACGAGCTGGCACGGCTGCGCGCCGACGGCGTCATCGGCTGAGCGCGCCGGCCGGGACCCGCGCTCAGTAGCTCGCGACCGCCGCTCGGTACCGGCGCTCAGTACCGGGGCAGGGCGACGAAGGCGATGACGTAGGCGAACAACGCGGCGCCGACGAGCGTGCAGGCGTGGAACACCTCGTGGAACCCGAAGACGCGCGGCCAGGGATCGGGGCGCTTGCGCGCGTAGACCAACGCGCCGGCCGTGTAGACGGCCCCGGCCGCGAGGCACAGCGCGAACCCGACCCAGCCCAGCCCCCGCACCAGCTGGGGCGCCACGACGAGCGGGCACCAGCCGACCACGACGTAGGGCACGGCGACGACCCACTGGGGCGCATCGAGCCAGACCTGGCGCAGCGTGATGCCGGCGAGGGCACCGCCCCAGGCGAGCGCCAGCAGGAGCGCCTCGGCCCAGCCGCGCAACGCGAGCACGGCGACCGCCGTCGACGTGCCCGCGATGCCGACGAAGATCGCGCTGTGGTCGGCCCGCCGCATGCGCCGCCAGGCCGGTGCCGACCAGCGCACGCGATGGAACGCCGCACTCGTCCCGAACATGGCGAGCATGCCGGCGACGTAGACGATCAGCGCGGCGCGCGCCGCGGCATCGGGTGCCGCCGCGATGAGGAAGGGCCCGCCCACGAGCCACCCGGCGAACGCAACCACGTGGAGCCACCCGCGCAGCAACGGGCGCCGGGCCAAGGCCGCCGCATGGTCGGCGTCGGTCGTGCGTGCCGGGGGCTCTGTCACCGTGCTCACGACGCCGCCTCGGTCTCGAGCCGGTCGGCGTGCTCCACCTCGCCGCGGGAGATCCCGAGGAGGAACAAGATCGCGTCGAGGTAGGGCACGCTCAGTGCGGTGTCCGCCGCCTCGCGCACGAGCGGCTTGGCGTTGAACGCGATGCCCAACCCCGCCGCGGCGAGCATGTCGATGTCGTTCGCGCCGTCGCCGACGGCGATCGTGCGGGCCAGCGGCACCCCCGCCGCCTGCGCGAAGCGCCGCAGCGCGTTCGCCTTGCCCGCCCGGTCGAGGATCGGCCCCTCCAGCTCGCCGGTGACCAGCCCGTTCTCGAGCGCCAGGACGTTGGCCGCCAGATGGTCGATGCCCAGCTCGCGCACGAGCGGTCCGATCACCTGTGTGAACCCGCCGCTCACCACCGCCAGCTCGTAGCCGAGGCGCTTCAGGGTACGCACGAGCGTGCGCGCGCCCGGTGCGAGCAGCATCCCGGCGCGGACCGCCTCGAGGTCCGCCTTCGTGAGCCCGGCCAGCAACCGCACGCGCTCGCGGAGTGCGTCGGCGAAGTCGAGCTCCCCTGCCATGGCGGCAGCGGTCACGGCCGCCACCGCCGGGCCGCAGCCACCACGCTCGGCCAACAGGTCCACGACCTCACCTTGCAACAGCGTCGAGTCGGCATCCATCACGATGAGATGCTTCGCGCGGCGGTGGAGCCCCGCCGGCTGCACCGCGAGGTCGACCTGCAGCCGCACGGCCTCCTGAGCGAGCGCGCGCCGCAAGGCACCGAGGTCCGGCCCGGTCACCGACAGCTCGTAGCTGTGCACCGGGTACGAGGCCAGCCGGACGATCCGCTCGATGTTGCCCCCACAGCGCGCGACACACCCGGTCACACCTTCGAGGGCGCCTGCATCGACGGTCGGCGCCAACAGCGTGACGAGGTGCCGGTCGCCCGGCTCGTCGTCGACCGATGCCCCCAGCGGATCGACCGCCACGTCCACCCGCGCGCCGTCGAGCGCCGCGCCGACCTCGTCGCGCAAGGCCACGCGGGCTGCCTCGCCGTCGTGCGCGTCGTCAGGCGCCAGCCGCACCTCCGCGCACAGCAGGAGCCGGCCGTGCACCCGCACCTGCTCCACGTCGTCGACGGCGACGCCGCGCGCGCCGAGCGCGGCGAAGAGCCGCTCGGCGATGCCAGGGGCGTCCTGGCCCCGCACCGTCACCATGAACGATGACGGCGCGGCCTCCGGCGGGCTCACGACAGGGTGACGTCCTTCTCGGTCACCCATCCCGTCCCTTCCACCCAGCGCCGCACGATGCGGGCCGGCACGCCGGCGACGACGCAGCGGTCGGGAACCTCGCCGCGCACCACGGCGCCCGCCGCCACCACGACGTGCTCACCGATCTGCGCGCCCGGGAGGATGACCGCGTTGGCGCCGAGCCAGCTGCCCGAGCCGATGCGGACCGGTGACTCGGTGGGCCACTGCCGCCCGATGGGCTCGACCGGATCGAGGTAGGTGTGGTTCTGGTCGGTGATGTAGACGTAGGGCCCGGTCTGGATGTCGTCGCCGATCACGATCTCCCAGT
Organism: Acidimicrobiales bacterium; assembly: GCA_035503015.1. Classification (GTDB taxonomy): domain Bacteria; phylum Actinomycetota; class Acidimicrobiia; order Acidimicrobiales; family RAAP-2; genus Bog-473. The sequence continues at coordinate 13,572 of DATJTU010000281.1, read as the reverse complement.
GGCCCACGATGTGCGAGCCGCGCCCGATCAGGCAGCGGCTCCCGATCGAGACCACCGGGTCGGTCGGCATCTCCTGCCCCGGCGCCATCCCGGCCGAGATCGAGGCGTAGGGACCGACGATCGTCTCCGCGCCGATGTGGACGAGGTGCTCGTTGAAGACCGCGCCCTGCGGGAAGAGCAGGCACGCCCCCGGTCCCATGCGGCCGAAGCGCTGCCCGCGCTCGTCGCCGGGCCCGATCGCGCCGAGGTCGGCCGCGCCCTCCCACGCCGCGTGGACGAGCCGGGACAGCGGCCGGCGCACCACGGGAGGGAGGGACCTGGCCCAGCTCACGCGCGGAATCGTAGGTGGTCCCGGCCGGGTGCGGGGACGCCGCCGTGGCGCTGCCGTGACCGGCCTGACACCAGGTCACGGAGGGGCACCTAGGTACACTCGTGACGTGCAGGGCCTCCCACCCGACGGCCCATCCGACGACCGCCGCGACGGCCGCGACGAGCCCGCGGCGCCGTCGGCCCCCCGGCCCGGGTCACCGATCGACCGCCGGCAATTCCTCCAGCTCTCCGCGCTCGGCGCGGCGGGTGCGCTGGGGGGCGAACGGCTCGCACGTGGCGGGCGCAAGCCGAAGAAGCCCCCGGCGCACGCGCGCCACCACAAGGGGTCGAGCGGGCCGGCGGTGGTCAACACCGCGCTCCCGAGCGGCGTCGTGGTGCCGACCGCCACCTGGCTGATCGCCGAGAACAAGAAGCCGGGCACGCTCAACTGGATCTGCAACCACGTGCAGCCGGCCCACGCGCTCGAGGGGTTCGCCAGCCAGGCGAGCGCGGTGCACGGCGACGACGTGGCGCTCTTCGTGAACACGACCGCCGCCGCCGTCCAGACCCAGGTGTACCGGATGGGCTACTACCAGGGCTACGGCGGCCGCCTCGTGCTGCAGACGGACTTCGTGCCGGCCACCCCGCAGCCCGCGCCGACGGTGTCCGCGGCGGGGACCGTCAGCTGCCCGTGGAAGCCGACCATGACACTGCACGTCACCAAGGACTGGCCGCCCGGGTGCTACCTGCTGAAGCTCGTCGGCAGCGGGGGCGAGCAGCAGTTCGTGCCGCTGACGGTGCGCGACGACGCCTCGATGGCGTCCTACGTGATCCAGAACAGCGTGACGACGTGGCAGGCCTACAACCTGTGGGGCGACTACAGCCTCTACTACGGGCGCACCAGCAGCGGCGGTTCGGACTTCGCAAGCCGCGCCCGCATCGTCTCCTTCGACCGCCCCTACCCGCAGACCTGGGCGTCGGGCGCGGCCGACTTCGTGGGCAACGAGTTGCCGCTGCTCATGCATCTCGAGAGCTTCGGCCTCGACCTGACCTACTGGACCGATGTGGACCTGCACGCGCGGCCGCAACTGCTGATGAACCACAAGTGCCTCTTCAGCCTCGGCCACGACGAGTACTGGTCCCAGCCCATGCGCCAGGGTGCCGCCCAGGCCAGTGCGGCCGGGGTCAACCTGGCCTTCCTCGGCGCCAACGCCTGCTACCGCCAGATCCGCATGGAGCCGAGCGGCAACGGGCCCAACCGGCTGCAGGTCTGTTACAAGGACGCCGCCGAGGACCCGATCGCGGCGCAGGACCCCTCGCTGACCACGGTCAACTGGAACCAGGCACCGTTGAACCAGCCCGAGTCCACGCTCATCGGCGCCATGTACCAGTCGGTCGGCGCCAAGGCGCCGCTGGTCGTGACCGACGCGTCGTCGTGGTTCTACAACGGCTGCAACCTGCGCGACGGCGACTCGTTCCCCAACGTCGTCCTCGGCGAGTACGACCGCTACGTGCCGTCGCTCCCGGGGCCGCGCAACCTCGACGTTCTGGCGCACTCGGCCATCCCCGGGCAGTCGAACTGGTCCGACATCACCTACTACACCGCCCCGTCCAACGGCGGGGGCGTCTTCGCCTCGGGCTCGGCCAGCTTCGTCTCGATGCTCTCGACGACCGGGCTCATCCCCTCGATCGTCATCCCCGGCCCGTTCCCGGGCATCACTGCGGTGGTGCGCCGCGCCATGGAGAACGTGTACGGGCGCTTCGGACTCGGGCCGGCCACCTCGTACGGGAGCTCGGGGGCGAACTGGTCCGACATCTACACCGGCTCGGCCGCCTCGGCCGGCAGCGCGACGGGCACGAACTCGGCCTGAGCGGCGGGGCCCCGGCGCCCGCGGGGGATGTGGGGGCGTTCGGACCGGCGACGACCCCTCCGACCTGCACCGCGGCGCCCATGACACCACTTTTCGGCGCCGCCCCCCTACGATCGCGCCGCAGACATGGGCAGACCCGACGACTCTCGCTCCCGGGCGCGGCGACCGTTCGCGTGGGGGGCCTTGGCCAGCGCCGGACTCGCCGGCCTGGTGTTGAGCGCGTGCTCCTCGTCGCCGGTCCACGACGACGCCGCGGCGAAGGACTCACCGACGACCACGTCCGCTGCGCCCAAGCCTGCCTGCCCGTTGACCGGCCTTCCCGCGCCCGACGGGATGGTGCCCCAACGCCCGGCCATGGCGGTCAAGATCGACAACTACCCCGCGGGCCGTCCACAGTCGGGCCTCGACAAGGCTGACATCGTCTTCGAAGAGCCGGTCGAAGGCGGCATCACCCGCTACGCCGCCGTCTTCCAGTGCCAGAACGCCACGCTGATCGGCCCGGCCCGCTCGGCGCGCAACATCGACATCGGCATCCTCGGCCAGCTCGGGAACCCGCTCCTCGCCCACGTCGGCGGGATCAACCCGGTGCTCGCCAACATCGAGGCCTCCCCCATCGTCAACGTCGACCTGGGGGCGTCGAACTCGCTCATGATCCACCCGGCGGGCAAGATCCCGCCGGACGCCGACTACACGTCGACCTCCATCGTCTACGGCACCCACCCCTCGATGACGACGCCGCCGCAACCGCTGTTCCCGTACTCCTCCACGCTGCCCGGCGGCGGGTCCAAGGTCGCGACGGTCAACATCGACTTCTCGGGGACCTCGGACGTGACCTGGAAGTGGAACGCCACCACCAACACGTTCCAGCGCTATTACAACGGGACCACCCCCGACATGCTGGCCGACGGGGCACAGAACCAGACGCCCAACGTGGTCATCCAGTACGTGCAGATCAGCTACGGCCCCTGGCTCGAGAACAGCGAGGGCGGCCTCGAGGTGCAAGCCGACCTGTACCCCAACGCCAGCGGGACGGCCGAGATCTTCCGCAACGGCATGGCCTTCCCCGCCACCTGGCACCGCAGCGCACTCGGGGACCCGACGCAGTTCGTGAACGCGTTCGGCGTGCCGATCCCGCTCGAGCCCGGCACCACCTGGGTCGAGCTCGTGCCCAACACGATCCTCGCCTCGACGACCCCCTAGCCGACTCGGCCAGCCCTGGCGTGCCGCTGGGGGCGCCCTGACATGCGCCCGGTCAGATGACCTATAGCAATGGCCGTCGCACGGGCGTAGCGTTACCCGGCGAACCCATCCCTCAGGGAGGTGCGATATGGCCCACAAGCCGCAGCTCGTCTACGCAGCTGCTTATTCGTCCCTGTCAGGTGCGCTCGCCGACCTGAATTCGGTTGAGCAAGCGCACAAGGCTCACCTGCTCGGCGAGTACGACGCCGCGGTGATCGACAAGGAGAAGGGCAAGCCGCACATCGCGAAGCGACACGACCGCCCGCGCATGCGTGCGATCCCCGAGATGTTCGGTGGCGGGACGCTGCCCCGCAAGGAGCTGCACGAGGCCGCCGAGCAGCTCACGGCCGACGAGGCCGGCCTGCTCGTGGTCGGCGAGCCCACGATCGAGAAGGCGCTGGACGACGCGATCTCCGGAGCGTCCAAGGTCGTGAAGCACACCGTCGACGCGACGACCGACGAGATCGCCGGCGAGCTGCAAGAGGCGCTCAAGGGCTGACGCTCCGGGGCTCCCTCACCCGGCTGCACCCGTTCCCCGCGCCGTAAGCTCCCCGACACTGTGGAGCGGAACGGGGAACGGGAGCGGTGAGCGAGTTCGGCCGGGACACGACGACCAACGAGGTGCTCGACGGCATCGACCTGTCGGGCCGGCGCTTCGTCATCACCGGCGCCGCCAGCGGGCTGGGCCGCGAGAGCGCCCGGGCGCTGGCCGCTCACGGCGCGTCGGTGACCCTGCTCGCCCGCAGCACCGAGCGATCGGAGGGGGCGGTGACCGAGGTCGGTGCCATGGTCCCCGGCGCCGATCTGGAAGCCGGCGTCGTCGACCTCGGTGACCTCGCCAGCATCCGTGCCTTCGCCGAGTCGTATCTCGCCGGTCACGACGCCATCGACGTCCTCATGAACAACGCCGGGGTCATGGCGTGCCCGTTCGGGCACACCGCCGACGGGTTCGAGACCCAGTTCGGCACCAACCACCTCGGCCATTTCCTCCTGACCGCCTTGCTGAACCCGGCGCTGCAAGCCGGCGAGGCGCCGCGCGTGGTCACCCTCACCTCGGCCGGGCACAGCCGCGCCGACGTCGACCTGGAGGACCCGAACTTCGAGCGCACGGAGTACTCGCCGTGGGTGGCCTACGGACAGGCCAAGACGGCCAACGCGCTGTTCGCGCGGGAGCTGGCCCGGCGGGCCGGGCCGTCGGGCCTTCTCTCCTTCTCGGTCCACCCGGGCGGGATCATCACCGATCTGGGCCGGCACCTGACCGACGAGCTCATCAACGACATGGCCGACTTCGCGCGCCGGCGCTCGGCCGCCACCAGCGAGGGTGGCGAGTCGCGCGACATCCACTTCAAAACCGTGGAGGCGGGCGCGGCCACCCAGGTCTGGGCCGCCACGACGCCGGACTTGGCCGACCACAACGGTGCCTACCTCGCCAACTGCGGCGTGGGCGTGCTCGGAGCGGATCCCGGCGTGAACGGCTTCATGCCCTACCTGCTCGACGACGAGCACGCCGCCGCACTGTGGGAGCTGAGCGAGCGGCTCGTGGGGCAGCGCTTCGACCCCTAGGCCTCGCGCCGTCGCGCCGCGTTCGGGTCAGCCCGGCTTGCGCGCCACGAGCGCCAACAACAAGCAATCCTCCGCCGCCGCGAAGACGCCCGGATTCGCACTGGCCTCGGCCTCGTCGAACACGCCGGCCTCGACGCCGCGCCGCATCAGGTTGAGGCCCTTGCACTCGCTGACCACGAAGCCGGCGCGCTCGAGCATGGCCGAGAGCTGGGCCGCGCCGTACTCGATCTTGTGGTCGTGGTTCATCGGCTCGTTCGAGCGCAGCCGCCAGACCGGCCCGTTCGGCGTGTCGAGGCAGAACCAGCCGCCAGGGGCGAGGACGCGGAACGCCTCGAGCGCGACCTCTGCTCCCTGCTCCTCGCTGACGTGCTCGATCGACTGGCCGCTGTAGACGAGGTCGAAGGACGCGTCCTCGTAGCGGCCGAGGTCGACCATGGAGTGGAAGGCGAACTCGACGGGTCCGAGCTCGGAGACGACCGCGTCGCCCGACGACCCGCCCTGGTAGATCTCGTCGCGCTCCTCGACCGGCAGGTCGACCACAACGAGGCGCTCGAAGGGATACGGATAGCCGAGATGCACGAGCGCACCATCGGGCAGGCCCTGGTGCGTCCCGCCCAGGTCCAGGATGCGGGCGGCGCGGGGCAGCCCGGCGACGAACTCGCTACGGCTCACGTGCATGGAGAGCAGCACGTTGCCGATGGGCACAGTGCGCCGGAACTCCTCGGAGTGGGCGAGCGCCTCCGCCACGCCGTGACGGGAGAGCGCACCCGACGCCAGCTTCTCGGTGTACTCGGCGCCCCCCACGGCGTCGGGCTCGCGGTCGAGGATCACGTTGAACGCCATGCGTACCGACTGCTTCGGGGGCAAGAACCGGAACGGCACCGTCGGGACCGCCCGGTCGAAGACGCGATAGACCCGTCGTTTCCATTCGCTGGCCGGCACGGCCCCATTGTGGCTGCTCGGGTCGGTGCCACACGATCCCGGACGCGAAGCGCTCCGGACCATCACCCGAGGGAGAGGCGGGAGACGGCCCGGAGGCTTCGGCCCTGTGAGAGGCGGTGTACTGCTCTGGGTGTTGCGGTGTGTGCGGGGGACGCCTACGAGTCGAGGGTGATCGGAAGGTCGTCAGGATCGACGGCGGCCTCCACTGGCTCGTCAACCTTGGGCGCCAGCTGCTCGCGCACCCGGTCGTCGATCTCGGCCATCAGTTGGGGGTTCTCCGAGAGGAACGTCTTGACGTTCTCACGGCCCTGACCGAGTTGCTCGCCTTCGTAGGTGAACCAGGCGCCCGACTTCTTGACGAAGCCGAGCTCGAGTGCGACGTCGAGCAGCGAGCCTTCGCGGCTGATGCCCTTGCCGTACATGATGTCGAACTCGGCCTGGCGGAACGGAGCCGAGCACTTGTTCTTGACGACCTTGACGCGGGTCCGGTTGCCCGTCACGTCGGTCCCGTCCTTGATGGCCTCGATCCGGCGGATGTCGAGGCGGACCGACGAGTAGAACTTCAGCGCGCGTCCACCGGGGGTCGTCTCCGGCGAGTTGTGCACCACCACCCCGTCGACCAGGTAGTTGTGGCTCCCCTCGACTTCGATGTCGAAGCGGTGCATCGACCGGGTCGGCGGCTTGACGTGGATGTCGGTCACCGGGCACGGGAGCAGCTCGTAGCGCATCGGGGCGAAGACGGGCTCGACGGCGAAGCGACCTCGATAGGCCGGAAGCAGCTTGTACTCCATGCTCGGGTGCACGAACGGTGCGATGAGGGCGTGGAGCTTGGCCGTCTCCCCGTTGTTGAAGACCAGCACCGCCTTCTTCATTGCACCCGAGGCGATCAGCTTCGCTTCGATGCCCCAGGTGTCGCGCAGGTGCGCAACAAGGCGCTCCCGAGTCGCCGGCTCCATGGCTTCGACGCAGATGGTGGACCGGCCGGTCTGCCCTGTAGTGCGCTGGTGGACGCCCTTCGAGCGGATCGACAAGCTCCCGTCGTCCATGTACCAGAGCGCGAGCGACAACGGCGAGAGCGACTTCACGTAGTCGTCGTCGAAGACCTTCTTCCCTTCCACGTAGACGCTCTGGCGAAGCGAGGCCAGTTCCGGCAAGGGATGGAAGTCGTAAAAGACGGGGCCGTCCGGCCGGATGTGGTGGCTCGAGTCCACGTTGGCGAACAGGGACGCCTTCCAGTCGGCGTAGGCGATCTGCTTGGGTCCGTGCCCGAAGCGGAACCGGGCTCCGTGGCCGCTGCGCGTCGGCGACAAGGCGCCGTCACCCATCAACGTGCCGCGCAGGACCTCCCACTGGAAGTCCGAGAGGTAGTGCGGCAATGCCTCGAGCACCTGGTCTCCGACCTTCAGCGATCCGGCTTCGCGCCAGCCGCCCGGCGTCCGGATCAGGTGGTTCTCCGTACAGGCAAGCTGCGCCCGCCCGTTCTTCATCGGTTTGGCGACGGTGATCTGCAGGAACTTGTCGGTGACCCCGTTGTCGAACCAGTTGACGACCTTCTTCGGGACGATGGCCCCTGCCTCGGGGTCGTAGGACAGCACCTCGACGGGCATCCGCTGGTTGACGATCTTCCCGATCTTCTCGGTGGTGCCGTCGGCGAGCACGACACGGGAGCTGTAGTGAAAGCAGCCGAACATAATTCCGATCTTCTCCCGCAGCTGGTTGATGAAGATCGCGATCGTGTCGGACTTCGCCAACGTGCCCGTCAGCTTGCGCAGCGCCTGCGACATGAGCCGGGCTTGGAGGCCGACGTGCGTGTCGCCCATCTCACCCTCGATCTCGGCCCGTGGCGTCAGTGCCGCGACCGAGTCGATGACGAGAATGTCGATCGCCCCGGAGCGGATGAGCATGTCGGCGATCTCGAGTGCCTGCTCACCGGTGTCGGGCTGCGAGATGAGGAGGTCCTCCACATTGACACCGATGGCCCGTGCGTAGACCGGGTCCATCGCGTGCTCGGCGTCGATGTAGGCACAGATCCCGCCGTTGCGCTGTGCCTCGGCGACGCAGTGCATGGCGAGCGTCGACTTCCCCGACGACTCGGGGCCGTAGATCTCCACGATGCGGCCCCGGGGCAGACCGCCGATACCGAGCGCGAGGTCCAAAGACAGCGCACCGGTGGGGATGGACTCGATGTTCATGCCGAGGTTGTCCCCCATGCGCATGACCGAGCCCTTGCCGAATTGCTTCTCGATCTGCCCCAGCGCGGCGTCCAGCGCCTTGTCCCGGTCTGATTCGGCCATCCCTGTTCGCTCCTCTGTCCTCTTCGCTGTGTTCTTCGTCGTCTTCGTCTTCGCTCTGTGTCGCCAGCGCCTCGTCGTGACCCTACGAAGAGGGTGTGACGGGTTCCCCCGCTCGAGCGTTCCTGTTCCCTCAGATTAACGAACATGTGTTCGCACGACGCGGATGCTCGGCCCCGATCCGGGGACCCGGCGCGAGAACGGTCGGCTCCCGGGTCCGATCCCGACTGCCGGCCCCGGAGTACAGAAAGGAGGCGCGGGAAAACCACCCGCGAACCGCACCCGCGGGATGGCGACCGGGCGGCCAACCCCCGTCGTGGGAAGCTGGCAGGCCCGGGTGGCAGCGGTGGAGAGAGGACATGGTGTTCCGCACGAGAACAGTGGTGACCGGCGTCGTGGCGGCCGGATCCCTGGTCATGGCGACCCTGGCCGCCGCGGTGGTCCTGTCCGCCGAGCCGGTGCAGGCCGCCACACGAGCAGACGCCGGCTCGGGCACGCCCGACGCCGCCACCCTCTACCACGATGCCCTCGCTACGACGCACGCGTGGTCGGTGCACTACAGCTCGGACTCCACCCAGTCCAAGCAGACGCTGCTCGAGAGCGGCGACGCCGGGCCGGCGTCGGGCAGCCAGACGGTCTCGATGGGGAAGGGCTCGATCACCATCGTCCTCATCGGCGACATCACCTACGTGAAGGGCAATCCGGACGGCCTCGAGACGCTCGTCGGGCTCAGCTCGTCGCAAGCCGGCGTGGTCGCGAACCAGTGGATCGAGTTCTCCACGACGAACTCGGTCTTCTCGCAGGTCGTCGCGGGCGTCCGCTCGACCGACGTCGCGCACGAGCTGGCGCTCAAGGGCCCGCTGTCGCTCGTCCACGCCAAGACGATCGACGGGACTTCCGTCGACGCCATCGAGGGCACCCAGACGTTCGGCCACACGACCGATCACGTCGTCCTCTACGTCCGCGCGCACGGCTCGCACGTCCCCGTCGAAGAGGACTCGGTGAACACGAAGGGTCAGCGCACCTCGGCGGAGCACATCGCCTATTCCAAGTGGGGCGAGACGGTGCGCCCGCGGGCGCCGCAGGCGGCGGTGTCCATCGGGCCGGTCAGTTCCGTCTAGCTCCGGCCCGAGTCGAAGAGGCGAGAAACCGGCACAGCCCTGACTCAGGTAGGCCTGCCCGAAGTACCCGGCGGGGCGAAGCGTGGGACAATGAGGGCGATCCCGCCGGGCACGGCGCACGCGGCCGAGTAGCAGGCACGCGACGACCGCCGGCCCTTCCGGCCTTTTCAGGAGAGTGACGGACATGTGCCCATCAACCATCCGGACCGCCGCGGCCGTCGCTGCCGGCACGGGCCTGGGCGCGCTCGGCGTGCTGGGCGGCCTCGCCGGCCCGGCACCGGCCGCTGACGCGGCCTCGAGCGCGACCACCGCACAGGCCGAGTACAACGCCGCCATCAAGGCGGTCGGGACGAAGGGCGTGCACTTCGCGTCGACCGCCTTGCAGAACGGCGTCCACCTCACCGTCGTGGGCGACACCGGCACCACGTCGGGCGCGCAGACGCTCGTCGTGAAGAACGGCAGCAGCACGGAGCACATGAACGCCCTCGTGGTCGGGTCGACTGGATACGTCAACGGCAACGCCGCCGCCCTCCACCATGTCATCGGCCTCACCAGTAGCCAGTCGTCGAAGTACGCCGGCAAGTGGCTGTCGTTCCCCGCCTCCAACTCCTCGTTGGGCGAGCTGGTGAGCGGGCTCCTCGACTCGCAGGTCGCCACCGAGCTGCAAATGAGCGGTCCGTTCACCTACGACAAGGCCACGACCGTGCAGAGCCAGCACGTGCTCGCCGTGCGCGGCTCGGTCGCCACCGAGAATGGCGACAAGGTGCCCGTGCTGCTCTACGTGCCGGCCACGGGGGCGCCGCTCCCGGTCGAAGAGGTGACGAACCCGGGCTCGGGCGGCGGGAAGTCGTCCATCCACGGCACGGTGACCTTCAGCAAGTGGGGCGAGAGCGTCTCGCAAAAGGCGCCCGCGCACTCCGTCTCGCTCCTCAAGATCGTCCCGTCCTCCGCCGGGGGCTCGACGACGACGGCGCCCGCCGGCGGCTGATCCCGTGCCGCCCCGGCTCGAAGCGGTGCGCGGCGACATCACGGCTGAGGAGGTCGACGCCGTCGTCAATGCGGCCAACGCGGGACTGCGCGGGGGCGGCGGGGTCGACGGCGCGATCCACCGCGCTGCAGGTGCAGCGCTCCTCCAAGAAGCGTGCCGCGCCGTCGGCGGCTGCGCGCCGGGCGACGCGGTGGTGACGGAGGGCTTCAACCTCCGCGCTCGCTTCATCATTCACACCGTCGGGCCGGTGTGGCGCGGCGGGAGCGAGGGCGAGCCCGACACGCTGGCGTCGTGCTACCGCGCGACGCTCGCAGTGGCTGACGAGGTGGGCGCACGCTCGGTGGCCTTCCCGGCTATCTCGACCGGTGTCTACGGCTATCCCTCTAAGGAGGCCGCCGCGATCGCCGTGACAACCGTCGGCGCGGCGGACACACAGGTGTCCCTCGTCCGATTCGTGGCCTTCGACGAGGCGACCCACGCGCACTACCGCGAGCTCTTGAGCTGACGACCTCGCCTTCTCGTCAGCGCGCTGCCGCCGCCCTCCCCGTTAGTACCCGCTCCCCGCGATGATCGACCCGTTGAGGTGGGTGCCCGACATGTCCCCGTCGCCCGGCGCGTCACCGAAGGGGAAGACCCGGCCCAGCGCAGAGGACACCCAGTAGCCCTGGCCGTCGGACGTGGCGAAGATCGAGGTGGCCGGGTCGAAGGGACCGAAGTTTGCCGAGCTCGGCGACCCGAGCCGCGCCGCGTCGCCATAGCTGAGCACCTCGCCGTCGGCGAGCAGGACCCAGTAGCCCTGGCCGTCGGGGGTGGCGAGCGCCGAGGTCACCGTGCCGCGCTCCGGTGCCCCGAAGTAGGGGGCATCGCCGAAGGTGTAGACGTTGCCAGTCGAGGTCACCAGCCAGTAGCCGTTGCCGCTGTGGTCGGGCATGACCGCGACGGCGCTGCCCGCACAGCCCCCGATGCCTGGGCACGACCCAGCGAAGCGTGCGTCGCCGAAAGCGAAGACCCCGCCGTCAGACGCCACCATGAAATACCCGCGATCGTCGACGGAGGGCACCATGCCCACGATGGGAGCGTTCAGGCTGTTGGGCAACCGCGAGCCGGCGGGGTTCAGGCCGAGGCCAGGGATCGAGCCGTAGAACTGGGTGTCGCCGAAGGCGAAGACCCCGCCGTCGGAGGCGTCGAGCCAGTAGCCACCGCGATCGGCGGTGGGCACGATGCCGACGACGGGGCGCTGGAGCGCGAGGTTGCCCGTCGAGCCGTAGAAGGTCGAGCTGCCGAAGGTGAAGATCCCCCCGTCGGAGCCCACCAGCCAGTACCCGTGCGATGGCGGCGGGGGCGTCGTGGTCGTGCTCGTCGTCGTGGGGGGCGGCGGCACGCCTTGGCTGCTGGCATAGGCGAAGATCGCGCCTGCGTCTTCGTTGTAGACGGGATTCCCGATGAGTGCCGTCGAACCGTCGGCTGACAGGGCCGCCGCCACGCCGAACCCGGCGCCACCCGACGCGAGCCCATCGGTGAGGGTCGCGGCCGGTGAGCTCGTGTCGCTCCACGACGCGGCGCTTGGCGTGACGTACACGTCTGCGAGTGCAGCCGAAATGGCTCCCTCCGCGCCGACGAGGACGGTTGCGCCGTTCGAGGAGACGGCCACGGCCGAGCCGAAGATCGTGCCGGACGCATTCGGGTCCGACAGCGTGGCCGCGGGCTCCGACGACGTGACCCATTGGGCTTCGCCCGACGAATGAAAGACGTAGACCGAACCTTGCGGGAACTCGGACCGGGAACCCACGGCAGCCGTGTCGCCGTCTGAGGACAGCGCGACGGACGCTCCGAACGTCGCCGCCGTTGTGCCGTTCGGCGGCGTCAGCGCCGCCGTCGGGGAAGTCGTGTTGGACCAGGAGCTCTCATTCGGCGTATGGAACACGTAGGCCGACCGCATGCCGCTGTCGCCGACGAGCGCGGTAGACCCGTCACCCGACAGGGCGATCGATTCTCCAAAACTCGACGTGCCCGACTCGGCGGCGTCCGTCAGCGTCGCGACTGCCGTCGGCGCGCCGGACCAGGCGTCCGCATTGCTTGCATGGAACACCTGCACGTCACCAAGACGATCGCCTGCGTCAGGGCTGCTGACGAACGCCGTCGTCCCGTCAGATGAGAGGCCGACAGCGAACCCGAAGGCATCGCCGGACGTGCCTTGGTCATCGACGAGGGCGACTGCTGGAGCGACGTCACCGCTCCAACTGCTCTCTGAGTTGACGTGGTAGACGTACGCTGCGCCGTCCGCGCTCGATGCTTGGGGGTCTCCGACGAGCACGGTGTCGCCGTCCCCGGAAATCGCGACCGCCGAGCCGAAGTCAGCCGGGTCCGGACCCGCGTAAGGATTTTCGAGCGTTGCTACGACGTACGCGTTCGACCAAGATCCTTCGGACGGCGCATGGACGACGTAGGCGGTTCCCGGCCCCCCGACCTCTGGAGCCGGTCCACCGACGACCGCTGTCGTGCCGTCAGCCGAGATCGCGAGCACCTGGCCGAATTGCTGTAGCGAGCCGGGAGCGGAGGCGCTGATCGTCGCCAGCGGCGTCGAAGTCGAGTTCCAGGTTTGCGCGGATGAAGAAGGTGGAGCCGGAGCCACGACCAGAAGGGCTATCGCCATGACGAAACCGCACGCGACGGCCGCCGCGCGCACCGGCAGCGCTCCCCGCGGGCGTGCGTCGATGACCTTGATGTCCGTGCTCCAGCCCGCCATGACGCTCTCCACTCATCTCACGCCATGTGGCGCGCCTCGTCAGAGGAGCGTACAGATCGGTTTGCCAGTCCTCATAGGGCCATAAGTAGCTGTTCGAGGGCTGTTGACGAACGGTTGCGCTGCGGATCGGTCGAACGCCGGTGCGTTGGCCGTCCGTTGTGACGCTCAGCGCGAGGACGACAGGTTGTAGATCGTGACGCCGTCCACGGTCTGGGACGTGAAGTGCGATTCCACCCACGACGTGATCTGTGACGCATCGTCGCTCGATCCGCCCCCGAAGCCACCACCCCCACCACCGAAGCCGCCGCCGAAGCCACCGCCGCTCGCGATGAAGTAGTGGATCTTGCCCTCGCTGACGTACTTCTCGAACTGGGCGAGCGTCGGCGCGGGGTCAGTTCCGTTGAACCCGCCGATGGCCATGACCGGCTCGCCGCTCGCCAATTGGTAGCCGGCCGCGTTGTTCGAGTTCACGGTTGCAGCGGCCCATGTGTAGTGGCTGGCA
>DATJTU010000280.1:0-2748 GCA_035503015.1 Acidimicrobiales bacterium | reverse complement strand
CAACACGATCGGCGAGATCGGGCGCGGCTTCCAGCAGCAGATGGTGCAGTTCCAGGCCGAGCGCCTCATGACCTTCTACAAGCAGGTGGGGTCGATCGAGCTGGCCCTCGAGCGCACGAAGACGTACCTCCAACAGCGGCGCGCCTTCGGCGCCCCGCTGCTCGCGAACCAGCACCTCCAATTCGTGCTGGCCGAGCTCGCGGCGCGCCACGACGTGTTGAAGCAGTACGCCCGCACCACCGCGGACGCGGTGCTGGCCGGTGAGGACGCCACGCGCTACGCCACGATCGGCAAGCTGCTCGGCTCGCGGCTCCAGCGTGAGGTCGCCGACTGCGCGGTGCAGTTCCACGGCGGCATGGGCTACATGGACGAGACCTGGACGTCGCGCTACTTCCGCGACACGCGCCTCGACTCGATCGGCGCCGGCGCCGACGAGGTGATGTTGCGCATCCTCGCCCGGATGGACGGCTTCACCGCCGAGTAGCCGTCCGCCTTCCGGCGTCGCTCGCCCTGCTCGCCGCGTCTAGGTGTGGCGGAACACCGCCTGTCCCCCGCCGCTCGCCAGCAGCCGCCGCTCGGCCGACCACACGCGACCGGTCCACGACAGGAGGCCGGCGTGGGCCACCGGGGAGTGCGCGTCGAGCAGGATCCACTCCGACGAGTGGCCTGGATACTGGAACGACGCGTACAGGTCGAGGCTCGGCGCGATGAACGGCGGCTCGAGGTACATGTGCGGCCGCGAACCCGCCGGCCAGCTGCCCACGTCGAGGACGATGAGCGAGCGCGCCGCGTCGACCCACGGGTCGTCGAACGAGGGCGTCGGCACGGGGCGCACCCACGTCCGCCACGTCGGCGGCATCGGCCCGTCCGGCGGCCACGTCTCGGACCAGTCGATCACGCGCTGGTCGAAGTTGTCCCAGAAGGCGAACCCCGGTCTCGCCTCGTCTGGGTCGCCGCGCATCACACTGCGGGGCGGCAGCTCGGCGGGACCCGGCACGTCGGGCGGCTCCGTGTCGTCGTGCTCGAGGCCGGCCACGTCGCCGACCGACCACACCATGGCGTCGAGTACGGGCCGGCCTTCCTGGCTCATCTCGACGCGCTGCGCCAACACCGTGCGGCCCGAGCGCAGCGGTGTGACGACGAGGTCGACCGGCGCGAACGCGGCGACCGAGAGGTAGTGGCAGTAGAAGCTGGCGGGACGGACGAGCGCGCTCTCCGCGCCGGCCGCACGCAACGCGATGGCCGCCACGTACCCGCCGCACGGACCCCAGATCTCCCAGTCGTCATGCACCATTGCGGTGTGCCGTCCCGGAGCGACGGGCTCGGTCGCGGTCTGCACGGCGATGTCACCCACCGCTGCGCTGCGCCTCCCACTGCGCACGGCGCAACTCGGTGACGACGATCTCCTCGCCGCGCTGCCCCGTGGTCGAGAGGCAGCGCGTGAAACCGAGCCGGCCCATCACCCGTCCGGACGCCTCGTTCTCCGGCTCGTAGATACTGACGATGCGGTCGAGACCGCCCGTGGTGAACCCGAAGTCGACCGCGGCGGCACCGGCCTCCGTCGCCAGACCCCGACCCCAGTACGCGCGCGACAGGCGCCACCCGACCTCGACCGCCGGCAGGATCTCGGGCAAGAAGTGCGGGACCGCCAGGCCAGCCCACCCGAGCATGGCGCCGTTCGACCGGTCGATCACCGCTTCGATCCCGAACCCGTCGCTCTCGTAGCGCGCCAGCGTGCGCTCGAGGAAGAGGTGCGTGTCCTCCTTGCTCATGGCCGCGCGCAGCGGATACCACCAGAAGGACTCCTCGGCGTGCACGACGGCGAGCTCGTCGAGATCGCCCGCCACGAAGGGCCGGAGCACGAGCCGCTCGGTCGTGAGCGTGGGGATCCCGGGACGGTGCGCCGTGCCGCTGCTCACAGCGGGAGCCCCGGCGCGTCGGCCAAGGACGGGTCCCGGCCGGGACGGGCGGACATGGCGTAGAGCTGGTGAGGCCGGAAGGACCGGACCGACCTGTCGCCCGGCTTGCCGCCCACCACCTCGACCCACTCCTCGCCGGTCTCGCTGTTCAGCACGTGGGCGACGAATTCCCACGACGCGCTGCGCAGGCGTGTGCCCTCCACCTGCACCGGGTCCCCGGCCCGGACGCCCGCCCATCTGCTGCTGCGACGGAGCTCAGCGGGCACGGCCTCTTTTCTACAGGCTGGCGGGGGATGTTCCGGTCCGGGAGCACCCTCGTCGTATCCTGAGCTGCATGGCGCTCGATCTGCCGCGGACGCTCACGCCGTCGAAAGTCAGCGCCTTCACCAGCTGCCCGCTGGCGTTCCGCTTCTCGCAGATCGAACGGCTCCCCGAACCCGCGTCGCCGCACGCGGTCAAGGGCACCTTGGTTCACGCTGCGCTCGAGGGGTTGTTCTGGCACCACGCTCCCGCCGAGCGGACCCCGGCTGCCGGCGCCGCAGAACTCGAGCGGGCCTGGAACGAACTCCAGGACGACGAGGAATTCGCGCAGCTCGAACTCGAGCACGAGGCTGCGGGCGAATTCCTGAGCGACGCCCAGCGCCTGGTCGACAATTACTTCAGGTTGGAGGACCCGACCCAGGCTCGCGCCGTCGGGGTCGAGCTCGGTGTCGAGACGATGGTCGACGGCATGCGCCTGCGCGGCATCATCGACCGGCTCGACGTCGGGCCCGACGGCAGCCTGATCGTCGTCGACTACAAGACCGGCCGCGCGCCGTCCGAACGCTTC
>DATJTU010000279.1:0-9520 GCA_035503015.1 Acidimicrobiales bacterium | reverse complement strand
TGGACGACCTCAGTTGGTATCGGGAGCTCAGCAGTCATCGCCCGTCGCGCCACCGAATTGGAGACTACCGCCGCGACCTGCCACATCCGCGGCAATCGCAGCTGCGTCCGCACCGCGGTCGGCGCGCAGCGGTGCCTACCCGGGCTTCGCCACGGGGCCGGCGGTAGCCTGCGTCGTGGTGTCCGACGCGAAGAAGACCGAGGGGGACGAGCACCCGGACCCGGTCGAGATCGAATGGCAGTTCGACGCGCTGGACCTGCGGCCCGTCGAGCGGTGGCTGGCCGCACTCCCCACACTGGCCGCCGAAGCCGGCGATCTCGGCACCGTCACCGCGCTCGCGCGGACCCCGCGCCGTCTCGTCGACTCGTACATCGACACGGACGACTGGCGCATCGCGCGCGCGGGCTTCGTGGCCCGCACGCGGCGGCGCGGCCGGCACGACGAGGTGACCCTCAAAGACACGCGACCTGCTGAGGGAAGCGGCCTGCGGCGGCGACTCGAGGTCACCGAGGTGCTGCCGCCGGCAGGGCTGAGCGCCCTCGGACCCGACGGCCCGGTGGGCCGGCGTCTGCGTGCGATCGTCGGAGCGCGCCGCGTGCACGAGGTCCTCCAGGTGCGGACCCGCCGGCGGCCCTTCGCCCTGCGCGTCGGCGGCATCGACGCGGCGGAGGTCGCGCTCGACGACACGGTCATCGTGGTGGGAGGTGGCCAGCGTCCGATGCAGCTCCGCCGGGTCGAGGTCGAAGTGCTGCCGGAGTGGCTCGAGAGACTCGAGCCACTCGTCGAGCAACTCCGCTCCTCGTGTGGTCTTCGTCCCGCGCACCTGTCCAAGTTCGAAGCGGGTCTCTTGGCGCTCGGCCACGAGATCCCGGGCGCGCCCGACCTTGGGCCGACCACCGTGGACGAGGACAGCACCATGGGCGAGGTTGCCTATGCGGTGCTGCGCCGCCAGCTCGGCGTACTGCGCGACAAGGAGCCGGGGACCCGGCTGGGCGAAGACCCCGAAGAGCTGCACGACATGCGGGTGGCGACGCGCCGTCTCAGGGCGGCGCTGGCCCTCTTCTCCGGCGTGCTGCCCGTTCGGGCGCAGGTCTTCCGCGAAGAGCTCGGTTGGCTGGGTCGCCTGCTGGGCGCGGTGCGCGACCTCGACGTGCAGCTCGAAGGCCTCGCCGAGTCGGCGCAGACCACGGGAGACTGGGACACGGCCGCACGACCGGGAGGCCACGACGCCCTCGGCGAACTCGTCGCGCTCTTGGAGTCAGAGCGCGACGACGCGCGGGCCGCTCTGCTGAGTGGTCTCGACTCCGTGCGTTGGGAGCGCCTCTCGCGGGGCTTGGCCGCGATGGCGCAGCAGGGTCCGGCGCGTCGGTCGTTGGCCCCGCGGGTGCCGGCAGCAGTGGGCATACCGGACCTCGTGATCAAACGTCACACCGCTGTCGAGAAGGCCGCACGGCGGGCCAAGAAGTCGGGCGTCGTCTCGGATTTTCACCGGCTTCGCATCAACTGCAAGCGCCTGCGGTACGCGCTCGAGTTCAGTGCGGATGTCTACGGTGGCCGCACCAACCGCTACGTCCGCCAGTTGACCTCGCTCCAGGACGATCTGGGTCTGATGCAAGACGCCGAAGTGGCGTCGGCCCGCCTCGCCGATCTCGCCGGCGACGACACGCCGCTTTCGCCGCGCACGGTCTTCGTGATGGGCGGCATGGCCGAGCGCCACCGGCGCGACGTCGAGCGGATGCTGCGGCGACTGCCCAAGGAGCTCAAGCAGGTGGGTGGACGCGAATGGCGCGATCTCGTCCATCTCATGGAGCGGCGCCGGCAAGAAGCCGAAGCGAACCAGCCACCGTTGCGGACCACCCTGCGGGCAGTGCCGGCGCCTCCGCCCGAGACCCCGAGCGAGCTTGTGTACGGCGGCGACGCAGGGGCCGCCACGACCCCTGCCGCGACGTCGGCTCCCTCCCCCCTCTCGCCGGTCGCACCGGTGACGCCGGTCCAGTCCGTTCCCCCTGCCATTCCCGTCGTGCCGGCTCCCGCGGGACCAGTGTCCGTGTCGCCCGATCACCCGGCCGTCGCGCCTGGGCCCGGCCTCAGCGCTGTGCCGACGGCGCCCCCACCGTCGTCGCCGTCACGCCAGGGGGAATGACGCGTCATCTCCGATCACGATGCGGGGATGCTCGGTGACGACGAAGTGCAAGCGGTCGGTGTCGAGGAATTGCTCGATGTCGGCCCAGATCTGACCGAAGTCCGGCTCCTGCATGTGGGCCCGGTACTCGTTCATGCTGTCGAACCACTGCACCGTCACGCCGTCGAAGCCCGGATCCTCGTCGCCGTCGTAATCGTCCAGCGGCCGCGGGTGTTGCTCGTAGCGCACGACGTGTTGCCCGCTCTTGCTCGCCACGATGAGCGGGCCGTGGACCTCGCGCCAGTGCGTGTGGAACTCGGCCGGGGTGAGCCCTTCCTTGCGACGGAGCAGGCATGTCAGCCTGACCATGGGTCCGTGACCTCCTGTGTTCGGCACCGCCCGCACGCGTGTCGCGCCGGACGTCGGACGCACGATAGGCGTCGGCAGAAGGACGGCGCGGAGCCGGACCGGAGCACGTCGGCGCCCGGCGATGCCGCCGGGAGCGGTCGCAGCCGGCTCCCGGCCCGCTAGGGAAGCGAGAGGGAGAGCCCCGAGCCCGAGCTCGACGAGTTCACGCCGACCGACGCGCCGCCCACCGACACCGGAGGCGTACTCGGGAGCGGCAGCGACGGGAGCGGCACCGTCACCGTCGTCCCACTCGATCCGCTCGCAGCGGGCTGCGTGGTTGTCGTCGTCGAGCTGGAGGTCGTCGTGGTCGTCGAGGTGCCCACCGATCCCGACGACGGCGTCGTCACTGTGCCCAAGACCGACGTGACCGGAAGGCTCGGCAACCCCGACGAGGAACCGACCGTGCTCCCTGCCGACCCCACTGAACCGAGCGACCCGAGCGACCCGAGCGATCCGAGGGATCCCAACGAACCCAACGAAGAAGAAGCGCCGGACCCCTCGCCTGCCGCTGCCAGGAGCCCGTTGACGATCGGGTCGAGCGACGCCGCCACCGATGCGGGGATCGAGCCGAGGTTTCCGAGTCCGAGCGAGCCCAGCCCCGTGAGCGAGCCCAAGCCGGCGCCCGAACCGGTGCCTGAGCCGGGCGCCAGGATCGACCCGAGGCCGAGCTCTTCGAGGACCGAGGTCGGCAACGCCGCCGTCGGCAGCGAACTGGTCGGCAGCAGTGCGTTCAGGTCCGACAGCGTGCCCGTCACGTCAGAGACCACGCCGGTGAGGCTCGGGAGGAGCGCGTCGAGCGTGCCGGTCGGGTCACCGCCCGAGACCGCGCCGAGATTGCCGAGCACGCCAGTGATGCTGCTCAACACGCAGTCGACGCCGAGATCGCTCTGCGTCGTGCAGCCAAGACCGAGGCCACCGAGGCCGCCCAATCCCGATCCACCGAGGCCGGGCAGCGCGCCCAGTGTCGCCGGCGAACCGAGCACCGCGAGGTTGTCCGACCCGGACGTCGTCAGCCACTGCAACGGGTCACCGCCCTGCGCGAGGCCGCCCGCGACCGACGAAAACGATGCGTTCGCGGCGTCGAGCGACCCCCGCCCGCCCAGCGCGGTGCTGTAGGCCTGCTCGACCGCGTTCGCCAGCGGCTGGTTCTGGCCGCCGGTCGACGAAGCGAGCGGATGCGCTGCCGCGGGATCGATGGTGAAGTAGCCGCCGAGGCCGCCCAGGAAGGCACCGATCGCCGCGCAGGTGAGCCCGCCGGCGCCGACCAAGGCCGCGTTGCGATAACGCGAGAGCCCCCTCGGCCCCTCGCCTTCGGCTGGCGCCCCGCTGGCAGCGTGCAAACCCCTGGTGCGGAACGCCCGGTGGAGCGGTCCCGACGTGCGCGTGCGCGCGGCGTGAGCCCCACGTGACGCGGACTTGGGGATGACGATCGACGCAGGCGTCTCGACCGCACGCGCACGCGGTGCAGGCAGATCGAGCCCACACGGTGCGGGCGCGTCCAGAGCGAACGGTGCGGGCGGGCCAAGTGTCACCGGCGCGAGGGCGTCGAACGCCATCGGCCCGCGCGGCTCGAATCCCTCGAGTGCGTCCGGCCCGCCGCTGGCCACGTCCGGCGCTGCAGCTCCCTCGGCGGGAGTGCTGCCCCCATCTGCGCCGAGGCCACCACCCGAGCCGAACTCGTGGTGGAGCATCTCGTCGTACATCTCGTCGAAGCCCATGGAACCGTCCTCCTCGAGTCCACTGACCCCTCACCCGGGTGTTCTCTCACTGTGGAAACGGCCTGGCCGGGCCGACCTTACGCACGGGTTTGCACCCCCGGTGCCCCCCGGATCGGGGGGCCGAGCCCCGCCGGCCCCGCAGTCCCGGCGGAGGCTCGCGTCGGCTCAGGCGGTCGCCGGTGCGAACGTCCAGCTCCCGATCGTCACCACGCCCTTGTGCACGGGGAGGACGACCGTCATCGGGTGCTCGCCGGGCGCTGACCCCCCGGCCAGCGTCACCGTGGTCGTGAGGACGACCCGGACCGGGGACCCGCCTGCCGAATCGATCTCGACGTTGAGGGGCGTGTCGTGGCCGGTCACGGTGGCCCCGTCGAGTTGGGGCGGCATGACCACCCCCGGTGCGACGGCGCGCCACCACACCGCCTGGCGCTCGGCCGCCGCGTGCAGGCCGCCGAAATAGGTCTCGAGCGCCGCCGCCTCGAGCGACAGCGGCGCGGGCGATTGCGCGAAGCCCACCGACGCGTCGACCAGGTTCATGCTCCCCATCGGCGCCTCGTTCTGCTCGAGGGTGAGGCCCTGCGCACGCAGCGCCGGCGGCGCCGTCGTCGTGTAGGCGGTGGACGCCACCGTCTCGATGAACTGCGCGCCCGGATGCAGGCTCTTGCCCTTCGTCGCGGCGCCGACTTCGGTGGCGCGGATCAAGTAGCGGTCGGGGGTGAAGAACAACGCGTTCGGCGGCCAGCAGGTGTCGAGGACCAGGCTCGGGCGGCTCGTGTTGGCGACGGCCGAGCCCGCCGGCACGACCTCGTGCGAGCTGACCTTGAAGGTCACCGTGTTGCACGCGGTGGCGTAGGTGATGGTGTCACCCGGCTTCAGCGCGTTCAGGTGCACGAAATAGCTCACATCGTGCGCCAGGAAGACGGCCGCGCCGTCGACGCCCGGCCAGACCGATTGCGGGTCGTGGCCCACCGCCACGTTGAGCTCCTGGTCGTCGGTGCCTTCTTCGACCGGCGCGTGCAGGTTGAGTGCCGGAATGGTGAGGATCCCCGAGAGCTGCCCCGGTTGGACACCGGCGACCTGGCACGACGCGCCATGGCTCTGTCGGGCGATCTTGCCCATTGCCGCCTTCTCGCTCGCGATCAGCACCGCCTGTGCATGGTCCTGGTGTTCTTGATGCGCGACGGCGAAGCCGCCCAGGAACACCGCAACGAAGAGCAGCACCACGCCGACGAGCGTCACGCCGACGCGGCGGAGGTCGTGCCAGGACCGTGCGCCGCCGCCACCACCGCCGCGGCGCGACCGGCGACGGTCAGCCGGCTGGTGGCCGGGGGGCTGGCGTCGCCCGGAACGGGACTCCGCCGTCCCGCTCCGAGCAGCGCGCGGCACCGGTTCCCGAGGCATCCGCTTCTCCCTCCCTCGTCTCCGCGTCACGTGCAGGCTGCCGCCGGGCCGGCCCCCGAGACCGGAGGGGGAACGGAGGAGGTCCCGAAGGCCGGGCCCGGTGGCAGCCCGCCGCGCGACCGTGAGGAGCCGGTCGGCTGAGGGGTGTGTGGTGCCTCATCGGCCACCCCTGCGGCGGGCGAGTGTGGAGAACGAGCGAGCGAGCGAGGCGACGCGGCGGCGGCCGATCAGGAGCATCCCGCCGGCGCCCATGCACGCCAGCAGGATGACGGGGAGCGTCCCCGCCCAGTACTCGCCGGTGTGCACGGTGGTCACCCCCGGCACCGCAGCGGCGACGGGCTGCGCCGGCGTCGTGGCCGGCGACGTAGCGACGGCCGGCGTCGCGACGGTCGAGCTTCCCGTGACACTCACGTCGCCGACGTTCAGCGTCAGGCCGCCCATGAGGCCGCTCAAGAGGCCGAGGTTGAGCACACCGACCTTGGCGCTCGCCGACGTGCCCGGCGCCGACGTGTCGCAACTGAGCAGGTTGCCCGACGGGTTGTACGTGATCAGGTCGCTCAGCAGCGTCGAGAGCGCGCCCGAGAGTGCGGTGCCGCTGCTGCCCAGCGTCGAGAGGATCTGGTTCACCAGGTCGTCGATCTGGGTGATGTTGACGAAGGTCGGCAGCGACCCGTTCGTCGAGTACGAGACGACGCCGGCGTTGCAGCTGGGCGTGACGGTGCCCGTGCTGCGGTCGAGCGCGACCGCTGCCGTCGTCGGAGCAACCTGCAGGTCGGCCAGGCCGAAGAGGTCGACGTCGAGCGCGCGCTGGGTCACCGAGCCGGTGACGACGTTGCCGCTCGTGCTCACGGCGGAGGTCGAGCCGCCGAGGGTGATGGACAGGGGCTGCACCGCGCTGGCGTCGGCGCCGGTGAGCCCGAGGATCTGGTTCAAGATCCCGGTCAGCGCGGTGGTGACACCAGACGAACTCGACGCGTTCAGTTGGCTGAGGAGCCCGCTCACGACCGAGCACTCGCCGGCCAGGTCGCTGCCGCCCGCGACGCTGGTCGGGTTCAGGGCCTGACCGGCGGGGAGGATGCCGTTGACCGTGCCCAAGATGCTCTGCACGGGCCCCGACAGCGGGCTCGTGTTGGCACCGGGTGCGGACGTCGCCGCGGGCGCGCTCGCGCACAGCGAGGACGCCGACGGCAGCGAGCCGCCCAAGATCGCCTCGAGCACGTCACCCAGGCTCGTCCCGAGCGCCGCGCTGGTAATGCTCCCCGAGCCCGACGCGGTGGGGTTCCCGCTGGCGTCCTCGGACGCCGACGCGGTGCCGCAGAGCACGTTCACGTCGAGCAGGCCGGTGTTGATCGGCAGCGGGCAGCTGTTGGCACCGGTCGGCGTGGCGGTGGTGCCGCTGCCGTTCGCCACGGCGTCCTGTGTGCTGTCGAGGGCGTCGCCCGACAGCGACGACGAGGCGCTGGTCGGACAGGGGTTCGACGAGGACGAGGTCGAGAGGCACGCCCCGGTGCCCGACGCCTCGGCCATCGGGGCGCTGCTGGCGTCAGCCTCGGAGCCGCCGCCGGCGACCTGCACGGTGTTGAGGAGGCCGAGCGAGACGAAGCCGCCGTTCGCCTGCACGGTCCAGGGGGCGGACGACTCCGCACCCGCGTTGGAGGCGACGGCACCCAGGAGCGCGATGGCCATGAGGCCACCCACGGCGATCCTGCTGGGACCTCGCATTCCGTACCCCTTGCCGTCCCCGCCGAACGCCCAGGGACTCCTCTCCTCTTTGCGAATGAAACGGGGGACCTCCCGGAATCTTTCGCCCCCCTGGGAAATAGTTCGCGTCTCGAAACCCCCGTGAGCGGCGGATGCTGTGCACAGATTCGGGTCTGCACCGACGGGATCCCATTGGGATTCCGACCCGCTCTCGTAACGTCTGGCCCGATGTCCGCTTCCCACGCCCTCTGGATCGCCCTGGCGGGCGTGGGCGCCGGGATCTTCAACGGCGTGGCGGGCGGCGGCAGCTTGATCTCGTTCCCGGTCCTGCTCGCGCTCGGCTACCCCGCGCTCACCGCCAACATCACCAACACCATCGGGATCTGGCCCGGCTACCTCGCCTCGGCCGCCGGGTTCCGCAACGAGATCGGCGACCAGGCGCAGCGGCTCGTCCGCCTCACCCCGATCGCGCTGGCCGGAGGCGTCGCCGGTGCGCTGTTGCTCCTGACCACCTCCGCCGCGACCTTCGACGACGTCGTCCCCTGGCTCGTCTTGGGGGCCGCCGCGCTGTTCGCCGCCCAACCCCTGCTGCGGCGGGCGCTCGACCGCGGCGCCGCGCATCCCCGGGCGCGGCCGGTCCTCCTCGTCGTGGGGGTGTTCGCCGCCTCGGTCTACGGGGGCTACTTCGGGGCCGCCATGGGGGTCATGTTCCTCGCCGTGCTCGGGCTGGCGCTGCCGGTGTCGCTCGCGCACACGAGCGGGCTGCGCGCCGTCCTCTCGATGATCGTCAACGGCATCGCGGCGGTCGTCTTCTTGCTCCACGGCGGCCTGGCGTGGGAGGCGGTCGGGTTCCTCGCGCTCGGCAGCCTGGTCGGGGGGTACGTCGGCGCGCGCGTGGCGCTCCGGCTGCCGGCGCCCGCGCTACGCGCCGTCGTAGTCGTCATCGGCGTGGGCACGGCCGTGCGCCTGCTGGTCTGACGCCGGCGCCCGTCATCCGGCGGACAGCGGGTAGTGCCCGACGACGGCACCCGCCACGGCGCGCCGCTGAGCCCGCCACGCCCCGCCGGCCTCCTCCGCACCGATCGGGACGAGCCGCACAGGGGTGCCGGGTCCGCACTGGCCGAGGCGCCCGTGGTCGGCGGCCGCGACGACGGCCAGGACCGGGTAGCCGCCGAGCGTCGCGTGGTCGGGCAACAGCACGACCGGGTTGCCGTCGGGCGGCACCTGGATGGCGCCGGTCACGACGCACTGCGAGTCGAGCTCGTGCCCGCTGTCGCCGGCACGCAGCGTCGGGGGGGCACCCTCGGCGCGCAGGCGGAGGCCCACGCGGTTGCTCTCCGCCGCTACCGCGAACACGGTGGCGGCCAACCGCGTCAGCGCGTCCCGCTCGAACCACTCGGGGTGCGGGCCCGGGACGACGCGCAGCTCGACCGGCGATTCGGTGTCGATCTCGGCGCCCAGCTCGCGCCGCGCACCGGCCTCGAGATGGTCGCCGAGCGGCGGTGCCCACGGGCCCGCCCACAGGTGCCCTCCGGCTTCCAGCGGGCCGGCGCCCAAGCGGCACAGCTCGTCGCTCGACACGCTGGCGAAGGCGGTGGGGCCGAGCAGCCCACCGGCCACGGCCAGATAGGTCCGGCACCCCTGCTCGAGCCCGCGCACCTCGAGCGCCTGACCGGGGGCGAGCGGCACCAGCTGGCCATCGGGCACGGGCGCGCCGTCCACGCGCAACTCGGGGGCGGCGCCGACGATCGCGGCGTGGCACGACTCGACGCACCTGAGGCGCGTTGCGCCGCCGGTGATCTCGAGGGCGCCCGCTCCCGCGGGGTTGCCCACCAGCGCGTTGGCCAGCATGAACGACACCGGGTCGGCGGCCCCCGCGGCGGGCACCCCGACGGCGGCCACGCCGCGCCGGCCGCCGTCTTGCAGCACGGCGCGCAGACCGGGGGCCACTACCTCGAAGACGCGCCGCGCCGTTCCCGGCGCTGACCACGCCGGGGCGGGGCGCATCGGGGGCGGCGACACCGGGTCATCCGCCGCGGCCACGCTGAACTGGACGCGGTCGCCGGGCGCGAGCACGGCGAAAGGCGGGTGTTCGAGCGAGAAGAGGGGGAAGCCGGTCCGCCCGATCAGGTTCCACCCACCGGGTGAGGGCGTCGGGTAGACGGCGGCG
>DATJTU010000278.1:0-2367 GCA_035503015.1 Acidimicrobiales bacterium | reverse complement strand
CGCGAGGCGGTCGCCGAGGTTGGTCCCGGCCGGGAAGTGCACGTCGCCGCCGAAGGCGAAGGCCACCGACTGCCCGTCGCCCTCCCAGTCCGGGTCGAGCCGCGGGTTCCCGGCGTGGGGCGGCGGCGAGGCGTGGTGGTGATCCGACGTGCTGTGGCTCTGCCCGGCCGCAGAGGGGTGCCCGCCGCCGCGCGTCGCCAGCAGCACGGCGACCAGCGCCAGCACGAGCAACCCGACGCCCCACATGCGCCGGTTGCGCTTGACCCGCTTGGACGTGAGCCCCGGCGGGCCCGGCGGCCTGCGCCTGCCACCGCGCCCGCCGAGGGACGACCCCCTGCGCGCGCCGCCGGGGTGCACAACCTCCGCAGGCCCCGATGTCGATGCCGGCAGGACCTCGGGCGGGGGCGCGGACCGCGTGAGCAGGTCAGTCGGCGACGTGCCGACACTCTAGGCAGGCGGCCGCGCACGCGGCCGGACCGGAACGCCCGCGCTCAGTGCGTGCTTGCGCTCAGTGCGCGTGCGGCATGCAGAGCTCGTCGTACTCCGCGATGACGATCTCGCCCGCGTTCGGGCCGCACGCCGGGCACTCGGGGTCGCGGCGCACCTTGAAGGTGCGGAACGACTCCTCGAGCGCGTCGTAGGACAGCAACCGCCCGATCAGCGGGTCGCCGAGGCCCAGCAGGACCTTGATGGTCTCGATCGCCTGGATCGACCCGATGATGCCGGGCAGCACACCGAGGACGCCGGCCTCCGCGCACGAGGGCGCGAGCTCGGCCGGGGGCGGCTCGGGGATGAGGCACCGGTAGCACGGTCCGTTGTAGGGGTCGAAGACGGTGGCTTGGCCCTCGAAGCGGAAGATCGAGCCGTGGACGACGGGGATCCGCTTCAGCAGCGAGGCGTCGTTGACGAGATAGCGGGTCGGGAAGTTGTCGGTCCCGTCGACGATCACGTCATAGCCGTCGATGATGTCCAAGATGTTGTCCGCGCCCAGCCGCACGTCATAGGTCACGACGTTGACATCGGGGTTGATGGCGGTGAGCGTCTTCTTGGCCGAGTCGACCTTGCGCTCGCCGACCCGGTCCATGTTGTGGAGGATCTGGCGCTGCAGGTTGGACTCGTCGACGACGTCCATGTCGATGATGCCGAGCGTGCCGACACCCGCCGCCGCCAGGTAGAGCGCCGCCGGCGACCCGAGGCCTCCGGCCCCGAGCAGCAGCACCTTGGACCCGAGCAGCTTGAGCTGGCCCTCCTCGCCCACCTCGGGCAGCAGGAGGTGGCGCTGGTAGCGGTTGCGCTGGGCCGGGCTCAGGGTCTCGGGCGCGGCCCAGGGGCGGCCGGCGTCCTTCCACTTGTTGAACCCGCCGGCCATCGACTGCACGTCGCTGTAGCCCAGGTCCTGCATGGTCTTGGCGGCGAACGCCGAACGGACGCCACCGGCGCAGTACACGACGATGGGGGCCGCCTTGTCGGGCAGCTTGCCCTCGACCTGGAACTCGAGGTGGCCCCGGGGCAGGTGCACGGCGTGCGGGATGGCACCCTGCTCGTACTCGTCGGGCTCTCGGACGTCGAGGAACGTCACCCCACCGTGCTCGAGCAGTGCCTCCGCGTCGGCCTGCTCGACCTCGCGTATGGACGCCTTCGCCTCGTTGAGAAGGTCTCGGGGAGTGGCCACGTCTACCTCCGTGTCACGCCAGACCGCCTCTGCGGTCGGCTCCGAACTGTAAAACACTACCAGCGGGGTCAACATTCCCGGTCTGACCTGCCCCCATGCCTCACCAGCCGTTCTTCGGTAAGCCGCGCCGCCCCGCCGGACCGCTCCCGGCGGCCGGACCCTCCCCGCCCCTCGGCTCGGCCCCGGGGCGCCCCAGGTGCCAGACTCCCGCCCGTGGAGCTCGGCGAGGCCATCCGTCGCCGCGCCATGGTGCGCAGCTTCTCCACCAAGCCGGTGGACCCGACCGACGTCGGCCTCCTCCTCGACGCCGCCATGCGCGCCCCCACGGCGGGGAACACCGGCGGCACCGCGTGGGTCGCGCTCGTCGGCCCCGATGAGACCGAGGCCTACTGGTCGGCGACGATGGACGAGGGGTGGCGGTCGCGTAACCCCGAGCGCGCCGACGGCCTGCGGCGCGCCCCGGTCATCCTGCTGGCGTACGCCTCCCCCGACGCCTACGTGGCGCGCTATGGAGAAGAGGACAAGGCGAGCTCGGGCCTCGGCGGCGGGGTCGAGGCCTGGCCGGTCCCCTACTGGTACGG
Source organism: Acidimicrobiales bacterium (assembly GCA_035503015.1). GTDB lineage: Bacteria > Actinomycetota > Acidimicrobiia > Acidimicrobiales > RAAP-2 > Bog-473. Next base: position 114 of record DATJTU010000278.1, on the reverse strand, counting down.
GGACGCGGCGTTCGGCGTCATGACGGTGCTGCTGGCCGCGGTCGAGGCGTGCCTGGGCGCGTGCGTGCTCGGCGCCTTCCGGGGCGAGGACGCGCTGGCCGCCACGCTCGACGT
>DATJTU010000277.1:0-4250 GCA_035503015.1 Acidimicrobiales bacterium | reverse complement strand
CATCGGCTGCATCGGCCTGCACCTGTGGCCGTACCTCGCCGCCGATCCGGCCCACGCCGACGAGCTCCGCATCGATCTCGACCCTACGAAGGGCATCGGCTTCGACGAGGTGCGCGCCGCGGCCTTGCGCTGCCGTGACCTCCTCGACGAGCTGGGACTGGAGAGCTACCCCAAGACGACGGGCAGCAACGGCCTGCACGTCTACGTGGGGCTCGAGCCGCGCTGGGACTCCGTCGAGGTCCGCGCCGCCGCCGTGGCATTGGCCCGGGAGCTCGCGCGCAGGTTCCCCGAGGACATCACCGCGGAGTGGTGGAAGGAGGAACGCGGCAGCCGCGTCTTCGTCGACTTCAACCAGAACGCGCCGCACAAGACGGTCTTCGGCGCCTGGTTCGCCCGGCCACGGACCGGTGGCCAGGTCTCGACCCCGCTCTCGTGGGAGGAGGTCGAAGCGATCGTGCCCGACGCGCTGACCATCCGCACCGTGCCCGAGCTGGTGCATCGGCGCGGCGATCCGTGGGGCGACATCGCGGCGCGGCCGCAGTCGCTCGAGCCGCTGCTGGCGCTCGCCGCGCGCGATCGAGCAGAGGGATTGCACGACGCCCCGTGGCCCCCGCAGTACCCCAAGATGCCCGACGAGCCGCCCCGGGTCGCGCCCAGCCGCGCCAAGAAGGAGTAGCAGGTGGAGCCCCTCGACGCGCTGAACGAGATCGCGTTCCGCCTCGAACGCAGCGGTGCGGACACGTACAAGGTCCGCGCCTTCCGCCACGCCGCCCGGGCCATCGCGTCGGTGCCCCGCGCCGACCTCGTGGCGCTCGCCGATGCGGGCAAGCTGCAGAGCATCGAGGGCGTGGGCAAGTCGACGGCGCAGGTGATCGCGGAGGCGTTGCGCGGCGACACACCCGCCTACCTGGTCGGCCTCGACGAGGGTCCCGGCGATCTCGTGCTCGACGGGCCGGCGGCGGCGCTGCTCGAGTCGCTGCGGGGCGACTGCCACTCGCACTCGGACTGGTCCGACGGCGGCAGCCCGATTCTCGAGATGGCCGAAGCCGCTCGCGCGCTCGGCCGCGAGTACCTCGTGCTGACCGACCACAGCGCGCGTCTGACGGTGGCGCACGGCCTCAACGAGGAGCGGCTCACTGAACAGCTCGGCGTCGTGCAGGACCTGAACGAGCGGCTGGCACCCTTCCGGATCCTGACCGGCATGGAGGTCGACATCTTGGAAGACGGCTCGCTCGATCTCGACCCCGATCTCCTCGGTGAGCTCGATGTCGTCGTCGCCAGCGTGCACTCGAAGCTGCGGATGGACGCGCGCCCGATGACCGCGCGCATGCTGGCCGCCATCGAGAGCCCGCACACCGACATCCTCGGCCACTGCACGGGGCGGCTCATCACCGGTCGTGGCCGCCCGCAGTCGACCTTCGACGCGGCGGCGGTGTTCGAGGCGTGCGCGCGCACCGGCACCGCGGTCGAGATCAACTCGCGGCCAGAGCGGCAGGATCCCCCCGAGGACCTCCTTCGCCAGGCAGTCGAGCTGGGCTGTTCGTTCGCGATCGACACCGATGCGCACGCACCGGGCCAGCTCGAGTGGCTCGCCCGCGGCTGCCGTAACGCAGTCGCCGCCGATGTGCCCCCCGGGCGCGTCGTGAACCGGCTCGGCGCCGACGAGTTGGTGGCATGGGCCGCTGCCCACGGGGCGGCGGCGTGACGCTGCCCGTGCGGCCGCCGGTCGCCCCGATGCTGGCGAAGTTGACCCGTGAGCTGCCCCGCGGCGACGACCTCTACTACGAGCCCAAGTGGGACGGCTTCCGCTGCATCGTCTTCCGCGACGGCGAGGACGTCGAGCTCGGCAGCCGCAACGAGAAGCCGTTGACGCGCTACTTCCCCGAGCTCGTTGCCGCGCTGGCACGCGAGCTCCCGCAACGGTGCGTCGTCGACGGCGAGATCGTGATCGCCGGGCCCAGCGGGCTCGACTTCGACGCCTTGTCCCAGCGCATCCATCCCGCCGAGTCGCGCGTCCGCCAGCTGGCCGAGTCGACGCCGGCGTCCTTCGTCGCCTTCGACCTGCTCGCACACGACGACACATCCCTGCTGGACACCCCGTACGCCACGCGGCGCGGGCACCTCGAGAAGCTCCTCACGAAGGTGCGCGCGCCGGTGCACGTGACGCCGGTCACCCGCGACCCCGACGTGGCGGCGGACTGGTTCGACCGGTTCGAGGGCGCCGGGCTCGACGGCGTGGTCGCCAAGGAAGCCGGGCTGGCGTACCTGCCCGACAAGCGGGCCATGCTCAAGGTCAAGCATCAACGCACCGCCGACTGCGTCGTCGCCGGCTTCCGCATCCACAAGGACGGCGCGGGCGTCGGTTCGCTGCTGCTCGGGCTCTACGACGGTGACGGGACCCTGCATCACGTCGGCGTCGCCTCGGGTTTCAGCGTGGCCCGGCGCCGCGAGCTGACCGAGGAGGTCGCGCCGTACCGAAAGGACGCCCGGAAGGACCATCCCTGGGCCGGATGGGCCGAGGCGCAGGCGGAAGGACGCGCCCCCGGCGCGATGAACCGGTGGAACGCCGGCAAGGACATGACGTGGGAGCCGCTGCGGCCCGACGCAGTCTGCGAGGTGTCCTACGACCATCTCCAGCACGATCGCTTCCGCCACGCCACCTCCTTCGTGCGCTGGCGGCCCGACCGCGACCCGGCCTCGTGCACGTACGCGCAGCTCGACACGCCGGTGCCGGTCGAGTTGAGCACCGTCTTCGGGACCGAGCTGTCCGCCACGGGCACGACACGGGGGACCCGCGGCGCCGCCAAGCCGGGCGCCAAGGCTGCCGGCCGCGCCGCGCGCGCCCCCAAGAAGCGGGCGGCGGACTGAGCGTCGCGGGTAAGGGCTAGGGGCTGAGCAGGTCCGGGTCGGCCACGAGCTCGGCGCGCACCGCCGCCTCCCAGAAGCCGAGGAACCCTTCCCCGTCGCCCCGTGCGACGAGATCGATGAAGGTCTGGGGGACCCGTGACACCTCCGAGCCGCCCGCGGCCTTGGCGTACCAGGCGTGCTGGCAGCGCTGCTCGAGGGCGACAGCCCGCTGGTACACCGCCCGGGCCGAACCGCCGAGGACGAAGACGCCGTGCCCGGCCAGCAGCGCCATGGAGGCGTCGCCCATCTGCTCCACGGCGTTGCGCGCGCTGTTCGGATCGTTGACGGGCCCGTCGTACTCGTCGACGAGCGCCAACGTCCCGCCGCCCAGCGCCGAGCTCTGGTCGAGGATCGGCGGGATCGCCGCCATGTCGGCCCACACCGTCCCGAACAGCGGATGGTTGTGCATGGCCCACCCGACGTCCTCGCGCACCGTGTGCAGCGCGAGGTGGAGCGGGATGCCCAGCGGCACGGGCCAGTCGCCTTCGACGACGTTGCCCTCGAGGTCGATGCGCAGGATCTGGGAGGGCCGGATCTCGGCCCAGGTGAGCAGCCACGGGTTGCACAACAAGGTGCCGTCTCCCAGGTTCACGGTGATGTGCCCGGCCAGGTGGTCGTTGTAGCCCTCGCGCCACAGCGCGCGGGCGAGCACGACGAGCTCCTCGCGCGGCGTGAGGTCTGGCATCAGCTTGTCCGCGGTCGGCGTGAACACCCGCGCCCTCCTTGTCCGCTCAGTCTCTGGTGGCTCGGGTGGTCACCGGGGGACCACGACGTCGGGAAGCGGGTGCCGGTACAGCGCCGCCGCGTTCTCACAGCACATCGCGCGCAGCTCGTCGGCCGGGATGTGGCCCCAGCATTCCTCGATGACGCGCTGGGTGTCCGGCCAGGTCCCGTCGCCGTGCGGGTAGTCGACCTCGACCATGATGTTCTCGACACCGATGGCGTGACGGGTGTCGATGGTCGAGGGGTCGTCGAGCGTGCAGAACCAGAAGTTGCGGTGCAGGACCTCGGCCGGCCGCATGGCCCAGCCCTTGCCGTACCCGGAGCGGTCCACCATGTTCTCGAGGCGGTCGAGGAGCATGGCCACCCAGCCGATCCCACCCTCGCTCATGGCGATCTTCAGCGAAGGACGGCGCACCGCGTGCTCCGACCACAGCCACTCCGCGCAGGCGGTCAGCGAGAGCTGCCCGAAGAGGGTCGCGCCGATCTGCAAGGGGGCGCCGTGCGGCGGGCCGATCTCCATCCCCGAGCTGCCCACGTGGAGGGAGACCACCGTGTCGGTCGCGACGACGGCGTCGAGGATCGGGTCCCAGTGGGCGCGGTCCCACAACGACGGGAGCCCG
>DATJTU010000276.1:0-3065 GCA_035503015.1 Acidimicrobiales bacterium | reverse complement strand
CCGGCACGTACCGCATCGAGGACGGGCGCGGCGGCGGTGGCCAGGGCGCCCAACGCTTCGCCCCGCTCAACAGCTGGCCGGACAACGCCAACCTCGACAAGGCGCGTCGCCTCCTCTGGCCGATCAAGCAGAAGTACGGCGGCAAGCTCTCATGGGCTGACTTGATCATCTTCGCCGGCAATTGTGCTCTCGAGTCGATGGGCTTCACGACGTTCGGTTTCGGATTCGGACGCGAGGACATCTGGGAGCCCGAGGAGATCTTCTGGGGTCCCGAGGACACCTGGCTCGGCGACGAGCGCTACAGCGGCGAGAGGGAACTCGCCAACCCCTTCGGAGCGGTCCAGATGGGTCTCATCTACGTGAACCCGGAGGGCCCCAACGGCGAGCCCGACCCGCTCAAGGCCGCCCGGGATATTCGTGAGACCTTCCGCCGGATGGCCATGAACGACGAGGAGACCTTCGCCCTCATCGCCGGCGGCCACACCTTCGGCAAGACCCATGGCGCGGCGTCTGGCGACTACGTCGGCCCCGAACCCGAGGGTGCGCCCATCGAGCAACAGGGACTGGGCTGGAAGAGCACGTTCGGCTCCGGCGTGGGCGCGGACGCCATCACCAGCGGGCTCGAAGTCGTCTGGACGCCGACGCCCATCACGTGGGACAACACGTTCCTCGAAACCCTGTTCGCCCACGAGTGGGAGCTGACCAAGAGCCCCGCCGACGCATGGCAGTGGCAGGCGAAGGATTCGGAGCCCACGTTCCCCGGGCCCCAGGACTCCTCGGACACCCGCGTCCCGACGATGCTCACGACCGACCTCGCGCTGCGGGTGGACCCGGCCTACGAGACGATCGCCCGACGCTTCTTGGCGCAGCCCGAGGAGTTCGCCGATGCGTTCGCGCGGGCGTGGTACAAGCTGATCCACCGCGACATGGGTCCCGTCGCGCGGCTGGTGGGCCCATGGGTTCCTGAGGCTCAGCTCTGGCAGGACCCGGTCCCTCCCCTCGATCACGAACTGATCGAGGTCGCGGAGATCGCCGAACTGAAGGTGAAGCTGCTCTCCTCGGGAGTGCCGATCTCGCGGCTCGTGTCCACGGCCTGGGCCTCGGCCTCCACCTTCCGCGGGACCGATAAGCGCGGCGGGGCGAACGGGGCTCGGATCCGACTGGCGCCGCAGAAGGACTGGGAGGTCAACGAGCCGTCGGAGCTGGCCAAGGTGTTGCCCGAGCTCGAGCAGATCCAGCAAGACTTCAACCGCTCCCAGACCGGCGGAAAGTTGGTCTCGCTTGCCGACGTGATCGTCCTGGGCGGGTGTGCGGCGGTCGAGCAGGCGGCCAAGGACGCCGGCTTCGACATCACAGTCCCATTCATACCGGGCCGCACGGACGCCTCTCAGGAGCAAACCGATGTCGAGTCGTTCGGCGTGCTCGAACCGACGTTCGACGGTTTTCGCAATTACCTGCGCGCCGGCGACAAGAGGGCGCCCGAGACCCTCTTGGTGGAGCGGGCGAATTTCCTGACGTTGAGCGCTGTCGAGATGACGGTGCTGATCGGCGGCATGCGGACCCTCAATGCCAACTTCGAGCAGGCGACCTACGGGGTCTTCACGGAGCGACCCGGGATGCTCTCCAACGACTTCTTCGTGAACCTGCTCGACATGGGCACGGAGTGGACGGTGTCGAAACAGGTGGAAAACACCTACGAGGGCCGTGATCGATCCACCGGCGACATCAAGTGGACGGCCACGGCCGCCGACCTCGTCTTCGGCTCAAACTCGCAGCTTCGGGCCATTGCCGAGGTCTACGCGTGCGACGACGCGAAGGAACGATTCGTGCACGACTTTGCTGCTGCTTGGGGCAAGGTCATGGACCTCGATCGCTTCGACCTCCGCTAGCGAGAGCTGCGAGGTGATGTCAGCCGAGGTACTCGGCGAGTGGAAACGAGCGATGGCGTCGTGGCGGGACGAGGTAGTTCTGCCGGTGGGTGGTCTGGAGGACCGAGTTGATGCCGGCGTGGCTCGAGTGTGGTGGTACAGCGAGCGTCGAATCCGGAAAGTGCCCGTCCATGGCCAAGCGGACACTGTTGAAAATCTCGATCGTCGGCTGGAACATCAAGAAGTGCAACCCTGCTGCCGGGGCCGTGCTGTAGTGATCCCCCGCCGGATCCGAGGTGTACTGGAACGGGTTGTCCAGCGTGTTGAAATCACCCCGGACCGGAATGGTGGTCCCGGCGGGATACGACTCGCCGTAGTTACTCCTGACTCGTGAAGCGGTGCTGTCGACGACCGAGAGGCTTCCACTGTGGCCATAGGAGTGGTAGCGCTTGACACCTTTGGCGACCTGGGACGCACTCTGCCCTGGCGGCTGGAGCGCGTAGGTCCCGTGCGCCGGAGAGATACCTGGGTACTGCATCGCGTGGACTTGTTGTTGATAGGTCGGGAAGCTCTTGGTGTACCAGGTCTCGAGATCCTCGTAGAGGTGCGAGAGATGCATGGTCGTGCCTTGTTTGAAGTACCCGTTGGGCCATTGATCGGTGAGGCCCCGCAGCGTCTCGAGATTGGCGATGACGTCGGGGCCCATGTTCGACACGAGCGTGCTAGTGAAGCCCATGAAGAGCGGCGACTGTCGAGGAATGGACGCCGCACCCGGGATGCCGGCTGCGAGGGCCAGCTTGCTCGGGAGACCTTGTTCGCCGTAGAAGCCGCCCCCGGCAAAGCCCTGGCGGATGCTCGTTACCGTGAACAGAGAACCCGCCTGGTTGCTCTTGGACCCGAAGAGCGCGTTGGTCGCTGACGTGATGTTGGCAAGCGAGTCACTGCGCAGGAGGACGGCCACGTCGTTCTCTTCCAGACGGACGGGACCGAATCCCGGTGGGGGCTGGTCGCTCGGGAACGTCCTGGCGTCCTGCAGTGCATAGATGCTCTTTCCCTTTGCCTTGGAAGTCGCGAGATCGATCGGTAGGTAGGCAGGGAACCGGGTACCTGCCTTGAAGAAGTCGGATGTCTTACTCAGACTTGGGATGAACTGCTGGAAGTAGGAAAGCCCCCAAGCGATCGTGATGCCGACTCCTG
>DATJTU010000275.1:0-2852 GCA_035503015.1 Acidimicrobiales bacterium | reverse complement strand
CAGATCCACTGAACGCCTATCGCCTGATCGTGCGAGTGGCCGCCAAACCACTCGTTTCGCCAATGCAGGCATTCATTCATGCGCCGCATCGCGGGTCAACGAGCCGAAAGTCACGTCTCCGCAAGGCCGCCGGCGCACCTCGGCGCTGACGACGGCGCGCGCAGCCGGCGTTCTATCAGGGGCCTTGTGAAACCGTTGTGGGAACCGGGCTACCCGGCGCGCGCGGGCGCCACGGCGAATGTTGTGTGCCGCTTGTCCGAAGCCGGCTCAAGTTCGCCGGCACGTCGTCCGAACGGCCGCCCGCCGGCGGCGGTGACCCCACGCCGGACGCACCCCTGCCGACGGAGGTTCGTGCGAGGATGAGCCCATCGACGCAGAGGACGGGCCGCGCCCGGACGAACCGGACGAACCGGGCGCACCGGACGAACCCGACGAACAAGAGAAAGACGGATCAGGCAGTGGCTTCGACCGCTGGCGGCGCGACTCGGCCCTCGGTGCGGTCGGGACGGGCGTCGCCCGGGGACTCCAGTCCGTCTTCGCCCCGCCCGTCGACGAGCCCGTGATCGTGGCGTCGGTGCCCGGGGACCCGCCCGGAGAGGGCGAGCGCATCCGGGTCATCCTCGACCCCGACGACCCCACGAAGTCGGTGGCCATCGTCCCGGAACACCCGGACGGCGCCGAACCCTCTTGACCAGGCCTTCCGTCGGCTGTCGTTGACACCTCGCCGGCCTGGACTTAGCCTCCGGTGTATCGGACACGCTGTCCGATATCTCAGAGGAGTTGTACAGACATGAGCGCTCTGGCGGACGTGACCTCCGACGTGACTCCGGTCGACCTCTCGGACTCCCGCTCCTATGTGGCGGGTGTCCCCCACGCCTGGCTGGCCTACCTGCGTCGCCACGACCCGGTCCACTGGCAGGAGGAGGACGGCGGGCCCGGGTTCTGGGCCGTGACCCGCTACGAGGACTGCGTGACGGTCAACCGTGACTACGAGCGCTTCAGCTCGGCCGCCCGCGGCACCATGCCCTTCGAGATGGCCGACGAGGACATCGCGCAGCAGGGCCTGATGATGCTCAACATGGACCCGCCGCTGCACACGCGGTACCGGCGGCTGGTCAACAAGGGCTTCACGCCCCGCATGGTGCGCGACCTCGAGGAGCGCATCCACCGCTCCACCGACGCCATCATCGACGACGTCATCGAGTCCGGGGAGGCGGACTTCGTCACGCAGCTCTCGGCGGAGCTCCCGCTCCAGGTGATCGCCGAGCTGCTCGGCGTGCCCCAAGAGGACCGCCACCGCATGTTCGAGTGGTCCAACGCCATGGTGGGCAACGAGGACCCCGAATACCAGGCGCAGGCCGACCAGGCCCTCGTCGCGGCGATGGAGCTCTACGGCTACGCCGCCGAGCTCTACGGGACCAAGCGCATCGACCCCCACGCCGACCTCATGAGCGTGCTCACGACGGTCGAGGTCGAGGGCGAGCGCTTGAGCGACATGGAGCTCGAGCTTTTCTTCCTCCTCTTGACGGTGGCGGGGAACGAGACGACGCGCAACTTGATGTCGGGCGCGATGCACGCGTTCTTCGAGCACCCCGACCAGTGGCAGCGCCTGGTCGACGACCGCAGCCTGCTGCCGACCGCCGTCGAGGAGATGCTGCGCTTCGTGACGCCGGTCATGAACTTCCGCCGCACCGCCATGCGCGACGACGAGCTCAGCGGCACGGCGATCGCCGAGGGTGACAAGGTCGTGTTCTTCCACGCCTCGGCCAACCGCGACGGCGACGTCTTCGCGGACCCCGACACCTTCGATGTGGGCCGCGATCCCAATCCCCACATCGCGTTCGGTGGCGGCGGTCCCCACTTCTGCCTCGGCGCCAACCTGGCCCGCATGGAGATCCGGGTGATGTTCGAACACTTGCTTGACCGCATGCCCGACATCCGCCAGGCCGGCGACGTGCAGCGCCTACAGTCCCAGTTCATCAATGGCGTCAAGCACCTTCCCGTTGCGTTCACCCCGGCTGCCCGCGTCTGAGCGGGCGCACTGAGGCGGAGGCGACCAGCACCATGGCCCGGCGCGCGCCCGACGCGCTGAAAGACGTCATCCGCGATTTTCGCCGCGATCAGATCGTCGACACGGCGCGGCGCCTCTTCGGCGAGCGCGGGACGACCGACGTGCCGATGGACGAGATTGCGGCGCAGGCCGGCGTCGCGCGGTCGACGGTGTACGTCTACTTCGCCAACCGCGACGATCTCCTCCGGGCGTGCGTGCAGTCCATGTACGACCGCATGGCCGACACCATCGCCCACGTCGTGACCGAGGGCGACGCCCCGTTGGAGCGGCTGCGGCGCCTCATGCTCGGCCTGCTCGAGCGCATCGACGAGAACCCCGCCTTCTTCCGCCTCGCCATGGCGACCCAGGGCTCGACCAGGGCCGAGGGATCGGCCGCGGTGGGCGGCGCGCTCATGATGATCGGGCTCGACATGATGCGCGTGCTCGAGGAGCTGGTGGCCTCGGGCGTGGCGACGGGCGACTTCCGGCCCGGCCTCGAGCCCGAGCGCGCCGTCGTCCTCATCGGCCAGCAGATCTACGGTGCGCTGTCGGTGCGGGCGGGCGAGCCCGACCCGATCCCGGCGGCGCAGGCGGCGGACGAACTCTGTGACTTCGTGCGGCGCGGACTAGGAGCCTGAGCGAATGCAATTCGACCTGTGGATGCCGACCGCGAGCCCCATGACGACACCCGCGCTGCTCGATGTGGTGGCAGAAGGCGCCCAGGCCCGCGGCGTCGGCACCATCTGGGTCGGCGAGCACGTGGTGCTCTTCGAGCAGTACGAGAGCCAGTACCCCTACGCAG
>DATJTU010000274.1:0-3110 GCA_035503015.1 Acidimicrobiales bacterium | reverse complement strand
GGTGCGTCGTGAGACGCCCTATGTCAAGCCGCCTCCGAAACGAGACGCCGATAGCCGCCGTGCTGTGCGGGGTCATAGGGCACGCGGTCCTGCCAGCAACGCCAAATGATTTGACTCCACGAGCGGGCGAGGATGCGCGTGGCATGGGGATGGCTCTTGGTCTTGCGCAGCTCTCGATAGCGATGCTCGGCCCAGACGTTGCCCTGCCAGGAGTCACCGGCGAAGTCGCACAAGGCGTCTCGGAGCTTCTTGTCGCTGCTCCAGCGGAACTCAACGATCCGCATCCGTCCGGAGCGGCGAGTCGAAGGGGCGACTCCGGCCAGGCCGGCGATGCTCTCGGCGTCGGGGAAGCGCTCCCGACAGTCCCCGATCTCGGCGAGCAAGGTGGCGGCCCGCACGACACCGGCCCGGGGCAGCGAGGTGAAGATCTTTCCGTCGGGGTGGATCTCGAGCTGCTCGGCGATGCGTGCGTTGAGCCCGTCGATCTGGGTTCGGGCGCTTTTGAGCACCTCGACGAGGGCCAGCACCACCGCGCCGCTGGCACCACCCTCGTCGGGGAGCCCCGCCGGAGCGGCGTGCAGACGCCTGTAGAGCTCGACGGGACTCTTTCGTCCGCAGTAGCCGTTGGCCTTGAGCCATGCCCCGAGGCGCTTCTCCGAGAGCCATGCCGCTTTGGTGGCCGAAGGGAATCGCTCCAAGAAACGCAGGCTGATGGGACTGTCGATGTCCCGGAACAGGCCGACGGCACCGGGAAAGCTCACTCGCAGAAGCGCTCGCAACTGATTGGCCAGAGCCACCCTGGTCTCGACGAGGTCCCTTCTCGTCCGCACGGTGGAACGCAGCGTGACGGTGGCCGGCGAATCTCGCTCCAAGGAGCGCCAGCGGTGCCCGTCAGTGCGAAGGCAGTCGCCCAGCACGTAGGCATCGGAGCGATCGGACTTGTTGCCGGCCAGCCCGTAGCGCTCGCGCAGGGCCTTGACCGAGCGACTCGCGATCACCACCACCTCGAGGTCTGCAGAGAGCAGTGCCTCGACGACGGGCCCATCGGGTCGCTCGATGGCCACACGGCCAACGGCGTGGCGTTTGAGCCGTTGACAGAGCAATTCGAGGCCCGCGGCGCTGTGTTCGACCTCGAACTCGTCGACCGGCGCTCCACGCTGATCGACGACTGCAACGAAATGGTTGTCGGTCGCCCAGTCCACCCCGCCGAAGCGGGACGTGTCATTCTCCATGTCAGCCTCCTCGCTGATAGCCCAGTGGGGAAGCACCCGGTGGTCCAAGGACGTGTCTGCCGGTCGCTCACTGATCGGCGCTCTGGGGCGCTCAGCCCTATTGCCAGTCGGCACGTCCTGGGCCGCCGGCCCTCGCAGGTCTCACGATGGCAGTCGAGCTGCAAGCGACACAGGCAATGGACCGGCGGTCACCAGGGGTGCACTGACAGCCTCACGGTTGCCAGGACCGGAATGGTGGACCAGTGAGCGGACGCGCACCGGTCGTCGGCGTCGTGATGGGCAGCTCCTCGGACCTGCCGGTGATGCAGGGCGCGGCCGAGATGCTCGACCGCTTCGACGTCCCCCACGAGGTCCGGGTCGTGTCGGCGCACCGCACACCGCGCGAGATGCTCGCGTTCGGCCAGGAGGCCGCCGGCCGCGGCCTGCGCGTCGTGATCGCGGGCGCGGGCGGCGCCGCCCACCTGCCCGGGATGCTGGCCTCGGTCACCTCGCTGCCCGTGATCGGGGTCCCCGTCGCGCTCGCCACGCTCGACGGCCTCGACAGCCTCCTCTCCATCGTGCAGATGCCGAGGGGGGTGCCGGTCGCCACGGTCGCGGTGAACGGCGCCCGCAACGCCGGCCTGCTGGCCGTGCGGATCCTCGCCGTCGGCGATCCCGCGCTGACGGCCAAGCTCGACGCCTACCGCGCCGAGATCGCGTCCGACGCACAGGCGCAGGACGCCGAGGTGACGGGGGGTGCCGGAGCCAATGGCTGAGCCCACCCTGGCCCAGCGCCTCGGGTACAACGCGGCGGCGAAGCTGGTCATCATCAACGCCGACGACCTCGGGTCGTGCCATTCGGCGAACGTCGGCGTGTTCGAGTGCCTGGCGACCGGGACAGTCACCAGCGCCACCTTGATGGTCCCGTGCCCCTGGGCCCGCGAGGCGAGCAGCCGCTACCGCGGCGAGGACGTCGGCGTGCACCTCACCCTCAACGCCGAGTACGAGCTCTACCGCTGGGGGCCGATCACGCACGCGCCCTCGCTGCTCGGCGGGGACGGCGGGTTCCCGCGCACGGTCGAGGACGTCTGGGACCACGCGGACCTCGACGAGGTGCGACGCGAGTGCCGGGCCCAGATCGAGCGCGCCATCTTGTGGGGCTTCGACGTCAGCCACGTGGACTCGCACATGGGCACGTTGCAACTGCGTCCCGAGTTCTTCGACGTCTACCTCGACCTGGCCGTCGAGTTCGGGCTGCCGTTGCGCATGGTGAGCCCGCCGATGGAGCGCTACCTCGGCTTCCCCGCCCGGGAGGTCGCGGCGGAGGCCGGCGCCGTGTTCACCGACCACTTCCGCCTCGTGCCCGGCGTCGGGTCCCGCCAGGTCTTCGAGAAGGACCTCGCCACGCTGCGGCCCGGCGTCACCGAGCTGTACCTCCACCCCGCCGTCGACAGCGCGGAGCTGCGTTCCCTCGCCACCGACGACTGGGAGGCGCGCGTCGACGACTACCGGATGATCCGCGAGGAGGACTGGGTGCGGCGCGCGCTCGACGACGCCGGTGCGACCCTCATCGGCTACCGGCCCCTGCGCGAGCTCGCGAGGGCGGGCGGCTGACGACACGGGTGGCCGCGACATCCACGACCATCCAGGGCGTCTCGATCCTGACGAAGAAGCGGCAGCGACGCGTCGACATCTTCGACATCACGCTGTCGAACGACGGGATCGAGGTCCTGCGCCCGGGGCGGACGGCCCAGCACATGGGGTGGGACCGGGTCTCACAGTGGGAGATCGAGGAACGCCCCGACCACCTGCTGCTCACGCTGCGCGGCGACGGCGCGGTGACGCCGCTCGTGGTGACCGGGTGGAGCCTCGACGACCTCGCCGTCGTGATGCGCGAGG